>JBGTNK010000306.1:0-50991 GCA_041743125.1 Chitinophagaceae bacterium
TTTTTCTATTCCCGTTTTGTTGGGTGACGGACTTATTTATGCGGAGAAAGTGATAAAAGGTGAGGACTATTCTCTTTTACTTGAACCCGGAAAAGAAGAACTGGATCTTACCGGTATGCAATGCAGATGGGACAAGGTAAAACCCCCTGTAGAATATAATGAAATAGTGAGTCTGCTTGTTACGGCGCCTCAAAGTGAAAAGCAAGCCCTTGTTTTTAAAAAAGTAATCGACATGCTGGATAAAATATATGGCGAACCCGAAAACAGAAAGCCCATTTCGGTGCCTATGTTGAAGCTGAAGTCAACCCTGGAAAACATCAAATTGGAAATGAGGACCAAGTTTGGCGGATACCGGCCATTATACCTTTTAAATAAATGGATTACCACCATACTTGGTATTTTTTATTTTAAAACCAAAAAGGGAAAAAAATATTTGCTCCAACTGGTCGATATGTCCGACACCCTGGTTATTGATGGAAAAATAAATACAGTTATTTCAGGCACCTTCAAACAACGGGAACAGCTGATGGAGACCCTCGACGAATATGAACAAAGAGGCGATATCAATTACGGTATTTTTGTAAGTAAAGAATCCGTCATGTCCTGTTATGTCCGTAATATGAATGAAGATCATATTCATTTTGTAGATGGTGCGGAAGGAGGTTATACAAAAGCGGCGGGTATGCTAAAGAAAAAAGTGCTGGCAGGTTGAGAAACCCATTTTGGTCGATTGATTTTCTTTCCCATAGTTCATCAACCTTATTATATCTAAATCCTGAATTGCCAGGTATATATATTAAGGGTTTATGCTGCGCTTTACACTTCACCCCTGCTTTTTATCAATTGACACAGAATGAAATTGGAACTATTGCATGCAGCTAATAGATTTGCTTTAAAATTATTTAATATGAAAAATTTCTTTCTGCTTCTTATCGCCGGTCTTGCATTCGCCGGTAACATTTTTGCCCAGGAATCAAAAACAGAAACGGTGATGGATTTTATGCAGATCAATACAGTAGAATCTGTTCTTGCCGGAGGATTAGGCCGCTCCAAAATGATTATCACCAACCCGGATGGATCTCAAAAAGAAACGGATATCGAAAACCTATTTAGCATGGCCGGCATTAATTTTAAGAACATAAAAAACAATGAAGAGAAAATTATTAAAACACTGAAAAGTTATACAGATAACGGTTGGAAGCTCGATTATGTGACATCCCTTACCTTAAGCCAAAACGATAGTGGTGCCGGAGGAATATTTATGACCAGATACCTTTTATCAAAACCAACTGATAAAAAAGGGTTATAGACACCGGAGCGGATAGAAAAAGTCAGGATTATTCTTGAATTAAAATATGCCGGTGGCCCTGCGGCAATAAAAAGTGTTGCCGGCAATATTCAATAATGTCCAGTTCTAATTATATATCTCGGCGTTAAAGAAACCCAGGTCTGCAAGCAACGCTTCAGGATCCGTATAATTAAGAAGGCTACTTTTAATAATGCCTGCCAGGTCGTCGCGACTCATACAAAAAGCAGCATTATAAAGGGAGAGTTTGTAAGAATTAATTTTTAAGTAGGCCAGATGGGCCGTTTGCGTTGTATGATCATCCATGAATTGAAATTCCTCGGCAATATGTGCCTGGTCATTGGGGTAAAGATTTCTCATAAAACAGGATATTGGTTTTACAAATATTGGATAAAGTTGAAACGCAGATTCAGATTCAAAATTGTGTACCCCGGGTATGAAAATAATTTATTTACCCTCTTAAAGGTTGATGTACCTGGCTGGAAACCTTGTTTTTAATAGATATTTAGTGGGAGATCTACCGATCAGCGACGGCTAAACCTGAGCGATTGTCTTTGATCAATAATTTATACCTAAGTATAATATCTTCATTGTACAAAATATATAGCCACTCAATTGTTGGCAAGTTGACTATATAACTATAAAATATTTTGCCATTTATAGGATCTGTAGGTCTAAGCAAGGCTGATATTGAAGTTGAATAAATGGTAGTGTCTAAAAATGGATCGCTGCTCACCTGTTGGTCTTTCCAGGCATTAGCCGTTTCTAAAACAATCGTTATTGTATCACCGGGTGCCGCTTCTATAACACCTTTTTCAGGTAAATAGGAAAGAATATTGTACTTGGTAAATGCCTTTTGCCTGAATGGCGAATGCCTGAATTCGGCCATCAAAGGAGGATTTTCCATTAATGTCCATCGCAGATCATCCGGATAGTGTTCACGAATGAATTGATCCGGAGCTGATAAAAAATATTGTTCGTCTAAATGCCTGACAAATTCACCGCCATGCCAGGAAATAAAACCACTTGCCCAGGTAACATCAAGCAATTGCCAGCTGCTATCTACCCACACTGCATTCCATGAATGATTGGGCCGAAATCGCTGAATCTTCTTTCCGGTTTCCGTACGTGCATATCCGTTGATCACTTCTGCCTTTATACCGTTGTAACTGCACAACGATTTAAAAAGCCTGGCATATCCATCACAAACAGCAACCCTGTCCTGCAAAACCGTTTCCGCTACTCTTTCATCCAGCGGTTTTAAAGCGAGGGTATCATGCATTTCTTCAATCAAATCAGGAGAGTTTCTTTTCCTGCTATAGATAGGTTTTGTTCTATAAGAGATATTTTCTGTGATCCAGTAAAAAATAGCACTTACTTTTTGCCTGTCAGTAGAACAAGCAAGGGTTAGTTGTTGCGATAAAGCGACCAGGTTTATTGACTCACTGGTCCGATCTTTTCGACTAATTTTTAAACCTTGTTTATTTCCCTGTGAAAACAAAACAGGGGAGATAAAAAAAATAGATATGGTGAGGGCCCATTTCATTAGCGGGATTCAGAATGCTATAAAGTTACACCTATCCACCCAAAGGAAAGAAAGGGATTCACCAATAACAGTTAAATATGAGGGAGGTCAATTTGCCTTTTTTACCTGGTCTATAACGTCAAGCAAACCGCCACTGCTTTTGTCAAGGGTAAGTTCCCAAAACATGATTCCTTTAAGTCCCTTATTGATTGCATATTGGGTTTTGTTCCTTATTGAAAGTGCATCATCAAACGTAGCAAATGTTTTATTTGAAATATTGTAGGCATATGGTGCTTTTGCCGTTTTATCATGGTAAAATACAAACCCATCGTTTTTTGACAGCCGCTTATCAAACTGGTCATAAGCTATAAAGCTTTTAAACTTACCGTTTTGGTACAAACCCCTACCAACATTGTTTACGTTTTCCCAGGTTCGTGCATAAAAAGCGGCACCAATTACAATTTTTTCGGCTGGCACTCCAATTGAAAGCAGGTAACTGATAGCGTTATCTGCAGATTCCTTTTGTGCAGGAGTAGAATACAGGGGGGTATGATGACCAGTAGTGGTACTATTACCGTTTACCAGGTCATAACTCATCAGGTTAACGTTATTTACCCAAGGCATCACCTCCTCCCATTCAATAGATTGTTCAAGAAATTTAGTAACCCCACCGGCTGCAAAGCTAATTTGATGTTTCTTTCCCAGAGTTTTTCGCAATTCCTTCACCAGCGCAGTGAAATTAGGCTTATCCTCAGGTTTAAAAGCATGGGAGGGATAACCTTCAATAGCCGGATATTCCCAATCAAGGTCAATGCCATCTGTTCCAAAATAATCATTGATCTCCTTTACTGATTCCGCGAATTCTGCTCTGCCTTTCTCTGTTGAAAAGGCCGGTGAACAAAATTCGCATCCACCCCAACCACCCAGTGACAATAATACTTTCAATCCGGTATTATTATTTTTTAATGAAACCAGTTTCTTTATTGTGACAGAATCCGCCTTATTATCTACGTTTAACCGATTACCCTTCAGGTGACAAAAACTGAAAATAATTTGCGTAAGCTTTTGCACTGGATATTTATCTATGGCGGAGCTATTACCTGAATAATAGGCGATAACAGACAGTCCATTTTCTTCCGGCTTTTTTTCGTTCTTCACAAAGCCGATGAGAAAAAGAGAAAAAAACATGAATGATAAAATAATAAAAACGATTTGCTTCATACAAATTATAATATGGGTAATAATCTTAACAAAAACCAATTTTATTCCAGCCAGTTTAATTGCTGCAGCCATTCAAAAACCCGGGTCCTTATTTCCAGAACCGGCTTTGGAATATTGCACAACAATACAAAAAATATTTTTTTCTCCGGCAACCAAACATAATCACTGACAAAACCACCTTGCGAACCCCGGTGCCCGATCATTTTCATAGTCATATCCCTGGTAATAAACCAGCTTAACCCTAACCCGGGAGCTATTGTATCTTTCCATTCTGCAAGGGGAAAAACTGTCCTTGATAAATCGACCCACTCTTTTTCCAAAAACAAATTTTTTTGAATCGCCTTCTCGTACAACCAAAGTTCCTCAACGCTGCTCCAAACCCCACCATTACCGGCCGCAGCAAATGTGGGCTCTTCTCCATAATCAAGTTCTTCAAACTCGCTTTTAGTATTCAAAATATAACCATGGGAAACATTCTGTTGAGGATGTGCGCCATCTGTTATTGTCGAGTTCTTCATTTTAGCATTCTTAAAAATCAATCTTTTAATGTACTCTTGCCACTTTTTACCAGTTACTTTTTCAATTACAAGGGCAAGCCCGTTAAAAGCAGGATTAGAATACTTATATTTTGTTCCAGGTACAAATTCCAGGTGTTGCGTTTGCTTTAATGGGGCGAAATTTTCTTCATCTTTTGCTGTAAGATAAAATTCATGCTCCTCTTTAATCTTCCTGCTATCCGGCAACCCCGATGTGTGGGTGAGTAAATGATAGAGCCTGATTTGCCTGGCTATTTCCTGATTTTCAAAATCAGGGAAATATTTAACCAGATCATCTTCCAGCGATAATTTGCCATCCTGGGCAAGTCTTAAAATGCCATAAGCAACAAAGGTTTTGCTGACCGATCCTAAATTAAATAAGCTTTGGGTGGTAATGGGTTCTGTTGAATTTATATCCGCTACACCATATCCTTTTTTATAAAAAACTTTATTGTCTTTTG
Source organism: Chitinophagaceae bacterium (assembly GCA_041743125.1). Lineage (GTDB taxonomy): Bacteria > Bacteroidota > Bacteroidia > Chitinophagales > Chitinophagaceae > Terrimonas_B. The sequence goes on from JBGTNK010000306.1 coordinate 5,050, forward strand.
CCAGTAACACCGCTCCGCCAGGCTCTCCATACTTAAAAAAGTCATTAAAAATAGAATCAAGGGCGGGTGTGATGTTGTTTATTTTCTGCGATAGCAGTGTTTCAGGAATCATACAAAGAAAGAATAGTAAATACTTCATGATTGCTCAGAAAGGATGCACTAAAATTACCATTAAATTCTTCTATTGCTCAGTGAAGTATTTTTTCAATAACGAGGGAGGTGCTACGGTTTTCCAGGCAGTAATTAATGCATCCATCAACACGGATTTCCTGACTCTTTTCAGGTTTACCAGTGTAGCTCCTTTTTGTCCCCAGCCGCCCGGCACTGGAAATATGATTAATGGATCAAAAGCACAAAATACAGATTGGTCAAGTATAGAAAGTTTGACCATCACACAATGTTTATCCTCATGCAAGGAAGCAAATATTTTATTCCGTATCCGGAAATCTGGTCTGCCGAAGTGAGACTTTTCCTCTACTTCTGGAAGAGACAAAATCATTTGCCTGGCTGCAGCAATAGATATCATTTTTTCAGATTATAAAGTTGCTTTTACCAAAGGTCAGAAAAGGAATTTTTCTCTTGATTATTTATTTCGGAATCTTATAAGCCGGTAAATTTTTATACCCGACATCAATATGACCACAAATAAAATCAATCCAGTAATGCCCCATACCCAACTCAAATTCTGTTTTACTACTACCAGGATAACAATGGAAACGAGGAAAAGGGTTGCCACCTCATTCCAAATACGCAATTGCTGAGAGCTATATTTAAAAATACCAGCAACCTGCTGCCGGTAAATAATATGTATTGAAAAGTGATAAAGATATAATCCGGCAACAAAACACAATTTAATAAACAGCCATTCAGGCGTGTAACCATAAAAATGCCAAAGCCATAATCCGAATATAAGTGTAAGGATTGCCGAAGGCCATGTGATCCCGAGCCACAATCTCCTGATCATAATTGAAAACTGGGCTTGCAGTATGCTCTTTTCGGGTTCCAATTTTTCCGCAGCTTCGGTATTATAAATAAAAAGCCGCACTATATAAAACATACCGCTAAACCAGGTTACAATAAAAATAATATGCAGCGCTTTTACATATAAATACATGCCGTTACCTTTTTCCCTAACTAAAAATGTAAAATATTTGAACGAATTGTAGCAATTAATACCCAAAATTAATAACGTCAAACTGGCTAACTTTCTCAATCTAATAACATTTCCTTTTTACCATCAGAAATATCGCCCATCCAGGTCCTTAATGTATCAACCCATGCCGGATGTGTATTAAGACAAGGAATCATTTTAAAAGAATGCCCGCCTGCCTTCATAAAAATTTCCTTTCCCCTTTCTTCAATTTCTTCAAGCGTCTCCAGGCAATCACTTACAAATGCCGGGCAAAGTATCAATAGATTTTTTATTCCCTCCCCGGGCATTTCTTCAAGCCTTTTGTCTGTAAAAGGTTCCAGCCATCCTTTTCCCAGCCGCGATTGAAAGGACAAACTATACTTATCAGAAGGAATATCCAATTGCTGCATCACCAGTTGAGAAGTGGTAATTACCTGGCGCCTGTAACAGGTACCTGATCCCTTAGCTCCGGGAACACATTGGGTTCCTTCCAATGCCAGGCATTGTTTTGTTACCGAAGGATCATCCCGGTGTATATGCCTCGCCGGAATACCATGATAACTGAATAATATATGATCAAAGCTTTCTTTCAAATAAGGTTTAATGCTATCTGCCAGTGCATTTATGTAGGAGGAATTGTCAAAGAAAGGTTTAATAAAGCGCAGAGCGAAGGAATATTTTTTCTTTCGATGTGTTTCCCTGGCATGCTCTACGGCTGTTTCGTAAGAAGCCATGGCATAATGCGGATAAAGAGGAACAGCTATCACCTCATCCAATGAAGGTTCCCGTTTTAATAAAGCATCAAATCCTTTTTCAGGAGTAAGACTACCATAACGCATGGCGATTTCAACAGGCTCATTTACCATCGACTGAAGTTCATCTTGCAATTGCCGGGTCAATACGACCAACGGCGATCCCTCCTTTGTCCATATTGTTTTATACGCTTCAGCAGATTTAGAGGCACGGAACGGGGTTATAATTCCTTTCACCAGCAATGCCCTGAACAGCCAGGGATAATCTATAACTCTTCCGTCCATCAAAAATTCGTCGAGGTAGCGTTTTACATCCTTTACTTCGGTAGAATCCGGTGAACCCAGGTTCATTAATAATATTCCTCTTTTCATTTTTAAAAAACCCATTCAGGGGTTTGCAAAGGTAACTACTCCAATAATTTCCATGTTAGTATACTTTGCATTATAATTCGTGCAATGAAAATTGGCTTTCATCCTGTTTTTTGGCAATTCATGCTTAAAATGACAATGCAATGACAGACTTTTTACCAACTTGAGGTGGTCAACGGTATTTTTGTAAAAGTCTTCAAGCAATTATAAAAAATGAGTATTCAACGGCCCACGGATCTTTCTAAATTTTTTACTGCCGGGATCAATTATAAAAAAAGTAATGCCCCCACACGTGGAGAGTTTGCTATCAATAGCGTACAATATGCATCTATTCTTGATACTGCTTCCTCATTTGGGTTAAATGAATTGTTTATACTTTCTACCTGTAACCGTACTGAGATCTATGGATTTGCTGAAAATGCCCAACAACTCATTCAACTGCTTTGTTCTCAAACCCAGGCTGACATAATCACTTTCAACAAACTGGCATACATCAAACAGGGAAAGGAAGCCATTCAACACCTCTTTGAAGTAAGTGCTGGATTAGATTCTCAAATTTTAGGGGACTACGAAATTGTTGGCCAGATAAAAGCTGCGGTTAAGTTTTCTAAACAGCATGGTTGTATCGGGGCGTTTACAGACCGGTTAGTGAATTTTGTTTTACAATCATCAAAAGCAATAAAGAACGAAACGTCAATAAGCGGTGGAACTGTATCGGTATCCTTTGCAGCAGTACAATACATCAGGGAAAAAGTATTGAATGTAGGGGAGAAAAAAATTGTGTTGCTGGGAACAGGAAAAATCGGCCGTAATACCTGTAAAAACCTGGTTGATTACCTCGATACTAAAAATATCACGCTAATAAACAGGACAGGAGAAAAGGCATCTGCTCTTGCAGATGAATTGGGCTTGCATTATGAACCGGTTGAAAATTTACCTGAGCAAATTGCTTCAGCAGATATAATCCTGGTTGCAACAAATGCTCCAGCTCCTACTATCCTCCGCAATCACCTGGCAGGAAAAGGTCAAAAATTGATTATTGATCTTTCGGTTCCCTACAATGTGGAGCAGCCTGCAAGAGAGCTGGCCAATGTCACCATCGTTAATATCGATGAGCTTTCAAAATTAAAAGACGAAACGCTGGCCAAACGACAGGCGGAAGTACCGAAAGCAAAAGCAATCATAACCCGGTATATGACAGAGTTTGTTGACTGGTTGTTAATGCGCAAACATGCTCCCATCTTTAAAGCGGTCAAAATAAAACTTAAAGAAATTCATACTTCGGCTTTATTTTCCAATTATTCATCCACAATAAACATAGAAGGAAATAAGGCAGACGAAAAAATTCAACGGGTGATAAACGGCATGGCCACTAAAATCCGTGTCCGGAACCAGGGTGGGTGTAATTATATTGAAGCCATCAACGAATTTATTTCCTCCGAAGCGAGTTGATCCTCTTTTTGCCGGTAGAGTAAAGTGAAGCTGGCTATAAAAAACAACCCGGCCATTAAATCAAATGATAACGTCAGCAAAAAAAAATATACCTTATTTAAAATCGAAAATAATATTTCACCTGCTGAACCCTTGTTCCCTCCTCCTGCTCATTTTATTAAACTTTAAGAAGTTCCAATGAAAAAAATTATTCGTATTGGAACAAGAGAAAGTCAGTTGGCCGTCTGGCAGGCTACTGAGGTGAAAAAACTTTTATTTCAGTATGATTTTGATGCAGAACTGGTTTATATCAAAAGCGAAGGTGATATTGATTTACAAACTCCCCTATATGAAATGGGCGTGCAGGGAATATTTACCCGTAGTCTTGATACCGCTTTATTGAATAATAAAATTGACGTGGCCGTTCATTCTATGAAAGATGTGCCCACCCAATTACCTGCAGGAATTATGCAGGCAGCCGTTTTGGAAAGAGGACCTGTCCATGATCTACTTGTATTTAAAACAAACGGAGAGTTCCTTAACCAGGAAAATTATGTGGCAGGAGTGGCTACCAGCAGCCTTCGCAGAAAAGCACAATGGCTCAACAGATTTCCGCATCATCAAATTCATAATCTCCGGGGAAACGTTAATACAAGATTGAGAAAATTAAGTGACCAGAATTGGGATGCAGCCATATTTGCCCAGGCAGGTCTTGAACGGATTGAGTTGCGCCCGGAAAACAGCATGGTGATCGATTGGATGTTACCCGCCCCTGCACAGGGAGCCATTATGGTGGTTGCCCGGCAGGATGATAAATTTACCCTGGATGCCTGTCGCAATCTGAATGATGAAACAACTTCCTTATGTACAGGAATCGAAAAGGATTTTCTCAGAACTTTATTAGGCGGCTGTTCTACCCCAATCAGTGCCCTTGCACAAATGAAGAATAATTCAATACATTTTAAAGGACATATTTTATCACTTGACGGAACCAAGAAAGTTGAGGTGGAAAAAACAATGGAAATGCCGGAGGCAGAAAACTGCGGAATTGATGCCGCCCGGGAAATATTATTGAAAGGAGGAAAAGAAATTTCAGAGGAGATCCGAAATGGCAACAACTAAGCAAATTATACTATGTACCGGGCCGGTGGAAAAAGCGGAATTAAACCTTTCGTCAAACAGGGATGTTGATGTTGATGTAATACCTTTCACAGCTATATCTACCGAAATTTCTGAAAATGTCCGGCAACAAATACAGGCTACCTTTGGTCCAAATAAAATTGTTGTTTTCACAAGCAGTAACGCTGTTAAATCAGTGACGAATTACTTGCAGGATCAGAAGCCCGACTGGACTATTTTCTGCATCGGTAATACAACATATAAACTGGCCAGGAAATATTTTGGTGAAGAAGCCATTAAAAAAACGGCTTCCACTGCAAAGGCACTAGCCGAAAAAATCCTGCCACATATTGATGGTAACGAATTGACTTTTTTTTGTGGAAACCTGAGAAGAAATGAGTTACCGGACACACTACGGCAAAATGGAATTACCGTTACAGAGATAGTGGTATATTACACATCCCTGGTACCGGTTAAGGTTGATAAAAATTATGATGCCATTTTATTTTTCAGTCCCAGTGCAGCAGAAAGTTTCTTTAGCAAAAACAGCATTTCTGATAAAACGACCCTTTTTGTAATGGGAAAGACTACAGAGGAATCCATAAAAAAATATGCTGCAAATAAAATTGTTACCGGTCATGAACCAGATAAAAGCAAACTGATAGAGCAGGCCATAAATTATATTAAGAATGATGCCGGTTAGTCGATAAAATTCCTAAACTTTTAACTACTATTTCCATATGAATAAAGTACAAAATGACCTTTTATTAAGAACCCTGCGAGGAGAGACTGTGGAACGCCCACCGGTATGGATGATGCGCCAGGCAGGCCGTTACTTACCTCAATATATGAGACTAAGGGAAAAATACAGCTTCTTTGAACGTTGCCAGAAACCAGAACTGGCCTGCGAGATTACCTTACAACCCGTAGATATAATAGGCGTAGATGCGGCTATTTTATTTTCTGATATTTTGGTAGTGCCCCAGGCCATGGGATTAGAAGTGCAAATGGTGGAAAATAAAGGTCCTCTTTTGCCAGACCCAATTAAAAACGAGCAGGATCTTTCCCGTATCCGGGTGCCGGATGCCGGGGAAACGCTGTCTTATGTATTCGATGCCATTAAATTAATCAAACAGGAATTGAACGGACGTGTGCCATTGATCGGCTTTGCCGGTGCACCATGGACCTTACTCTGTTATATGGTGCAGGGAAAAGGATCAAAAACATTCGACGAAGCAAAAATATTTTGCTATACTCAACCTGAAACGGCTCATCGTCTGCTGCAGATGATAACGGATACGACTATTTCCTATCTGCAAAAACAAATTGAAGCGGGTGCAGATACGGTGCAGGTATTCGATTCATGGGGAGGCCTGTGGAGCCCGGCAGATTTTGAAGAATACTCCTTACAATATATCCGTCAGATAGTAAATGCCCTGAAAGATAAAGCACCCGTAATTGTTTTTGCCAAAGGTGCCTGGCATAGCCTGGAAGCCATGGCACAGACTGGTGCCAGCGCATTAGGCATTGACTGGTGCACTACCCCAAAAATGGCCAGGCAATTGGCGGGGACAGAAATAGTTTTGCAAGGAAATTTTGATCCCGCCAAATTATTATCTCCTATTCCTGTCATCCAAAAAGAAACAAAAAAAATGTTGATGGCATTTGGTGGTCAGAAGCATATTGCAAATCTGGGTCACGGCATTTTACCCAATGTTCCTGTGGATCATGCAAAAGCATTTGTGGATACGGTAAAGGAGTGGAAGCAGGAGTTAGTTAGCTGAGAGCAGGTCAAAGGATTATTTGAAAAATGATTTCATTCTCATTTTAGTAATAGGTAAACATTCAACCAGGATTAATTATAAGTTCCGGTGGCAGAACAAACAGAAATAAATTCAATAAAGACCAGGTGGATCCAATATATTCTGGAATTGCAAAATACCATTTGCAAAGCGCTGGAAGAAGAGGATGGCCAGGCAGTTTTCGTCTCTGATAAATGGGAAAGGGAAGGCGGAGGTGGTGGAGACACCCGGATTTTGACCAATGGAAAAATAATTGAAAAGGGAGGAGTAAATTCATCGGTTGTAAGTGGTGATGTAACAGACCTCATGAGGCAGCAATTAAAAATGAATGGAAGCAAATGGTTTGCCTGTGGGTTGTCTTTGGTTATACATCCATTAAATCCTTATGTTCCCACTGTACATGCCAACTGGCGGTACTTTGAATTGTATGATGACAATGATCAGCTTTGTGATTCCTGGTTTGGAGGCGGCTCTGATCTGACTCCCTATTATGTTTTTGCAGAGGATGCCCGGCATTTTCACCAGGTGCTGAAAAATGCACTTGATCCTTTCGGGGAAACATGGTACGAAAATTTTAAAAAAGATTGTGACAAATATTTTTCCAATACACACCGCAACCATGAAATGCGGGGTATCGGAGGTGTATTTTATGATCAAATGCGGCCGGCCGATGTGCAAGATGCAGAAAAGCTGTTCACTTTTCAACAGTCAAATGGTAATGCTTTTTTAAACGCATATATTCCTATCGTAAAAAGAAGAAAGAATTTAACGTACGGTCAACGCGAAATTGAGTGGCAGGAAATCAGGCGTGGACGTTATGTTGAATTTAACCTTATCCATGACAGGGGAACGTTGTTTGGATTAAAAACCAATGGCCGTACTGAAAGTATTTTAATGAGCCTGCCGCCGAGGGCAAGATGGGTTTATGACCACCATCCTGAACCCGGCAGCGAGGAAAATAAATTGTTGCAACTTTGCCTGCACCCGGTAAAATGGATATAAAAGAATACCGGCCGGGTAGGATAAAAATAATCTTATGCATTTACAAAGACGAAACAGAATAGCCAGGAACAACCCTTCCATACGCAGCCTGGTAGCTGAAACTATTTTGACGCCTGCAGATTTTATTGCTCCTCTTTTTATTGATGAAGGAGAAAATATAAAAATGGAAATACCATCCATGCCGGGCTATTACCGCAATACCATCGATTTTACAGTTAAAGAAGTTAAAGAATTATGGAACCTGGGAATTAAATCTGTTTTACTTTTTATAAAATGTAAGGATGAGGAAAAAGATAATACAGGTAAAGAGGCCTGGAATGCAAATGGATTGATGCAACGCAGCATTAAGGCCATTAAAAATGCGGTACCCGGCATGTTGGTAATGACGGATGTAGCCTTAGATCCTTATTCTACTTACGGGCACGATGGTATAGTTAAGGATGGAGAAATTATCAACGATGAAACTGTAGAAGCGTTGGCTAAAATGAGTGTCAGTCATGCAACAGCCGGTGCCGATTTTGTAGCACCCAGTGATATGATGGATGGACGAATCGGAGCAATAAGATCTGCATTGGAAAAAAATGGATTTACCAAAACGGGCATCATGAGTTATAGTGCCAAATATGCCTCTTGTTTTTACGGACCATTTAGAGATGCCCTGGACAGTGCTCCGGGATTTGGTGATAAAAAAACATACCAGATGGATTTTGCCAACCGCCGCGAAGCAATCAAAGAAACGTTAATGGACATTGAAGAAGGTGCAGACATTGTGATGGTAAAGCCGGCTATGGCATATCTTGATATTATCCGCGAAGTAAAAAACGAAGTGACCGTACCTGTAAGCGCTTACCAGGTTAGTGGTGAATATGCCATGATAAAAGCTGCTGCAGAAAAAGGATGGATCAATGAAGATAAGGCGATCATCGAAAGCCTCACTTCTATTAAACGTGCAGGAGCCGATATGATCGCCACTTATTTTGCAAAAAAAGCAGTGAAATTAATTTCTTAATTATTCAGCCGCTCTCTTACCTCAAGCTAATCCACAGAAATAAAGAAACCATCATTTGTCATGAACAAAAACAGCGAAATACTTTTTGCCCGTGCCCAGCAATCCATTCCAGGTGGTGTCAATTCACCTGTAAGAGCATTTAAAGGTGTAGGTGGCACTCCCATTTTTTTTAAAAAAGGAAAAGGACCTTATTTATTTGATGCCGATGGCAATCGATACATTGATTATATCGCAAGTTGGGGGCCACTCATACTGGGCCACGCATATGAACCGGTAATAAATGCTATCAGGGAAAAAGTATTGGATGGCACTTCTTTTGGCGCTCCGACCGAACTGGAAATCCAGATGGCAGAATTAATAAAATCCATGGCCCCCAATGTAGACCTGGTGAGGATGGTAAGCAGCGGCACGGAAGCCTGTATGAGTGCTATTCGCCTGGCACGGGGCTATACCGGAAAAAATAAATTCATAAAATTCGAAGGATGCTATCACGGGCATGCAGATGCTTTCCTCATCAAAGCAGGAAGTGGTGCCGCCACATTAGATATACAACATGTTCCCGGTATTCCTTCAGCAGTAGCTGATGATACGCTCAACGCACCATACAATGACCTGGAAGCAGTGCAACGATTAATTGAAAAAAATAAAAACCAGGTAGCGGCTATAATCATTGAACCCGTTGCCGGTAACATGGGTTGCATTTTACCGGAACCAGGATTTCTTGAAGGTTTAAGAAGTTTGTGTACGGCGGAAAATATAGTATTGATATTTGACGAAGTAATGACAGGCTTTCGCCTATCAGCAGGTGGCGCCCAACAAACTTTGAAGATAGATGCAGACCTGGTGACTTATGGAAAAGTTATTGGTGCCGGTCTTCCTGTAGGAGCTTTTGGCGGCAGGAAAGAGATCATGGATTGTATAGCGCCAACAGGTAAGGTATACCAGGCCGGAACACTAAGCGGCAATCCTGTAGCCATGATTGCCGGTTACACTTTATTAAATGAATTAAAAAACAATCCCTCCATCTATAGTGAACTGAACGAGAAAACAACCAAATTAAAAGAAGGATTAAAGAAAGCCTTCCAACACAACAAAACAGCTATCCGCATCAACCATCTGGGCAGTATGATCAGTGTTCATTTTACCGGCGAGCCTGTCATTGATTTTGCAAGTTCGGCAAGAAGCAACCAGGAAGTTTTTCGTTCGTTTTTTCACCACATGCTGAGATCAGGGATTTATCTCCCGCCCTCTGCTTTTGAAAGTTGGTTTTTAAACAATGCTATTTCTGATGAGGATATACATAAAACTATTGATGCTGTTGCAAGTTTTAAATAAGCATTCGTTGATCCTGAAATAAAAACCGGAATGAGGTTATAGTGCTACCTATTTTGTACGCACATAAACATGTTTGATATTCGCTTTTCCCGACTTACGCTCATCAATCTGGAATTTATTAATGCTTTTGATCAAAGGAAGCAATTTTACAAAGCCATAATTCCTTGAATCGAAATCCGGTTGTCTTTTCATTAAGAGTGTTCCCAGGTTGCCTAAAAAAGCCCAGCCATCTTCATCTGCAATATCATTGATGCTATCCGTGATCAGTCGGATCAAACCTTTATCAACCGACCGGATACCTTCTTTTTTTTCCGTATCTGTATTTGTATTTTTAGAAGGTGCCGGGCTTCGGGTTGTTTCCTGGGCACTTTTTAATATTTCTAAATAGATAAACTTATCGCAGGCTGAAATAAAAGGTAATGGCGTTTTCTTTTCCCCAATTCCAAACACCTTCATCCCGGCTTCTCTCAACCGGGTGGCAATTCTTGTAAAATCACTGTCGCTCGAAACAATACAAAACCCATCAACCCGGCCGCTGTATAATATATCCATGGCATCAATGATCATGGCCGAATCTGTTGAGTTTTTCCCGGAAGTATAGCTGTACTGCTGAATGGGGGTGATGGCATTTTCTAATAAAACATTTTTCCAGCCACTTACATGGGGTTTTGTCCAATCTGCATATATTCTCTTAAAGGTAGGCGTTCCATATTTTGCAATTTCTTCCAGCATCTCTTTGACATTTGAATATGGCACATTATCTGCGTCAATCAAAACAGCCAGTCGCAGATCTTTAGTTGTTTCCATTTGATTAACTTTTTACAACAAAGTAATGCATTTAACAGGAACAAATACCGGTTCAAATTGACATGCCACCGGGTCCCGGGAAACTTAACCCGATCAGAAATGATGAAATGGGCCATGGACTATGGACTGCAAAACATCAAGGTCCATGCTCCTTTTGTCAAAGAAATTATTCTCACCTCGCCTTACGGGCTTTCTTTGTGATTGAAAAGAGGTGCTGTATCCTCTAAGCTTATTCATCATTTAAAAAATAAAATTATGTTACCAATTTTTGCCAAAATGAAAGTCATCAATCTGTTGGCTGCATTTACGATAAGTACCATATTATTCTCATTTTCCAGCGGTAAGGGTGGAGAAGGTTTTGAGCTCTTCCTTAACAACAAGCTGGTCATTCAGCAATTTGGAAAAGATATGAATAAGATCAAATCGCTTTCCCTTGATGCCGCTTCTGAAAATGACGTGCTATCTGTTCGTTATTATCATTGCGGCCGGGCAAGCAAAAGTAAAACCATCACTGTCAGGGACGACCAAAATCGTCTATTGAAACAATGGAAATTTGCTGATGTTAGTGATGCATCCCCTGTCATAAGCTGTAAAGTAAAAGACATTCTGAGCTTGAAGAAAAGTAAAACTTCTTCTTTGAAATTATATTATTCATCCAGTGAACTGCCTGAAGGAAGATTATTGACCTCTATTGTGGCAAAAGAAAATACGACTGCAAAATTGTAAATTCAGTGTTGCTTACCTGCTGAGCCGGGTTGTCTCAAAAGTGAAATATTTTTGAGACAACTTTTAAATGAATTATTTTTAACCAAAATAATACATGACATCCGGCGCCACTACTCCCGATCAATATATCAAAGAATTGCCTGCCGACAGAAAAGAACCGGTCACAAAACTTCGGGAAGTTTTATTAAACAACCTACCAAAAGGATTTCAGGAAACCATATCCTATGGCATGCTGGGTTATGTAGTACCCCATGCGTTATACCCCGACGGCTACCATTGCGATCCCAAACTTCCTCTTCCATTTGCAAGCGTAGCATCGCAAAAAAATTTTATCGCTTTTTACCACATGGGTATTTACGCTATTCCCTCTCTTTTAAAGTGGTTTACTGCAGAATATCCAAAGCATAGCAGTGGCAGGCTGGATATGGGGAAAAGCTGCATCCGGTTTAAAAAACCTGAACATATCCCTTACCAACTTATCGGCGAACTGGCAAAGAAATTAACTGTAAAAGATTGGATAAAAACTTATGAAGAAAATGTAAAGAAATCTTCTAAAAGTAAATAATCTGCAAGGCGAAATGTTACTACAGACTCTTGATAAATTTCCGCTCAGGAGCAATATTTTAAATTTATTTGCCAGTTGCAGGAAAACCTGGCTTCGGTTATTTTAATAGCTTATGGAATCTTTCCAATTCGGTTAATTCTGAGGCAGAAAGGGTTTCGTTATTATCATATTTCGTTTTAAAAAAAAGGACTCTTTTGTGCAGGGGATATTTTTCCAGGATAGTATTTATCAACTGACCGGATCTTACATCTTTAGTATATAAGGGAGTATTCTCCGGCAGGGAAGATTTATACCGCGTGGGTCTTTTTAATATCATCGCTTCTAAAGTTGCCAGCTTGTTTGCAGGTATAGACTCTATCTTTTCTGCTTTTTTATATAACCCTTCCAGCTGCTTTTTACTTAATCCCCCTCTTTCCTCATACTGATAGGCAAGGCTCTTTATAAACTCGGAGCCCGGCTGGGCTATTAGTGTTAGTTCCAGCAAATCCTTAATAATATCAACATCCGGCCTTTTTCTTTGCATACTATTTATTGAGCATATTGAAAGTAAGTAAAAATAAGGAACTGGATAAAGGCAAAAGAAACAAGTATATGCATGAATGCCTGGGTAATTCTTTTTTGAGTAAAAACCAAACCTAACTTCTATTTAGTTTTCGGCAAATTCCTTAGAATTTCGATGGCAACACTGAACCATCTGATTTTTTAGCAAGGAATTTGCTATTCTAAAAAAGTAATTTAATCTTAAGAATATCCAATCATTCAAATTCAGGGTATGAAAAAAAGGATGCTTTTATTTAGCTGCATGCTGGCCGGAATTACATGCTGGTCACAATTAAAAACAACTACAAGTTGCCCACCCTTTTTGATCGATATTCTGGATGGAAAAGTAAATGAACTTAGATCCACTGCAACAGTAGGACAAATAAAAGAAAAATTTCCTTGCTTTACCAAAGCAGAAGCTGAAAGCAAAATTTCCAAATGTGGTGGCGGGGTATTCTTTAAAGACAAAGACATTTACTTCTATACAGCCAGGGATTATGTAGAGATAGGTCAGGCATTTAAGGGGAAATTAACTCTGCCGTTGTTGGGTGCCAGGCGAAGCAGCCTCTTCAAGTGGCTGGGCAATCCAAAAATAAAAGACAAAAATTGGGATGCCTTTACGATGGCTTATGGGGTCCTTATTCTCAATTATAACACGGCCGGGAAAGTGAACAAGATCCGCTTTAGCACTATGTCAACTGAAACAATACAATTATGCGAGTAAAAAAAATATCCCCTTTTATAAACAATCAGCAGTTAAAAGCTATTAATATCCTATCTTGAAGGGCTTTATAATGAGTAGAAAGGCTAACCAGATAATCCACGAATATGAAAGATGCTGAAAAAAAAATAGACAGAACTCAAATTATTAAAGAACTGGAAGACCGGCTTTTAAAAAAATGGAAAGCAGATAAATCACATACTCATTCAACATTACCTGCTGACAAACCGGCTTATCTTAAAAATATAAAGAATAAGATCAACAAAAAGGATTAACTCCTTAACTGCTGCGTACTGCCTTAAAAAGAATAAAAATCCCTCTGCTTACAAATCAACCAGCTAGAAATCTTATTGATCAATCAGCAGGCCTGTTCGAACCTTTCTCATCTATAACATATGATTTGGCCCATCTGTCGTGCCATGGATAGGAAGGTGTACCTAATGCACTGAAGGCCTCAAAGGGTACAACACGGCAAAGTGACCGGAGAAAGGCAGCCTTTGGCGAGATATTACTTCCATCCTCGTTAACAGCCCGGGTCCCCGTAATCAATTTTCCCAACGTTTTGCCTTTAAATAAAGCTTCTAAGCAAAAATAATAGACTATCAATGAACAAATAAAAACAAGCGTTTCTGTTAAATTATACTCGGCATTTTCTTCCAACGGTGAATATACGGATGAGGGGTTCAACAAAACGTAAATGGTGCTACCCACGAAAACCAAAAAATAGAAAAACAATATATCAATGATATAATTAGCAAATCGTTTGGCGGTACTTGCCTGCACCAGGTGGTATTCGGGATCAGAAAAAATATGCGTTTCGGTATTTTCCATCTGAATGATCTCTTTATTTAATTTAAGCCTATTATTTAACCGGCAAGATATAAGAAAGGACTTAATCCTGATACCATACACGATAATATTTAACAAGCCCGGCCCTTACAATCTCTTCAAAATATTATCCTCCTTTCCATTGTTATGTTAGTGAAGTTGTACTTTTTTGAAAAATCCTTTGTATTAATTCTGGACAATATTTAAAGTAATAAATAAATTGACCTGATAATCTAATCACCGCACTCACTGGCCTGATTTTACGTACATTTAGTTTTTATGGAAAATTTCAAGGTTGTTGTTTTTATTATGGCGATCCTGATCAGTTTGACAGCCATTGCCAATAAGCGAAACTTCCCTTTTCCCATCATTTTAGTGGCTGCCGGGTTGATCATTGGTTTTGTTCCTCAATTACCCGATTTACAATTGGATCCGAACGTAGTTTTTGTAATAATACTTCCACCCTTGTTATACGATGCGGCTTCCAAAACTTCCTGGCATGAATTCCGAGCCTCCATCCGGCCCATATCGGCACTGGCCATAACCCTTGTTTTTTTTACTACTGTTGCCGTTGCAATTTGCGCCCATTTCCTGATCCCCGGATTTTCATGGCCCCTTTCATTTGTTCTTGGAGCAATCGTTTCACCCCCCGATGCTGTGGCCGCATCCGGCATTATCAAGGGATTGGGGCTCAACAAAAAAGTGATCACCATACTGGAAGGGGAAAGCCTTGTTAACGATGCCTCCGCATTAATTGCCTACCGGTTTTCCATTTTAGCAGTAACCACAGGCAGCTTTGTTTTATGGCAGGCAGGTCTGCAATTTTTATTGGTGGCGGGTGCAGGCATTATAATAGGAATAGTTGTGGGCTATTTGTTTGTGCTGGCGCATAAAAAAATTGAGAATAAACCCATTGTTGAAACCAGCCTGACTCTCTTAGCCCCATATATAGCTTACCTGGCTGCGGAAGAATTTCATATGTCCGGCGTGCTGGCTGTAGTCACAACTGGCCTTGTTGTTGCCTGGCGTTCACCCGAGGTTTTTTCATACCAGGCAAGAATGAGAATAAGAGTGGTTTGGGATACACTCATTTTCCTGTTGCACGGTTTTGTTTTTATTCTTATTGGCCTTCAATTACCTTCTATAATAAAAGGATTGGGCAATTATCCGCTAATGCAAATATTAGGATACGGCCTGGTCATCAGCCTGGTTACCATTGTTGTCCGGATTATCTGGGTTTTTGCCGGCGTTTACTGGCAAAGTTTTTTTAGTAAAAAGAAGGGAGAAGATGTTTTGGAGAAAGGAGAAGATCCCGACAACACATGGAAAAACGTTTTGATAGTTGCGTGGACGGGAACCAGGGGTGTAATTTCCCTGGCAACGGCCCTGGCTATACCATTATTCCTGGTGGATGGAACGCCATTTCCAAAAAGGAATTCAATGATCTTTCTGTCCTTTGTAGTCATTTTTGTTACGCTGGTAGTGCAGGGATTATCTCTTCCTTTGCTGATACGTGGATTGCGATTAAAAAAACCGGACTACAGCAGTTCTGAAGAAATTGAATTGCAATTGCATATTGCAAACCATACGCTCAATTATATTGAAAAAGATTTTCCCATAGAACTTGATAGTAAAATACAGGAAAGTTTAAAGAAAAAATATGAGTTACTTATTAGCGACCTGACAAAGGAAAAAGTCAAGCATAAAAAAACGAATCGGCAAGAAAAAGATTCACTGGGTTCCCTGCCTGACCCCATGCTGAATGCCAAATTAGAGATCAGTAAATTTCAACGTGACCTGCTCATTAGGTTGCACAAGGAAGGTGAATTCAGCGATGCCGCTCTGAAAAAAATGGAACAGGAAATGGATATTGATGAACTCAAACTAAATATGAAATTACCGAAGGAGGAACTATCCTAACCTTTACAAGTATTATTCATCATCATTGTTTTCTAATACGCATCGCAAACCCACCCCCTGCGCCAAGCCATAGCTTTACTGAATCATTCTTAGTAATGAGCCTGTTTTCTTTTGTCAAATGATTTGGATTTTTATTTACATCTCCGGCATCTTTCCAAATTTCAACTTCATATTTCCCGTCATCTAAAAAATGAAAAGGAATAGTGAGTTCCCGTTCTTTGTGATTATTCATTGCTCCGGCAAACCATTCATTATCTTTTCTCCTGGCTATAACGACGTATTGACCAGGGATGGCATCAACTACTTTTGTTTCGTTCCATATTGTCGGAACCATTTTTATAAATTCAAACCCATCCTGCCCCTCATAAGCCGCGGGATAATCAGACACCATTTGTAAATAATTTTCCTGAACAACATACATAGCAAGCAGGTGGCAACGGGTACCCTTCATCAGCGGCCGGGTATATTGCATCCGGAATAAAGAATCGGGAACTGCACGAAACCCTCCCAGATGATAGTCAGTAGAGCCGGCAAGCATCCTTGTAAAAATAATATCCAGGTCGTGATCGGGTGTTATCAACTTATCCCATTTATTCACTTCATAATTAAGGGTGCCTTCCCTGGTGAACTCGTTTGGATAGGTGCGGTGCAATCCAGTTGGTTTGTAAGCTCCGTGAAATTGAATATGCAGCTTGTGCTTTGCTGCTTTCTCCAGCATTTCTGTTTGTATATTGACCATCTCCTGGTCGTCCCGATCCATAAAATCAATCATCATTCCTTTTAATCCCCATTTCTCAAATATGGCAAAAGCTGAATCTAATTTTGGATATAAGGCGGCCCAATGCACCCAAACCCTTACGCCAACTCCCTTACTAGTGGCATAATCACAAACTTCTTTCATATCCAGTCCGGGTACGGGGCGGGTAACATCAGGGTTTGGCCCCGGTTGAAAATTAACACCGTCATCTACATACCATTGATGCAATCCATACTCTACTACGGAGTGATATTCCAATCCATTGCGGGCACAAAAATCTATATAGTATTGTTGTGTTACAAAATTGTTTCCTGGTGCATTCAGCGTATCAGGTGTCACGTTTCCGTTCCACCAGGGAAAGGTAGTTTTGCCGGGCTTTATCCAACTGATATCTTTTATTTTGTTGGGTTCGTTCAAATGTGTGAGGATATTACTTTCTATCAGGGCTCCAATTCTGTCTCCTATCATCAACACTCTCCAGGGACTGTGGTGAGGCAGGCCGGCTTTTACTTTTATTACACTTTGACCAGGCAGCGGTGATAATTTACTAACCAATTTTCCATTTTGCTTCATGAGATACATACCAGCATAATCTAATAGGGCCGCTTCAGTGATTGCCAGGAAAATATTATCCGGAAATTCAAATAAGGCAGGCATATCCATTAATGTATCGCTTGATAATTTGCTTAACGGAAGATGAGTATATAATCCTTCATGCGAAGTGGTATATCCTGGTAATAATAATGCATGTGCCATTGGATCACCGGCGAGGCTGAAGCTTGTATTCTCTTCCATCAATTTCAATGCAGAACTGTCATTAGCCGCCGGAAATTCATAACGGAAGGCAACGCCGTCATCAAAAACACGAACCACCAGATTAATTGTTCGAAATGGCTTTTTGATTTTCTCAACGGGAATGATTACTTCATTAAACTGGGCATGAACCTGCCTGGCTTTACCAACAACTAATTCATAAGTTTCATCCCCTTTTCTGAATACAGGCCGGTTGATCTTGAGTTGGTTTAAAAACCATCCATCTTCAAACTGAAGACTGAGCGGGGATTCATTTACCAGGGCCCTGCCTTTATATGATATTTTATATACTAAAGCCTTATTATTAAGTGCCAAATGAAACTCAATCTGCCCATTGGGAGAAGTCAGTAGAATTTTCTTATGGGCCAGAAGAAACAGCGGAAAGAAAACAGGGATAAGCAAGCTAAAGTATTTCATAAAGCATTAATATAGCAATGAAGATAAGTTTAATTCAAAAATCTGTTTTTATAAGATGGTCCTATTACAAAAATTAAATATGATTACTTCGCCAGTATTTGACTCGTTAAATTTGTACTCACTCAAACTATAGTTCCTTCTAAGAGCTGGTTAAAAATATTCCAGAAGCCACTAGACTATATTTGTCCTACACCAATAGTGGATAATATGAAAAATCTGGCCCACAGCTTAATTCGCTTCTATCAGCAACTGGCCCCACCTTCGCTCCCTTCCTCAATTGAGATTTTGCATCCTCAGCAAAACAAACAGGTGACAGAAATTGTAAAACAATTTTTTGAAAAATATTATTCAGACAATAACCAAAGAAAGTTATTGCTGGGTATTAATCCCGGACGATTTGGCGCAGGCATTACCGGCATTAATTTTACCGGACCAAAGCAATTAAAGGAATTTTGCGAAATTGACCATCCCTGGGGGGATACAACAGAATTGTCAGCTGAATTTATTTATGAAATGATAACTGAATTTGGTGGAGCAAAAACATTCTATGCCCAATATTTTATAGGAGCCGTGTCGCCGCTTGGATTTGTAAAAGATGGAAAAAATATAAACTATTATGATGATCCCAAATTAAAAGCAGCCGTTACACCTTTTATAACAGAAACCATAAAACAACAATTAAAGATGGGATTTGCCACCGACAGATGTATCTGCATTGGTGGCGAAAAAAATTATAAATTTTTAAATACACTCAATGAGAATCATGGATTCTTTAAAGAAATAATGCCTCTCCCCCATCCAAGATTCATTATGCAATACAGAAGAAAACAAAAAGAAGCCTTCATTAAGCAGTGGCTTGAAGTGTTACAGCAATAAAGTTTTCAAATTCCCGTATGCACTATGAAAATTATTTACTCCGGCACTTCTGAATGGAAAGCTCAAAAAGAAAACTTATTATACCTTCCTCAATTCCGGCGAGTATTTAGGATCCTGTTCCGGTCTACCATCAAACAGGAAAAAAATTATGGCCCGACCACACTTAGGGAATTCATTTATTCGTACCTTTTTCATGACAATTTTATGGTATCTGTGAAGTTAATGCTGCCTTACTGAAACGCCCCCATCTTTACAAGTAAAAAAAAGGAGGTAATTATGTTTGTCCGACTTACTTATTTGAATTTTTTGCCCGGAAAAGTAGATGAGGCAAAAAGAATTTACAATGAAGAAATTGTTAGGATAGTAAGACAGCAAATGGGAAATATTGATTGCAGGTTGCTTGAACCTGTAGATCCCGAAGACGATTATATTTCGATGACAGTATGGAATAAAAAAGAAGATGCGATAGCCTACCAGGCCAGCGAAATCTATAAGGATCTGATAGAACGGGTGCAAGCCTTGTATTCCAAAAACCCGGAACTAAAAATATATTTTACTGAAAAGGCATTGGAAACAGCATGACACGGAATATTTACTAAACTGATATCACCTATCACCGGGCGGGGCCTTTGAAAGACCCCATTACTTCAGATTAATCCTCCGGTTTACATTCCTCTAAAAAATCTTTGATTCCTAAAACGATTTTGTCAGCCATTTGCTGCTGAAAACTTTCATCCAGGATTTTCATTTCTTCTTCCGGGTTGCTTAAAAACAACATTTCTACTAAGGCATTAGGATATTCAATGGGGCTGTTGAGCATAAAATTAAAACTGCCTGTATTACCATATTCCGGCAAGCCAAGTTCAAGCATTCGTTTATAAATATCCAGGCTTAGTTTTCTGAATCCTATATACCGGTAGTAAGTACTTGCTCCTGCCACATGTATCGGGTCAGCAGAAGAATTAAGATGAATACTGATCAACAGATCAGGCAGGCTGTCCCGGTACATTAAAATCCTTTCTTTATTATCTACAAATTTTTCAATCGTTCTTGTCATAATCACATTAGCCCCCTGCAATCGCAAAGCCTGTCTTAATTTCAATGAAACTGCAAGTGCCAGTTCCTTTTCTGAAGATCCGGTGGGTCCGCTTGCACCAGTATTGCCACCGCCATGACCGGCATCAATTGCAATCGTCAAATTTCTTAGCTCAAGGTTAACGGGTTGCCTCCTTACTTTTATCATTAAGCGATTACCATTATAATAAATTTGGTGACCCCAATGTTGTGGATGTTTAAGCAGGATGGTAATTCTCAATACCTCATCTTCCAGTTGTTCATAGAATACATTTTTTATTTCTTTCGTATTTTCTAATTGGGTTATCCAATTAGTGTTATTAGTTGCTCCAAAAATATCTACGACAATCCTGGACGGATCGGGCAATTGAAACGATTGATAGGGCAAGCGGGAAAATAATCCAACCTGCACATAATCATTTACGGAGTCTCCAAATACCCGCCAGTCAGTAGTTAAGGAGGAGGAAGTGAATGTACCGCGGGGTAAAAACCCTACCACATCATCCGGTATATATGCACTGCGATATTTTGATAATTGTACCCTATACAATGAACCTGCTTTGCCCGTAACACGCAGGGGTATCAATGAATCAATATAACCCATCTTGGATCCGCCCAGCCTGTCGTCCCCCGTACCATATAATAAATGAGCCAGCCTTCCCCGTGTAACAATCCTGTCAGACGGCAATGAACTTAACATAGAGATCTTCGATTCAGCTCTTTTTGTTTCCGTCCTTTCTTTAGCCGTAATGGTAAATGGAATTCTGGTCATCAAAAAACTGTCTGAATCATGGATGGTATATTCTCCCTGGTATATGCCCGGCATCCTGTTCTCGCCCGACACAGGCATTTCATATAATGGAATTTTTCCGTTAGCAGTTACTTTACATCCACTTAATGCCTTTACTCTGAATTGTATTTTATCTCCTGGCCTTACTATTAAATCGCCATCCGGAAAAATACTGATGGTGGCTATACTCATTGTTTTAACCGTATCAGAAACATAGGGTGTTAAATAATAAGTCAATTTTTTTTGGGCTGTGGTTCTGCCGGGTCCGGTCGCATTTAATTCAAATGTATTTGTTCCTGTTTTCAAGTCCATTTCCCATGCAAAAGCCCCGGTAGGATATACTTTAACGGGTAAGTCATTGATGGTAAGGGAACAATTTTTACAGGTGGCGCCTGATAAAAATTGCTTTGGCGACCGGACAGCATTATTCTCCCTGAGCGGGGATGCAAGCCGTATAAAAGCTTTTTCTGCAGATTGGGCCAAAACCCCGGAATAAAAAAAAAGAATAACGGGAAGGAATAATTTTCTGATCATGAGCGAAGGGTATTCAAACTTTAAATTAGACTAATTATGCAGGACGTTCTTTGCTGAGGCTGACAAATATCATTTCTAAACAAAGAAAATCAGATTAAGACATTCAATAACAAATTAGAATTTGCAGTAACAGTAAATGGATTCATACTGTTCCACAGAATATTTCCTGTCTGTGTAAAGCGTAAAAAAGTAAACAAGAACAAAAAGGATTTTTATAAAAGGAAATAGGAATTCCGGTGAGGGACTTCAAGCATAAATTTAACTTAGGATTTATAACAATCATTCATGACTTAGAAGTCATAAGATATACTATCTCTTCTCCTTCCAGGGTGGGTTTAGAAGATATCCATTGCGCTCCAGTAATATTTTAAGCTTTCCTACTTGTTCCTCAAAGCTCTCCATCATCCAGGGTTTATGTTCAATAAGCCTGGCAGACGCCACCGATCTCTCATATTCATCAAATTGACCTAATGCGAAATGAGCTTCGGCCTGGTTTACATAAATCCAGAATTTATGTTCGTTGTTAAATAATCGTTGCTTTTGCAACTCTACATTATCACCGATGGCTTCTCTTTGCCGTCCTTCTCTTTTAATAATTTCATTCAGGTCATTTTTACATACCTCAATCACCCGTCTCCTTGTATGGTTGGCATAAACCATATCTGCAATTCGCTCTTCCTTTGTAGTACATAAGGATGAGTTGGCACGGCAATTCTGCATATAGGCCAGGTTGATACAATTATACCGGTTGTTAAGTAAATAATATCCCCGTTGAAAAAAGAGAATAGCGTTATTTAGATGTTCATCCCCATGTCCCAATTCATAATATTTTTTCTCAATAGCCCCAGCCAGTGTAACGGTTTCAGGATCGTTTGTATGGTCCAGGTCCAACTGTCCCAATAATTTCAGGGCTTCTTGTAATGCTGTAATAGCATCAGGTTTTTGAGATTTATAGGTTGCCAGAACAAGGCGTTGTATCAGGTAAGGATCGTTATTGACTTGTTGACCTTCGGATCCATTACCGCTAACCAGCAGGGCCGATTCAAATAATTTTTTTGCTTTGGCAAATTCTTTTTTATCAATCGTTATCTCTCCTTGTTCAATCAATAGGGCTAATGTTTTGTCTAATTTCACCCTTGGCTTTTTCTTAAGTACTGCTACTTCTCCTTCCTCATCATGATGCCCAAATCCATTATGACGGGTTTCCATTTTTTCAATTTGTTCAGCAAGCAATGGGGGTGTCAGGCCGTTGAGATAAGTGTATACAGGACTATCAGGCTCCTTTTTATCCAATACGGCCTGCAGGGTTTCTCCCAAAAGTTTACGGAAACGTTCTACCTCTTCATATTCTATTCCTTCTCCAAGGTGAGTGTAACTGGTAATTTTGATATGATTCAAATCAAAAGGATAGGCCAGCTTATCTTCAGAAATAACGATGGTTGTGTGGGGACGCAGCGCATGGCGGATGCCTAATTCATAAAATGCATTTACATTGGCCGTTGAAAGGTCGGCTATCACAACATCTGCCTGCAATAACTCGCGGTACATGGGTAAATCTATCGAACCAGAATGCCGGATCTCGTCGGCCCGGATACAAATCAAACCTTTTTCCTCTACTACGGGTTTTATCAGCAACCGGTACGATTTGTTTAAATCCAGTTTACGGCCTGTAGCGTAATCTGTTTTTGTTCCAAAGCCCATTACTACAAAACAACGGCCCTGGTCATTGGATAAGATTTCATGAATGTCTCTCATAAGCAATTTTTTAAACCTATGATAGCCTTGATATCTATAAAGTTAGTTTTAATCTTTCAATAAAACTTCAAAAATCAAATGAACACGTTGGGTGGAGATTTGCGGTCTTTATTTTCTTTTATAAAAATTGAGGTTTACGGCAGCAATAACAGCCGGTCTTTCGCTCAATGTAAAAAAGCCTGAATTATCGTTCTTAAAACAAATAGCCTCACCCTGCGGTTCAAACTGGTAGGAAATGGTAGCTGGGGTTTTTAATAATGCTTTTTCTATTGCATCTCCGTTTTTCATATCCCAATGATAAATGCTGGTATAATTTTTAACCAGCATTTCTTTTCCATCAGGTGATATGGCTGCGGATGTTACATCATTAAATGTTAATGCGCCGCAATAAACAGCTGTGTTTATCGAACTTGTATTTTGGGGATATGAAAGCTTAAATATTTTTGACGGAGAATCGTTCTTGGTAATAATGTAAATATCCTTTGTAATATTATCGACCAACACTGCCTCTGAATTATGAGGTCCATCAGGGTATTGAAAAGTGATCTTATCAAAATCAGTTATCGCTCCGGAACTGCCAGCAGGCTCAGGGAAACGGTAAATGGCATACTGGGAAAAAGCCAGGTTATTGTCACCTATATCTGCAATGTAAATATAGGAGGTGCCGGCTATTGGTCCGTTGGCTATAACCATATCCTCCCAATCGCGGTTGACTGCTGAAGTGATACCGATCTTTTTTAAAAATGTTCCATCATGAGATAACAAGGCAACTTCACCGGGATTTCCGCTATCCTGCTCCACCCAAAGAAAACCGGGATTTATTTTACTATCAGCAATTCCTGATGCTTCATCAAGAATACCAGGCACTATTGGTTTTACCTGGGGTACCGCTTCAAAACCATTTGCTGTTATTTTTTCACCCTCAACTTTTTTCTGACAGGCAACGGAAGCAAGGATTAATAGAAATACCAGTAATTTTTCAAATGCATAAGAATTTCCTTTTGAACATTTATGCTTCATTGATAAGGTATAGATGATTTTTTTTTGAATGAACAAAGTACAATTAGTTTCAGGAACCTGCAAGCTTACACTTTTAATGGAAGGGGATTGGATTAAAATCAAAACTGTAAATTGTTTCTATAAAACCCGGGGAAAAATATTTTTCTATCCTTTATCTTTATCCCAATTTTCAAAATGACAACTTCTATAGTATATATAATGGGTGTGGCAGGTTCGGGTAAAACCACCATTGGTTCTAAATTATCTGCGGCAACCGGTATTCCGTTTTATGATGGAGATGATTTTCACCCTGAGGCTAATAAAGAAAAGATGAAAGCCGGGAAACCTTTAACTGATGAAGACCGGATTGACTGGCTGCTGTCCATTAATAGCCTGTCACAAGAACAAAGCGAAAAATCCGGAGCCATTATTGGTTGTTCGGCTTTGAAGGAAAAATACCGGGACATATTATCGGGTGGAATTGAAGTGCCGGTTCACTGGATCCTTTTGCAAGGCGGTTTTGGATTAATACACGAAAGAATGAAAGCCAGGAAAGATCATTTTATGCCTGCCAGTTTATTGCAATCTCAATTTGATACACTTGAAAATCCAGCCAATGCATTAATCATTGACATCAATAAAAGCCCCGAGCAAATACTTGCTGAAATTTTAAAAGAAATAAATTTTACGTCAGAATAAAAATGGGTGGCCTGCTCCCAAAAAATAATTATTCCGGAAGAACCGGTCCATAATGAACTCTTTTACTGGATTGATTCGACGGGGGATATAAAATATCATGAGCTGTTTCATAACCTTCATCAGAAATCCTTGAATATCTTTTATTGATCTGATGCCAGCGTACTGTATAAATAATAATTCCGGCCAGGGCAGCCAGGCCAACGCCAATAAGTAATCCGTTAGTTTTTTTCATTCATGTCTTTTTTGCACACATTAATAATCAAAAAGCATACCACACGGCAAAGGTTGCCCCCCTATTTTCATAAACCAAAACCCAATCCTTCCATCTTTATAATCGTTACAGTAGCACTCATTTTTACTCCTCTTATATTCTAAAAATAAATCTTTTTGTAAAGGGAAATCAGGTAACCACAAATTACAAATTTTTTCCTTTACCTGCTTTTTAACCTCATGATTATACAGCCTGACGGTAGCAAGATCAATTCATACGGGTTTCGCTATTCTCGTTCTATTATCATTCCTTTCTTCGTGGAATAATTAATTTCCCACAACAATAAAAAACTAAATAATGTCTGCACACTCAAGCACCAGCAAAGTCTTTTTAAACCTGCTTTTATTTGCCGGTTATTAAGCGGTATGATTTCATGCAAAAAGGAGATGAACAATCCCGTGGAGCCACCTATAGTGGCACAGAAGTTAAAGGAATTTAAAACAGGAGAAGAATATATCCGGTTCGACTATAAAACTTCCGGCCAGGTAAATAAAGTGACCATTAAAAACGATGAAACCACCGCAGGTATTGAAATGACCTACCTGATAAATTATGATTTAGACAAAATAGTTTCCCTGGAATCGGGAAGTGAAAAAATAGTGCCTGTATATGAAAATAATTTGTTGAAAAGAGCTGATATTTTCCAGGCAAATGAAAGAGTGGGTATACTAATTATCATTTCGAAAGCGGATTGCTGAAAAGAGCCACCATTTATTTTGGCCAGGACACATATTTTGAGCCCTTCCTCGATTTTATCTTTTCCTATAATGCAACCGGCAACATAACTGAAACAGTAATCATGACTGCAAGAATTGGCGAACCGGGATATATGGAACGTGCCGGCCATATCACCTACCAGTATGATCAGAAAAACAATCCCCTGTACGCAAACAAGAATCTCCTCACTTTATTCTGGCAGGCTGTTTCAAAAAATAACATAAAAGTGGAAGATCATTTTGATGCCCAATTGCAACCGGAAGACAAATTTGTATATGAATACCAATATAATAATAACGGTTTACCGGCGAGTGCATCGGTGAAACAAGGCCTGCCAGGACAATCAGGCTCAGATAGCCAGTTGCATTTTTCATATCAATAAGGAAAAACGAAAAAATATAGAAAGAGGCCGCTTCGAATGCGGCCTCTTTGTATATAAAGATGGCATACCTCCTGAACAGAAAAATAAGCTTGATTATTTTTGAGGTTTTGCTACCCGGGCATGCTGGTAAAGAAGATTGATTTTACCTGCTTTATCAAAGCGCCAGGTTTCCTGCAATTGAACGGAATCAATTTTGCCACTCTTCAATTTATTGACTTCAGTTCCCCAGATGCAAACCCAATCTTCATTCATATCTGTGCTTTTTACTGCAAAAATCGCATGTACTGTACTTTTAATTTCTGAAAACAAATTGCGGTAGTTTTGAACATTGGCAAGAGCACTATCCCTTGTGCCTGCAATGACCGTACCGTCACTGGTGAACATACTGACTGAATCAGCAAATCGCATTTTGGATGTCTCCAGGTTACCCTTGTCCCAATCTTTCCAAAGAGCCAGTACGGTTTCCGCATTTTTCGGATCACCCATTTCAAAGGAGGAAGAATAAGAAGGAGAATAGCCCTGCATATTCATATCAACTTTTGCAGCAGTGGTTTCTTTTATCTCTTCCGGAGATGTTTTTTCGGCGGTATTGCATGCAACAAGGCAGGCAATGAATAAACCAATAAAAATTTTTCTCATAATAGATTGATTTTGATTTGAAGAAATAATGAACGGCACGATTAATAAAGCTTTCAGAATTGGGTGGACAAGCTTTCCGGGGGTATGCAAATCTACATACTCTTTTAAGTTTAGAATTAAATACAGAGGTATCCGGATGAAACCAATTAGTTATTATCAGGCCTTAGCCCGCCTTAAGGATGGTTTAAATGCTGAGAATTATGATAAAAGCGCTAAATAATTGCGCTTTTTTGCGTCGGGAAATCCCGTATACATACCTGGAAAAAAAGAGTAGTTATGATATTGTACACAAAATAGAAAAGGACTTGTTTTGTATCTATAATTATTCACTATGCAATTGATGATGTACATCGGAAACGACCTGATAGAAGCCATACCATTGGACCTCGACAGAATAGCAAAGCCCGGATATGTGGGAGGTTTTAAACGATTCCTAAAGCAAAAGTATTTTGAATTGATCCAGCAGTTTCCCGAACCGCCTGAATTTTTAATTGTAAGCCCTTCCCAACCTAAAAACAGGCATTAATAGGCTTAGCAATTGTCATTATATCCTTTCGTTTTAATAAGACCCCTTGTTTACATAATTGGAGAAAATAAGCGGGCAACCTTTTCTGGAAATTGTTCATAACCCGATCGGGCCGCCCAGGCTTTCGGGTCAATTTTTTCAGCCACTTTTAAATCATCAAAAAATACATTGCGCATTTCCTTTGCAAATGCTTTGTCATAAACGAAGGCATTCACTTCAAAGTTTAATTCAAAGCTGCGGTGGTCCATGTTGGCCGTTCCTACAATAGATAATATACCGTCTGTCACCATGGTTTTAGCATGAACAAATCCTTTTTGATACAGGTAAACCTCCACGCCGGCCTGCATAAGCTGGTTATAATTTGATTTGGAAGCGGCATTAATAAAATTTGAATCACAAATTCCCGGTGCCAGCAATTTTACCGAAAGCCCACTCAGCGCAGCAATTCTCAATGCTTCAATCATACTATCGCCCGGAACAAAATAGGGAGTGGTTATTAATATTTCTTCCTTTGCGAGATAAATAGCCTGCAAGATTGAAAAGAAAATCGAAGGCTGCTCAGAATCAGGACCACTGGCTGCTATCTGAACGTACACATCTTCCTTTATGGTTTTATTAGGTACAAAATGAAGATCTGCAGGCTTTATAGATTGGGGGCAACAAAAATTCCAATCAGAAATAAACAGGTATTGCAGGTAATAAACACCAGGCCCGTCTATTCGCAAATGGGTATCACGCCAGAATAATTGACCTGGCTTGTTATTGATATATTTATCGCTGACATTGATGCCGCCAACAAATGCTGTTTGCCCATCTACCACGATGATCTTTCTGTGGTTTCGGTAGTTGATTCGGTTGGCCAGCAAATAAAAATGAACTTTGTGAAAAGGATGCACCTGGATGCCTGCATCCTGCATACGTTTTTCAGTTTTCTTTTTAATGGAAGGGCTTCCAAAATCATCATAAATAAAACGAACTTCTACCCCTTCCTTTGCTTTTTTTATTAATAATTCAATAATGCTTTTCCCTATTTCATCCTGTTCATATATGTAATATTCCATGTGAATATGATGTTTGGCACTTTGCAACACCTCCATCACCTCAGGAAATTTCTCTTCCCCGTTTACCAGCAGCTTCACTTTATTTCTCCGGGTTAAGGGACTTTGAAGATCACGGATCAACATGGTGCTTAACTCTGAATTATCCGTGCCGGACAGGTCTTTTTTTTGCAGGCTTTCCTCAGCATAGGGGTTGATTTCCTTTTTCAAAATTGCCAGTATCTTTTCATCCTGCGCCTTCTTTTTATTGTATAATTTATTTCTCCAGTAATTGACGCCGAATAAGAGGTAAAAAACAATCCCGGCAACGGGAACAAAAATGCAAAAAAGCAAATAGGCCATGGCCTTGTTAGTACTACGGGTATCGAAAATAATGCGGATGCAAATAATTATCAGGATGGCAGCATAAATTATTCCGGCGATCCACAACCAATTTCCCTTCATATAAATAATATTTCAATTAAAGCTGGGATTGCAGCCGTTTCTTTTCTGTTCCCGTTCAAATCTAATGAATTAATGATGGTTAAAAATCAAATCCATTGCCATTAAAAAAATGCAGAAAAAGTAAATGCCATGTACACAAATCTCTAACCAAAATAACTTCGGAATTAAATTCAGGTCTAAGTAAGGTTAAAAGAAAACCGGACTTTCAATATTTACAAGGGAATGTTACCATGCTTTTTCCAGGGCAATTTCGCCACTTTGTTTTCTAACATAGCAAAAGCCTTTATCAATTTTATCCTCGTGTCTTTTGGCTCTATCACTTCATCTATAAATCCCCGCTCTGCAGCGAGATAAGGGGTTGCAAATTTTTCAGCATACTCAACCTCTTTTTCCGCCAATTTTTTTGCGGGATCAGTTGCCTCCGTAATTTCTTTTTTAAAAATGATCTCACTTGCCCCCTTGGCCCCCATAACAGCAATTTCAGCTGTAGGCCATGCAAAATTCATATCGGCGCCAATATGTTTTGAATTCATTACGTCATACGCACCGCCGTATGCTTTCCTCGTAATGACCGTTACCCGCGGTACTGTGGCTTCACTAAATGCATATAATAATTTAGCGCCATTGGTGATGATGCCATGCCATTCCTGGTCAGTTCCTGGCAGGAAACCCGGCACATCCACTAATACCAATAAGGGTATATTAAAACAATCGCAAAACCGGGTAAACCTGGCCGCCTTTTTTGAGCTGTCTATATCCAATACCCCGGCCAGCTTCATAGGCTGGTTGGCAACAATTCCAATGCTTCGGCCTGCAAGCCTTGCAAACCCAACAACAATATTTCCCGCATAGTCTTTATGAATTTCAAAAAAAGATCCTTCATCACAAATTCCTGAAATAACGGACCGCATTTCATACGGCTGGTTACTGCTTTCGGGAATGATGTCTTCCAAGATATCTCTTGCTTCGTTACCCGCGGAGTAGGTAATTTTTGGAGTAGTGTCCTCGCAGTTTTGTGGCATATAACCCAATAAAGTTTTTATTTGGGTTATACATTCCATATCATTGGCTGCGGTTAAATGTGTTACTCCTGATTTAGTGGAATGAGAAGAGGCACCACCCAGTTCCTCAGAACTCACTTCCTCATTGGTCACTGTTTTTACTACATTGGGCCCTGTAACAAACATGTAACTGGTGTTTTCTACCATCAGCGTAAAATCGGTCATAGCAGGTGAATAGACGGCGCCGCCTGCGCAAGGACCCATGACTGCAGATATTTGCGGAATAACACCTGAAGCCAATACGTTCCTGTAAAAAATATCTGCATATCCGCCCAGTGATCTCACTCCTTCCTGAATTCTGGCACCGCCAGAATCATTTAATCCTATCATGGGTGCCCCAGTTTTCATGGCCAGGTCCATGACTTTGCAAATCTTTTCAGCATGTGTCTCTGACAAGGCTCCCCCAAAAACGGTAAAGTCTTGAGCAAAAACATATACCAGGCGGCCATTAACCGAGCCGTACCCCGTTACCACTCCATCTCCATAATATTGCTGATCTTCCATACCGAAATCTTTGGTTCTATGGATGACCAGCGCACCAATTTCCTCAAATGAGCCCGGATCCATTAACAGGTGAATACGCTCCCATGCAGTTAATTTTCCTTTTTTATGCTGGCTTGCAATCCTGGTCAATCCTCCACCCTGTTTGCCTTCCTCCAACTTTTTTCTTAATATGCCGGTTTTCAATTTTTTCATTTGAAGTCAAATTATATAATTTGATGCGGGACAAAAAAGCAGAACCTTTTTCTTTCTTTGTGAAATCTTAGCTGGCCAATCATTTTTCCAATAATCGTTGCGTCCAGTTTGTTGGCACCGATGTTACCGGTTTTATTTCATTTTTTTTATCTAATAAATATTTCAATGCTATAATAGCCGCAAAGCCGGCATTTAATTTTTGATTGGTCAACAATTTTTCAGGCGTATAATAGTTCTGAACAAAATGCGTATCAAACTTACCGGATAAAAAGGCTTCATGATCAAATACAAATTTGCCAAAAGGCAAGGTGGTTGCCACCCCTTCTATTTTATAATCCCTGATGGCTTCTTTCATTTTTTGAATAGCTTCCGTCCTGTTTTTGCCGTGGGTAACTAGTTTGGCAATCATGGGATCATAATAAACAGGAATATTCATTCCTTCTTCATATCCATCATCTACGCGGATACCTTCTCCACGGGGTTTATGATATTTGGTCAGTGTGCCTACTGAAGGTAAAAAATCATTCAACGGATCTTCAGCATACACTCTTAGTTCAACGGCGTGGCCCTTGATTGAAATATCCTCCTGTGTGAATGACAGCTTCTCACCAAGGGCTATTTTTATTTGCTCTTCAACTAAATCAATTCCGGTTATCATTTCAGTAACGGGATGTTCTACCTGCAAGCGGGTATTCATTTCCAGGAAATAAAAATTAAGCTGATCATCCAATAAGAATTCGACGGTACCCGTACTTGTATACCCGCAGGATTTGGCAACGTTTACAGCAGCTTCTCCCATTTTTTTTCTTAACTCAGGCGTTAATACTGAGGAGGGTGACTCTTCCACTACTTTTTGATGGCGCCGCTGGATACTGCATTCCCTTTCAAACAAATGAACTGTATTCCCAAATTGATCAGCTAATATTTGTATTTCTATATGACGTGGAGAACTAACATATTTTTCTACGAAAACAGATCCATCCCCAAATGAAGACCGGGCTTCGCTGACAGCTCTTAACATTTGTTCCTCCATCTCATTTGCATTTTCTACAATGCGCATGCCTTTACCTCCCCCGCCTGCGGACGCTTTAATCAACACTGGATAACCAATTTCATCGGCTACTTCCATGGCCAGTGCCATGTCTTCTATAGCGCCTTCAGTTCCCGGCACCATAGGGATCCCAAATTTTTTTACACTTTCTTTTGCCGCCAGCTTAGAACCCATTGTCCTCATAGCTTCGGGGCCCGGCCCTATAAACACCATGCCCGCATTATTTATCTTCTGCGAAAACTCAGCATTCTCACTTAGAAAACCGTAACCGGGATGAATGCCGTCAACGCTTAATTCCAGGGCACTTTCAATTATCCGTTCACTATTCAGGTAAGATTGATTAGATGGAGAGGGTCCGATGTTTACGGCTTCATCAGCATAAGATACATGCGGCGAATGACGGTCCGCATCAGAATAAACCGCCACCGATTTTATTCCCATTTTACGCAAGGTGCGCATAATACGCAAAGCAATTTCCCCCCTGTTTGCTACTAAAATTTTCTGCATGGTTAGTTTGTTATATCCAATGGAAACTTATTCCAATTCAACCAATACTTGTCCCTTTTCCACTGCTTGTCCGGCCACTACGGCTACATTTTTTATCCTGGCCTGTGTATGTATCAGGATGCTATTTTCCATCTTCATCGCTTCCAGGATAATAATTTTATCGCCGTCTTTTACCTCCTGCCCGTTTGTAACTGCAATTTCCAATACAAGCCCCGGCATGGGAGCTTTGATCTCTTTGATCAGTTTATTGGCGACTGCATTATATCCCATTTGCTCAAGCAATTGGTCCAGCTCATCCTGGATTTCGATATCAAATCGTTCACCATCTATCTCGACTATTATGTTTTTGCCGCCGTTTGATTCTGATACCAGGGCATTTATGCTTTGATAATCTATCAACAGGTTGAATTTCTTTGAAGGTGTTTGTATAAGATCGGCATCCTGTATCTCTTTTTCTGTGAAAGAGAAAATCAATCCATTTACTTTTACTTTATACGTTTTCCCGCTATCCGGCATAGGTGAAATATTGTCCTGTAAATTAAGTATTCTGTATGGTGAAAACCATTCTATAATTTCGTGATGCTTTACCTGCGATTATAAAGAGGTCAATCTTAATTTATCAACTATTTGCCTCCGTTCAACCAGGTCCATCACATTCAAGGAACCTGTTCATCAGTACTTTGCCGGGTGCTTTGAAATCCATATACCCACTGATATTATCCAAAGTCTCTGCCTTTTCTTTTGCATACTCCTCCAATTTATTCAGTACGGATAAGGAAATCAGTAACCATAAAATTCCTATTATGAATCCTGCCGCTACGTCGCTGGCATAGTGCACCCGCAGATAAACCCTGCTATACCCGATCAAAAATATCAAACACACCAATAAAACAATAACTACCCATTTCCATTCTTTGGTGTTGGTTGTATGCAGGATTATGTACAAAACCAATCCATAAAAGGTGGTAGAAATGATAGCATGACCACTCGGGAAGCTTAAACCTTTAGCTGCTTTCAACAGAGGAGATAAAGGCCTCTTTCGCTGAAATAAAAATTTGAGCAAAAACATCAGGGCCAGGCTGCTCAGTGCTATCGTAACTATTCTTATCGAAAACCAGTTTTGATGCCGGATAGCCAGGAAATAAATAATCAAAAAAAGATTAGCCGGTATTAAAAATTTATGTGACCCGAGAAAAGTAATAAACAACATCACCCTGTTTTTGGCTGGGCTTACCCATGGCTGTAGTCTTTCGAAGATGGCCACATCAAAAGGTTTGTACCTGCGAACAGGTTTACGAACCAGGAAAACAAGAATGGCTATAACTCCGGCAAAAAGTAAAAGAGAAAGAATGGTTTCTGCGAATATTAAGAGAGTAATTTCCCAAACTTTTGTTGATCTGTCAGGCATTTATATCTTTTATGCAAAGAACAGGGAAGCATCCGATTTTTCAAGGAGTTGTGAAAACTAATTGAAATACCAAAAACGCAGGGTGAGAATTTGCTGAATCCCGCAATAATGGAGTGTGAAGGGATTATTCTGTTTTTACCTTTACAATAAGGGCCTCTTTGTTGTAGGCATGATCCCAGCCATTTTGAACAGCTCTCAGTCTTGCTGACTTTGACGGATGTGTACGGGTTTGTTCGTTTGTAGCAATATGCATCATGACCTCCTGGGCCTGGCCCAGTGTAGCTCCTGATTTGTATAATATGAACCCTGCAAATTCATCAGCTTCCAGTTCAAGCTCCGGTTTACTACCTGATTTTTTTAGGGTATGTCCATTCAGGTGATGACCTACTTCATGAGCCAAAAGAGCCATTGCACTCCATTTGTCAAGGGTCAAATGGGTGACCCACCGGATATAATCAGGATTATATAAAATATATCTTTTTCTACGGAAAATAACGGCTTCAAAATTGCCTACCCGGGCTTCTTTCAATTCAAAATTTACCCGAAGACCCACCGAGGCCATGATCTCAGCCAGCATTTCCCGGGCGGCCGGAATTTTAACAATACTGGTATCCTTAATTGCTGAAGAAGATAAAACGGGTAAACTTATACACGGAAGACGGGCAAAACTACTGTTGAAATACAGCATATAAAAGGTAACGAAAACAAAGATTTTCATCAAACAGGGTATTGGATTGGTTTTAAAAATAATTCAACTTATTGTAAAAGAGTAATAAAATGGACTTTTTAAAATTCCGGGCAATCCGGATTAGCCCCACTAAAAATCGAAATCATAATTTATAATAATATGAAACTCTTTTTTTGTCAGGATGCGTAAATCTCTCCCCCTGAAGTGGCGAATCCTACCCGGCAATTGCTTATAAGGGAATTATAAATAAAAAATAGAATTAAATGCGTTGCTGGCATAGTTGTAGCGAAATAATGATAAGCCGCACCATCATTTTTTTTAAAAATTAAAAACCTGATTTATGAAACTTAGAAATTTTTTTATCCTGGGAATCATCGCTGGCCTTGCTTCATGCAAGCCCACTTACAAGGCAACAGATCAACCCCGTACAACAACTGATTCTGTATCCACAACAACAGACAATACCTCAATGCCAAGAGATACCACGTCAGGGGCTGTGCAAAGCGATACAACTTCAGGAACTATGGAAAGGACATCCAGGGATACAAGCATGTCACCCGACGGTACGGTTCCTGATTCCCGTGAAAACATGTCAAATAACAACACATCTCCTGGTTCTGTAAACGTGCCGGCTGGAACGCAGACCATTTTTACTACTCAGTATCCTGGCGCAACATCAGTTGTGTGGAATCATTATGATTCGCTGGCCACTTACCCCATTGACTGGGAATTATCCGGATGGGCTCCCATGAACGCAACCGATTACACAGTTCAATTTAATATGAATAATGATAATTATTATGCCTGGTATGACAGTGATGGCAATTGGGTCGGATCTACTTATGTTGTTGCCGATCATTCTAAATTACCAGCGGCGGTACATACTTTCATTAAAAATAAATATGCTGATTATACTATTAGCAATGTCAATACAGAACTGCAAAAAGATAAAACAGCCTATGAAATTGAAATGAAAAAAGATAACAGTAAAGTAAAATTGCTGGTAAGTGCAGATGGAACTATTATTAAAGAAAAAGTAAAAGAAAAATAGATATTTAAAATTACCGGCAACTTTAAATTGTCAATGAATAACCGCAGTATGTGCTTGCACAGCTGCGGTTATTTATTTAAGGCACCTGATTAGTGGAGCAGTGTTTATTGAAAATAAATCCAACTAATAATACGAATATCAAACTACAACGGCATGGCCCTCTTCCGTTGATCCTTATCCTGAATTTTCATTCCTGTTAATTTGCTACCTTCAAAACTCATCTCCTAATTCAAAAAGACTGTATGAGAAAAGTAATTTTTTTTCCAATCCTGTTCATAAGTTTGACTGCTATTGGACAAATAGATGCACGCCTGTTTCGATACCCTGATGTATCAGCCAGTCAAATTGCATTTGTTTACGGTGGAGATATTTGGTTGGCGCCTAAAACAGGTGGTACGGCCAATCGAATTACTTCATCCACAGGAGAGGAAGCTTTTCCGCGGTTTTCGCCTGATGGCAAAACCATGGCTTTTTCCGCTACCTATGATGGTAACACCGATGTATATACCCTGCCGGTGCAAGGCGGTATCCCCATTCGGCTTACCTGGCATGCCGGACCGGATCGTGTTTTGGATTGGCATCCCGATGGAAAGAGAATTCTCTTTGCTTCAGGTCGTGAAAGCGGTACACCTGCCTACAGGCAACTTTACCTTGTTTCAGTTAAAGGCGGTTTGCCTGAAAAACTTCCTGTGCCTTATGGTGAGCTGGCTTCCTTTTCAGCCGATGGTCATCAAATAACTTATGTTACTAAAATAACAGAAAACTATCCTTTCAAAAGAATACGCAGCGGACTTGCTTCTGATGTACTCACGTTTGATCTTAAAAAAGGTACGGCAGAAAATATAACACGTACCGATGCCACCGAAGGAAAACCTGTATGGGTTAAAAATAAAATTTACTATGTGTCCGATGCCGGCACCGGCAAAAGGCGGAATATATGGAGTTGCGATGTGGACAAAAAATCAAAAGAGCAGCTTACCCAATTTTCTAACATTGATATTAACCACATGTCTGCAGGGCCGGAGGAATTAGTTTTTGAAGCGGGCGGCCGGCTTTATCTAATGGGCCTGGCAACAAATAAATATGAAGAAGTAAAGATCAATGTGGTGGCAGATATTTCTACGCTGATGCCCAGAACTGTAAACGTTGGAAATAATATCAACAATTTCGGTCTCTCACCAGATGCTAAACGTTCAGTCTTTGAAGCGAGAGGTGATCTCTTTAGCATTCCTGCGGAAAATGGCGTGATCATTAACCTGACTAATACAAGTGGCGCCTGGGAAAAAGAACCGGCCTGGTCGCCCAACGGAAAATCACTTGCCTACTGGAGCGATGAAAGTGGCGAAAATGAAATTTACCTTAGAGACCAGGCATCGGGCCAGGTAAAAAAAATGACCAGTTTTAAAGGCGGCATGGGTTGGAAATTATTTTGGTCGCCCGACAATAAAAAAATAGCCTTTATCAATGAACAACAAAAAATCATGGTGCTTTCCATAGAAGGAGCTTTGATGGAAACCATTGATAAAACAACCGATCAAACATATAATGCACTAAGAAGATTTAACCTGAGTTGGTCGCCCGACAGCAAATGGATCGCCTATTCAAAAGGTACTGCCAACCTGAACCGTGCTATTTACCTCTATAGTTTTGAGAAGAAAAAAATCCACCAGGCAACATCCGGTTATTATAATGATGGTGACCCGGTATTCGATCCTACTGGTAAATATTTATACTTTTTGACTGACAGAGATTTCAAACCTTCTTATAGCAACTTTGACAATACCTGGATATACCCTAACAGCACATTGGTTGCCGTTGCAACTCTTGACCCTGGTACCCCTGCATTACTATATGCTAAAAACGATGACATCAACCTTGATACCGCAAGCAAAACAAAAGCAAATGAGGATACATCAAAAAAAACAAAAAAACCAGTAATCGCAGAAACCAAAATTGATCCTGAAAACCTGGAACGTCGTCTTGAAATTTTGCCAGTGAAACCAGGTAATATCAATGGCTTGATGGCGGCAGAAGGTAAACTGGTTTATTTGCGTTTTCCTAATACGGGAGCTGCAGAGGGCCCGGCATCCATTTTCTTTTTTGATACAGATAAACGGGAAGAAAAATTGGTGCTGGCAAATGTAAATGCATACTCGGCGTCAGCAAATGGCAAGAATATTCTTGCACGCAATGCAAATGGATTCGGTATTATCAAAATTGACCCCGACCAAAAGCTGGATAAATTATTACGCACTTCTGAAATAGAAATAGTCCTTCGCCCAAAAGAAGAATGGAGCCAGCTCTTTAATGACACCTGGCGTCGTTACCGGGATTTCTTTTACGATCCGTCTATGCAAAAAGTGGATTGGAACCAGGTAAGAAAAGATTACAGTGAATTACTGGCAGATGCCATCACCCGGTGGGATGTCAATAATATCCTGCAAGAAATGGTTTCAGAACTGAGTGCGGGGCATACCTATGTGAGTGGCGGTGATTTGGAACAGGGAAAAAACAGAACCAATGGTTTCCTGGGCATTGACTGGGCCATTGAAAATAATTCATATAAAATAAAGCGTATTGTAAAACCGGCAGTATGGGACAACGAAGTGCAATCGCCGCTGGAAGCTTCCGGAGTAAATGTAAAAGAAGGTGATTATATAATTTCTGTCAATGGCCGGCCGCTTGATGTGGCTATAGACCCATACGCCATGTTTGAAGGCCTTGCCGGCAAAGCGGTTGCACTCAGGGTTAATAGCAAACCAGGTGCAGCAGGATCCCGTGAAGTAATCATCAAAACCTTATTGCCCCAGGAGGAAGGAAGGTTGCGACATCTTGAATGGATTGAAAGCAACCGGAAAAAAGTGGATGAACTTTCTGGCGGGCAATTAGGATATATGTATATGCCCAATACTGGCACGGAAGGACAAACAGAACTTATGCGCCAGTTTTATGCGCAAATTGATAAAAAGGGATTTGTAATAGATGAACGATTTAATGCCGGCGGGCAATTGGGAGACCGCTTTATAGAAATGCTAAACCGCCCCAACATATACAATATTGCATGGCGGGATGCCAATATAACCCGCTGGCCTGCCAAAGGCAACAATGGCCCAAAAGTTATGCTGATCAACGGATGGGCGGGGTCTGGTGGGGATGCTTTTCCATGGGCTTTTCAGCAACTGAACCTGGGACCCATTATTGGCGAAAGAACCCTGGGAATATTGGTTGGGCCGGCCACCGGGCACCGCCTGATGGATGGAGGTAACATAACTGTTCCCGATGCAAGACTGTTTGGCGCTGATGGAAAATGGTTTGCCGAAGGCTATGGTATAAAACCTGACCTGGAGGTTTGGGATGATCCGGCTAAATTAGCTAAGGGAACAGATCCTCAATTAATTCGCGGTATAGAAGAAGCGATGAAACTGGTAAAAGAAAAAC
The DNA here is from genome assembly GCA_041743125.1 of Chitinophagaceae bacterium. GTDB lineage: Bacteria > Bacteroidota > Bacteroidia > Chitinophagales > Chitinophagaceae > Terrimonas_B. Next base: position 43,759 of record JBGTNK010000306.1, read on the forward strand.
CATTAAAAAGTTACCCAAGACCGGAATTTGAAGACAGAAGTGCTAATGGACTTAAAGAGTATTGATGAACTTTTTCTTTTAAAACAGGTTATAAATAAAACTAAAGAAATGACTCCACCTTCAACACATAACGAAACGCTGGCCACCCGGAAAATTTTTATAAAAATGGCCATCAGTGCCTGGGATACTTATAATTCCCGGGTGGATGAACTGATCAATAAAATAACAGACGAGCAATTGATGGGTGATACTTCGCCGGGAAGAAATAGTGGCATTTACCTTCTTGGTCACCTGGTAGCCGTTAGTGATGGCATGTTCCCCATCCTGGGTTTAGGAAAACGTCTTTACCCCGAGCTGGATAGAATATTTTTAAACACCCCTGATCATTCAGGACAGGACTTTCCTTCCATCAATATTCTTAAATCATATTGGATTACGGTAAATGAAAAACTATCCACTCATATCAGCCGCATGCCGGATGAGGAATGGTTTCAACGCCACACCAATGTATCCGCAGCAGATTTTGCCAATGAGCCGCACCGGAATAAATTAAATATTATTATCAACCGCACCAATCATACAAGCTATCACCTGGGGCAAATGGCCTACCTGGAAAAAAAATAAGAGAGCCCTAAAAAATTAAACTCACTTCTCTTTTTTTTACTTTGCTTCCGGAGGCGCCATCATTTTCATCATTTCCCTGGGTTCCATATATGTCCAATGCTCAACAGCCATACCGTCTTTATACCGAACCACCTCAATGGCCTTCATATCATAAGGACCTTTGGGCATACCCATCTGGCCTTCGCTTGTTCCGGTGAAACGCATCATAGAAAATACATAGTCATCATCAGCCAATTCCTTTATTACTTCCTGCTTCATATCAGGAAATGTTTTCCGCATGGTAATTATCATGGCTTTCAAACTGTCCCGGCCCATATCACCCCTATCGGTATGATCCACAAAATCACTTGCTACCACCTTATCGATCATGGAAGTATCGCCAGTATCAAAAGCCTTAGTTATAATAGCTGAAACTTCCAGATTTTTCTTGGCAGCAGAACTATCTTCTTTTTCAACAGAAACTTTTTCCTGATTGCAGGAAAGAAGGAAGAAAAAAATAACAGGCGTAAATAGTAATTGAAACTGTTTCATAACTTATGTTGTTTTAATTTATGCATTATCGGCGGGCAGGATCAAAACCAGCAAGGATTAGAAAGGCAGATTGTTTGATCTCTCTAAGATAATAAATTAAAAAATTAATTATATCGCTTTATATAATAGTTAAAACAAAAACAGGTACCGAAAAAAACGGCACCTGTTTCTCCATGAAAAAATAAGGCTTAATTAGCATGAGCTTTTTCAAGCTTAATGGATGGCAGCCCCATAGAATCTTTTACATTGACTTCGTAGCAAAAGTTTTTCGCCATTTTTCCTGTTATTTTATCAAGAAATTGCTGCACCTCCTCTACGTTATTGGCTTCCCACAGGCAGGTTCCAGACCGGGTGTCTTTTGAAGGATATACACCATGAAGTTTTAATGATCCCGGTAAATTTTGTGTTTTCTCTTTGGCTGCTTTCCAGAATTCTTCCGGATTGCTGATGTTGTGATGTGCAATGATTAACATGGTATTTAATTTTAAAATGAACAATAATTCTGATGACTTAAATTGGGGTACGACCATGATTAAAAGAGCGTCTTCAATAGAGAAGTGATTATTCAAAAGGTACGAATAATTGAAGAGCCATAAAAGGCAAGCTTTGCACAGGAAAAATGTGGGCCCAACCTCCTGATTAATAGTTGATAGGAGTTTTTTTGCAAAAGTTATGAACGTTAAGTATTGCAGTTTTGGTTTAACTTTTTTAAGGGCTATCGAAGGAAATACTTCGAGATATTTTTACAAATAAGAATAACAACAAAGTAGAATGTAACTAGTATTCAGGAACAAATGATCAGCTCCCTTCAACTGCTTATTTTCTTTATTACTCTAATGCTTCCTCAATTTCATTATGTTCTTTGAGTCATAACCTGGCAGATGAGCTTTTCTATATTTCCATATTTAATGGGTACACTCAAGCTTACGACATTGAATTGCAAATCCATGCTTAACCTAAACAAAACATTTATAAAATTTCACATCAACATCCATTACAGGAAATTCTTTTGGCAGGGTTTGTTTTGGTATTTCCATAAATCCATTTTTTTCATAGAACCGTTGTGCTCTGATAAACCTTGCAGTCGTACCCAAAAATATTTCCGTAGTCCTTTTATACTTAGCCCAATTAATTAAACTATCTAATAATTTTTGCCCGATACCATACGGTTTTCCCCTATAATCACTGGCAACAAACATTTTTCTTAATGCGCTTCTATTATAGCCAATATCTAATAATGCAATTGTTCCTATAATCCTGTCATCAAATCTTGCGATCCAAAAATTACCCTTGTTAGCCTGGTAGAATTTAGATATTTCATTTAAATCCGGATGCAACGCTAATGTGAGTGGTATTCCGAACTCATCATTTTGGATCCTCATAATCAGTTCGGCAACTTCATTCTTAAAAATGTCTGTATAAATTTCGATATTTACTTCGTTCATACTGCAGCAAATTTATGAGATATTGATTTAATTCTGTTGAAACACCACAATAGTTCTATTAATATTTTTAATGGATTTTAAATAATCTTTTCATTTTACTCATAGCAAAACAATGATAGCTTTGTCAGAACATCAAAGCAGGGTAAATGAAAATACTGATAACAACCATCCTTGTTCTCATGGCCTGTAAGGGCATAGGACAAACAAAGACTTTTTCTTTATCAGGAACTGTTAGTGACAGTGTCAGCAAAGAAATTCTTAAGAACGCCAGTGTTTCTCTCCGTGGTATTAATACACCGGTAAAGCGACTGTCTGTAACCAATAGCCATGGATATTTTATGATTGATAACCTTGAGGCAGGGGATTATATCCTGGATATTTCTCATGTAGGCTTCCTTTTCTTAAATAAAATGATCAGGGTAACAGGTAATGAAGTTATGTCTATAGAATTACAAAAGACGAATACCGGCCTTGCAGGTGTTACCATTTTATCCCAGCAAAAGATGGTAACACGCACAGCCGACAAAATAATGTTTAATGTTAGCGAGAGTGCTGTTTTAGCTTCAGATAACCTGTATAATATTATATTACAGATACCCGGGGTGGCAGAGTCAAATGGGACGTTATACTACCAGGGAAAGCCTGTAAATGTTGTATTTGATGGCAAATCCAATAATCTTTCGGGGGAAGATCTGAAAGACTACTTGTCTTCGATATTGGGAACAGGCACTGATAAACTGGAAGTATTATTAAATCCATCATCGAGGTTTGAGGCACAGGGAGGGATTGTGATCAACATTAGATCGCCCAAAAATAAAAATTACGGCCTCACAAAGTCTGTGACACTCGGCATTAGCAAAGGTACCTATTTCAGGAGTCCACTTGGTTTTTCGCTGAACTACCGGGACAGTACTATTAATATTTATGGGGGGTACGACCGCAACTATACCAGGCAATTCTTTCGTTTAAATGCGTCCCTGACCTTTGCCAACGATCTTTCCCAAATTAATATGTCAGATCACAATATACGGACACAGGATAATCATTCAGTAAGGGTGGGTATTGATTATGACCTGGATAAAAAAACAATGGTTGGTTTAATGCTTAGATGCGCTAAGAATTTTCGGAAAAGAAAAATATTTGACCTCTCACTTTCTAAAGGTCCAACACCAGCCCCCGATACAATTGTAACAGTTGACATGCTAACGAATGCATTTTTTTTAATTCCAACTGTGAACCTCTACATCAGAAGAAAAATTTCAGCCAGAGGGGCCGAACTTGCGGTTAATGCTGATTATTGGGGGCTTTCAAAAAAATGGGAGGATGATATAACAGGGTTTTATAACGATCACATGGGAAATCCCATAAGCTCCTATAATCTTACTAATAATTCACCAGCAAATAATTCAGTAAAATCGGTAACTGCAGACTATTATCTGCCAATGAAAAATGGTAATATTGAAGCAGGGATCAAATTCTCAGGAAGCAGAACAGACAATAATGTTTTATGGGAAAGGCTATTAAATAATGAGTGGAAAACCGATTCTTCAAAAACCAATCATTTTGTGTATACGGAAAATGTGCATGCTGCCTACATCAGTGTATCAAGAAATTACAAGAAATGGTCCATCCAGGCGGGATTAAGGATTGAGTTAACAAGTTCTGTTGGAAATTCTATTACTCTTTCTATGATAACAGAGCGCAGGTATAATGATTTTTTCCCTTCCCTAAACCTTCAGTTCAAAGCTTCAAAAAATCACCTTTTATCTTTTACATATAAGAAAAGTATAAAGCGGTTTGGATTTGATATTATCAATCCGTTCATTAACCTGCAGGGGCATTATTCCTATCACAAAGGCAATCCTTATATCAGACCTTCTTATTTTAACAGCCTTGGGATAAATTGGGCATATAAAAAAAACCTGGTGGTGAGCAGCAGCTTCGCATGGGTTAATGATCCCATTTCATACGCATATGAAAAGGGGCCCGATAATACATCTCATGGCACCTTTTTGAATTTTAGCGCAAGTAAGCTAATGAATTTTTCCGTGAGCTATACAGGAAAGCTATTCAAAGGCAAACTGACCAATATTACTACGCTGAACTTTTCTCATGCTGAATTGCCGGATTTCGATTCCTACATACAGTACAACAATAACTATGCACTCACTACTGTAAATACCATCGCTTTACCTGCGAAATTTATGTTCGAAATTTCCGGAATGTACAATTCTCCTGCGCTGGACGGTACCGTATGGCAAAACAAATATTACGGTGTAAGTGCAGGTATTGCAAAACAGGTATTAAGATCAAAAGGGTCCTTAAAGTTTGGTTGCACTGATATATTTGATACACAAATACGGCATTTTAAATCCAGGGGGCGTGGTATAAACATTATCTCGGACTGGAAAGTAGAATCCCGGTTTGTAAATTTATTATTTACGTATCGGTTTGGGAACCTTAATGTTAAACAGGATAAAATCAGGAAAACAGGCATTGAGGAAGAGAAAGACAGGATGGGAGTTAATTGATTACAGGCAGGTTAGGAGGCCATAGACTTAAGGAGGTTTATATGCTTTACCGGGTCTGATAGTTTCATATTTTTTGCAAGCATCTTAATGAACGTATTAACATAAGGTGGCTGCACTTTATTTTTCAGTATTCCCGCATACCACATACGCTTAATTCCTTTTCGTGAAATCTTAATCGGAAACAATTCGCCTGACTTTATATATGGGTAAGCGATCCAGTTGGGTTGAATGGTGAAACCAATCCCCGCCTTGACCATTTCAAGGATTCCCTCGGTTAGCATTACTTTGTAAAGCTTTTTGGGAGGATGTTTTTTAAATAACATTTGATAAAGCGTACTTTCTTCTTCCGGTAAACTGTACATGATATATGCTTCTTCCTTTAATGCGTCCAGCTCAAGATATTTTAGCCCTGCCCACCGGTGTTCGCTTGAAACTAATACAACAAATTCATCCGAAAAAAGGGGGCTATAGTGTACTTTGTTGCTTTTATTTTCATCAAAGATTCCTACATCAATTTTGTTTTCCAAAAGGTTGGAAAGAGCGAACCTGGTGGCATTGGTGATAATATTTATATCTACTTTAGGATGATCAGCTTGAAATTCTTTAAGTATGTTAGATAGCCAGGGATAGGACGTATAGCATTCGGTACTGATACGGATCTCTCCTGAATCTTTATCAGCCAATTGTTTGATGCGTTTGGAAGCAGTATCAATTTCCTGCATTATTTTTTTCCCCGCTTCAAGGGCAATTTCACCTTCAAGGGTAAGGATCATTTTTTTTTGCTTTCTGATGAATACTTGTGCGCCGAAAAAACCTTCAATTTGTTTTAATTGGATACTCAAAGCAGATTGTGAAAGATACAATCGCTCAGCAGCCCTGGTCAGATTTTGACACTCTGCTACTTCGGCTAACATCTTAAAGTGGCGCAATTCCATGATGAACAATATTCATGAGTACTTCAAAATTAATGATTACTATTCATAATTATTTTCTCTATAATCTACAAACTTTATTTATGTCGGCTGGCCTTCATAATATTTTATTTCCTGAACATGGTGAGGACTATATTCTGGTAAAGGCAAAGGACGGCTCCAGTCGCTTTACCTAATATTGGTTTTTTGCTAAGTACTCTTATTTGAGATTGGATAGAGACTGGTGCCTACATAATTTGCCGCTCCCAAACTTATTTCATCTCCTGACCCTACCCCTGGTAATATTTTTAATTAGACTAAGGAGCAGCAGCTAAATTCAGGAAAGTATCATTGGTTCTTTACATGAATATGAATAACAAATTGTTTAAAGTAAGATCATATGGGTTTCTTGCTAATTGCCATTCCATTACTGATCAAATAGTCATAACTTTCCTTTAGTGCTTCAAATATATCCGTAGAAGTTTTATCCATTTCTACAATCATCCATTCTGTATTTCCGCTGGCCGCTTTAACAATAGAAGGAAAATTTTGTGTGCCTTTACCTACAGCCACCATCGGATCAGGATTGTCATCGGCCAGTGACTCCCGCCAGACAGCAGGGCCATCTTTGATATGCAACAACGGAGCCCGTTTCCCGAATTTTTTTATTATTTCAGCCGGATCATGGCCCGCCACTTTTACCCAATAGGTATCAATCTCAAAAAAGATATCCGGGTCAAGTGATCTTAACAACACTTCATACATATACCGGCGGCCTTCCTTATTCCGAAATTCCCACCAATGATTATGAAGACCAAACTGAAGCCCGTTAGCCCGGGTAAAGCGGTTGACTTTATTATACACGGCCGCCAGTTGCCGGGTACCCGCAACTGAGCCATAGCGGATATCTTCGGGCCAGCCATGCCATACTAATTTTTTGCATCCCAGTGCTGCAGCAGTTTCCAGCAACATGTTTTCTTTACCGGCTGCAGGTAATTCTATATGGGCTGAACATACATTTAATCCAGCTTCTTTCAAATATTCACCTGCCTGTTTTACGGTGATTCCATCGGGCCAGAAAGCTGTTTCCACCGTATTAAATCCGGTTGCAGCAATACGTTTCAATGTGCCTTTAATATCTTTTTCTATTTCTTTTCTTACGGTATAAAGCTGAACAGCCAATCCCGCAGG
>JBGTNK010000307.1:0-2513 GCA_041743125.1 Chitinophagaceae bacterium
AGGTTAATCAGATTGATTTTACAAAATTCACAGGAACCATTGATCACTTTGGAAAGTGAATTAGAATCGCTCCGGTTGTATCTTGAACTGGAAGCGGTTCGCTTTGACCATCATTTTGAATTTAAAATAAAAGTTGATGATGAACTGGATGTGGAAGTATTAAAAGTACCGCCGCTCATCATTCAGCCTTATGCAGAAAATGCAATCTGGCATGGGCTGATGCATAAAGAAGAAAAAGGACACTTGGATATTAAAATATTCCAGGAAGAAGAAATGATTTGTTGTAAGATAACGGACGATGGCATTGGCAGAAAGAAGGCAACGGAATTAAAAAGCAAATCGGCTTCCATCCATAAATCAATGGGCATGCAGATAACGGCCAGCCGGATAGAAATGCTGCAGCAGAAAGAACAATTGGATTCGTATATAAAGATTACCGACCTGGTTTTACCCAATGGCAGCGCCTGTGGAACCGAAGTGATTATTAAAATACCTTTGATGGATTAAGATTAAGCATTTTCAAAAAAACAACAACTAAAGACCCTGTTTAAAATGTTCTCCGGGAATATGCCAATAGCAGAATCAGGCTATAGGAATTAAAAAATAGCAAAAGGTATAAATACTCTGTTAACCCGGTAACTACCCTGTTTAATCCGCCAACTACTCAGAGAGGCTTAAAAAAAAGAAGGGCAAATAATAATTTTAAAAGGGGAATAATACTATGCCAAAATAGAATGCAACTGTTTGAGGCGGACTGTTGATTTAGGAATAAGCATACAATGCACTTTAAATAATGAATAAATGCATTACCATACTGTTTTTCACCGCACTTGGCGCCCTTGCGGTTCATGCTCAAAGCATAGACAGCCTGCAAAAAGTATTGTCCACTTTAAAAGATTCAGCAAGGGTAGACTGTCTGAACAATTTAAGCTATGAATATACCCTCTCAGGCAAAAAACAACCTGCGGAATACTATGCAGACTTAGCTTACGGCGATTCAAAGAAGCTCAATTACACACATGGCATTGCCGTATCGTTTTCCCGCAAGGCCCATATCGCAAGAAAGTTTTACGATGATTTTGTAAAATCGGAAGAAATGGCTAAAACTTCCTTACACTGGTTTAAGAAAACATCGGATAAGGCGGAGTATGACAATATGTTTAACTATCTCATGGATGCATTATTTGCCCAGAGCAAGTTTGACGAGGCGACGCATTACCTTGAAGAAAGCTATTCAGTTGCAAGGCAAAGCGGCGATACATTAAAAATATTGAACGCCTTGCAAAGAATTTATGCCATTTCCCGTTTAAGCGGCAATTACGAAAAAAGTTTCCTGTTTACTCAGCAAGCTTATGATCTCGCTTTAAAAGCAAATAATAAAATCTGGGTTACAAACACATTGTACAATATGGCCCAATTGTATATGCTTGTCGAAGATTATCCCGCGGCTTTATCTTATTTCCGAAAGGTTATTGAAATAGATGATAGTGAAACCCGCAATGAAAGAATCATCAATCAAAATGACATTTGGTTTAAAATGGAATTCGCCGAAGTCTTTAGTCATTTGAATAAATTTGATTCTGCCTGGCATTATTACAATCTATATAAGCCCACCAATGAAAATTCAATGTTGATGCGGATTTACCGGGTTAGCACAGGAGAATGTTATTATCTGGAAAAAAAATATCTCCGTGCACTGGAAAATTTTCATCCTGGATTAGCGGAGCATAAAAAACTAAATGACAGGAATGAGATCATGCGTACGCTTCTTGATATCAGCATGACTTATTTGGCATTAAATAATAATTTAGAAACTTTAAAGTATGGGTGGGAGGGATTAGAAATTGCCCTGCAAACCAGAGCCAAACGATTTATCCGTGAGGGGTATCAAATTCTTTCTATCGTCTATGACCGGTTGCATCAAACAGACAGTGCCAATTTTTATTTCAGGCAATACGTAACCATGAAAGACTCTGTGTTAAATGACCAGACAAAAGGAAAATTTATTGCATACAATTATGAGCAAAAGATTGCATTTGTAAATAAGGAAAAAGAAATTCAGCGGGCTAAACTGGAAAAAGAGGCACTAGTAAGAAAAATTCTTGTTGCCGGCATTACAGGTATTTTACTATTGGGAATATTCATTTTCAGGAATATCACTTTAAAACGAAAAAATGAAAAGCAACGCCTGGAACATGAACTCGAATTACAACAAATAGAAAACGCAAAAGCAAAAGCTGAATTTCAACAACAAGCCACCGAGCTGGAAATGCAGGCCCTCCGTGCCCAGATGAACCCGCACTTTATTTTTAATTCGCTTAATTCTATCAACCGCTTTATTCTCCAGAACAACAGAGCACAGGCTTCTGAATACCTTACCAAATTTTCGAGGTTAATCAGATTGATTTTACAAAATTCACAGGAACCATTGATCACTTTGGAAAGTGAATTAGAATCGCTCCGGTTGTATCTTGAACTGGAAGCGGTTCGCTTTGACCATCATTTTGAATTTA
>JBGTNK010000308.1:0-22332 GCA_041743125.1 Chitinophagaceae bacterium
TTGACCCGGTTACGGGAAAACCTTATGGCAATTATATTCCTTATGTTATTGAAACTTCTATTGGCCTGGACAGGATGTTCCTGTTGATCATGAGTAATGCTTATGAGGAGCAGGACCTCGGCACATCCGATAAACCAGATAGCAGGGTAGTCTTAAAATTTCCTTCAGGCCTTGCACCCATTAAAATGGCCGTTTTACCCCTAACAAAAAAAGACGGGTTGCCTGAAATTGCTCAATCAATTATTAATGTTTGCAAAGGTTCATTTCGTTGTTTTTATGAAGAAAAGGATTCAATAGGTAAGCGATATCGCCGTATGGATGCACTGGGAACTCCTTTTTGTGTAACGGTGGATCATCAAACCAAAGAAGATAATACGGTAACCATCCGTTACCGGGATTCGATGGAGCAGGAACGAGTTCCTGTTACTAAATTGAAAGAACTTGTATTGACTGCCATATCCCTTTAAGGCGATGACCTCCTTTTTTATGTTTCCATTTTATAGAAAAGAATAACTCATTTTGTAAAATTTTTTATTTCTCCTGCACGGCAACAACTACTTCCAGCCTAAAAATTAAGCCAAATAGCATAATTGTCAACTTGACAATCATCAAAAAAATAATTTTTTTGGTCAGAATTAAAATTCCTGATAAATTGTGCAAACGATTACACAAAACCAATAACTGCTTGCCAATAAATACAACCATAAGGCATATTGCGGATGCGTTGAAACTTACTCCAGCCACCGTTTCCAGGGCATTGCATAATCATCCACGTATTAGTACCGAAACCAAACGTCTTGTTTTGGAAGCGGCGAAGCGAATGAATTATCGCCGCAATAAAATTGCTTCTTCTGTAAGAACAGGCCGGTCACATACTATAGGCGTTATTATCCCAAGTGCGAGAATGAATTTTTTTGGCTCTGTAGTTCACGGGATAGAGACGCTGGCCAGCAAGCACGGATATCATACCCTAATATATCAAACAGAAGAAAGCTGGCAATTGGAAGTAAAGGCCATCGAAGCATTTCTTGGAGCCAGGGTAGATGGAATACTGGCTTCTCTTGCCAAGGAAGAGAACAATAGTGCGCATTTTAAGGGCCTAAAAAAAATGAACGTTCCCTTAGTTTTATTTGACCGCTATATTGAATCCTTGAATATCCCTTCGGTGATTATAGATGATTACCGGGGTGGATTTAAGGCTACCGAACACTTAATAGCGCAAGGGTATAAACGAATAGCTCATATTGCCGGACCTCAGTTTTACCAAACTTTTCAAAACAGGCAAAAAGGGTATCTGGATGCACTAAGGGCTAATAATATAATTCCTGAGGATTCTTTGATTTATTCCGGCGATTTGTCAATTGAATCCGGGAAAAAGGCCGCAGACTATTTTCTTGGTTTAGATAATCCTCCCGACGCCATATTTTCTGTTGAAGATTTTTCTAACCTGGGATTAATGAAGCGCTTAAAGGAAAAAAACATTCGGATACCACAGGATGTAGGAATTATAGGTTTCGCAAACGAAGATTTTAATGAACACACGACGCCCACTCTATCTTCTATTGATCAGCAAACTGTTCAAATGGGAAGAGAGGCATTTAGAATGCTTTTGCAATTAATTGAAAACAAAACACAGCAAACTATTCCTTCTCAAGTGGTGCTGGAGCCGATCCCATTTTTCAGGGAATCATCCCAAAGAAATGGATAGAAACACCCTACCGAAACAATAAGTGAGCATATTATTTATAAAAATAAAAATATACCAGTATGAGCCTTTATTATCCTTCAGACGGTTGATTGCCCATTTTTGAATTGATTATCGCAAACCTAATTGACATTAACTTTATGACTTAACTGCTTAATTTAATTATCATGAACAAACCCATCTATCCCGCAAGCTGGCTGAAAAAAGGGCTGGCTTCAATATTGGTTTTAGTTTTGATTACAAGTTCTATTGAAATGGATGCAAAATCACCCGGATTTTTTCAACAGGACAAAACCATAAAAGGAAAAGTAACGGATGAGCAAAACAATCCTGTTGCAGATGTAAGTGTCATTCAAAAGGGCACATCAAACGGAACCATCACTTCAGCTTCAGGTGATTTTACTCTTAACGTTCCGGCAAACGCTGTTTTGGTTTTTACTTCAGTTGGATTCAATTCCCAGGAGGTGCCTGTGGGTACAAACAGTACAATTAATTTGCAATTAAAAGGACAAGCCCAATACCTTACTGATGTAGTGGTAGTAGGATATGGTACTCAAAAAAAGGTGACTGTTACGGGGGCGGTAACTTCAGTTAAAGGTGAAAACCTGATAAAATCTCCTGCTGTTGACCTGACAAATTCATTAGCAGGTCGCCTGCCGGGCCTTGTTGTTATTCAAACCAGTGGTGAACCGGGTTATGATGGCGCTTCTGTTAAAATTCGGGGAACAAATACCATCGGAAATAGCGACCCGCTTGTTGTAATTGATGGAGTACCGGAAAGAGATGGTGGTTTAGGACGCCTGAACCCCAGAGATATAGAATCTATATCTGTACTTAAGGATGCTTCTGCAGCTATCTATGGTTCAAGGGCTGCCAATGGAGTTATCCTGGTTACTACTAAAAAAGGAACTACAGGTAAGCCAAAGGTCACTTATGATTTCAACCAGGGTTGGAATCAGCCGGCAAGAATTCCTGAAATGTCAAATGCTGTAGAATATGCGAACATAATGAATGAATTGCCCATTTATAAGACAATTCCGGTAGCTGAATGGAATGCAGCCTGGACTGCAATTAAAACTACAGGTACTTATGATTCTCCTACTCCAGGCGTAAGCACAATAAATGCTAATTATAGTCCTGATGCAGTCAAAAAACATGGTGACCAAAGTGATCCCTGGGGTTACCCCGATACAGATTGGTTTGGTGATGCTTTTAAAGAGTGGTCCCCCCAAAGCAGGCATAATCTGCAAATAGCAGGTGGTTCCGAAAATATTAGGTATTTCGCTTCGCTGGGGTATGTAAAGCAGGATGCGTATTATAGAAACTCTGCTACAAATTACCAGCAATATAATTTCAGGACGAACATGACAGCAAAAGTGAATAATTATATCACTACCACGCTGGGCATTATGGTTAGAAGAGAGCAGCGCCGGTTTCCAACTGAAAGTGCAGGATCAATTTTCCGCATGCTGATGAGAGGCCGTCCCACCGAGCCTGAAGTTTGGCCAAACGGAAAACCTGGACCTGATATAGAGAATGGCCAGAATCCTTATGTTATTACAACCAATGCTACAGGCTATAATGATAATCCTACAGATTATACTCAGGCAAATGGTTCTATAGAAATAACCAATCCGTGGGTAAAAGGATTAAAATTAACCCTGTCTGGAGCCATTGATAAAAACAATGAAACGGAGAAAGTATGGCAAACTCCCTGGATGCTTTATACATGGGACAGGATCAGCTTTGAAGCAGATGGTAAAACGCCAAAATTAGTAGGGGCTATCCGCTCAAACTTTACAGATCCCCGGTTAACTCAGCGGTATGGATCGAAATTAAATACCAATATGACTGCTATTCTTAACTATGATAGAAAAATAGGAGAAGATCATACAATTGGGCTTTTGGCCGGAGTTACAAAAGAAATTTACAAAGGAGATGAATTCCTGGCTTTTCGAAGAAATTATATATCTCCTGCCATTGACCAGCTATTTGCCGGAGGTTTGATTGGTCAAAACACGGGTGGCACCGCTTATAAAAGACCCCGCCTGGGATATTATGGAAGGGCCCAATATAATTATAAAGAAAAGTACCTGGCCGAGTTTCTTTGGAGATATGATGGTTCTTATATGTTTCCTGAGGACAAGCGATTTGGATTTTTCCCGGGTTTATTGTTAGGATGGAATATATCTAATGAAGATTTTTTCAAAGTTAACGGGATCAATTACCTCAAATTAAGAGCATCATATGGTCAGATGGGTAATGACCAAATAGTTTTTAATGATGTATTGCAAGAATTTAAATATTTATCTACTTACGATTTTGGCCGGTATCCCATTAACAATGCAGTGGCCACCACCTTAAGGGAAACCGTGCTGGCTAACCCGGATTTTACCTGGGAAGTTGCTAATAACTACAACGTGGGACTTGATGCCAGTTTATTTAATAATAAGGTTGATCTTACATTGGAATACTTTATAAATCAACGGAAGCTATTGTTTATAACTAATATCGCCTCCACACCCGCCTCCGCTGGCCTCACCTTACCTCCTGTAAATAATGGTCAACTTGATAACAGAGGTTTTGAATTCAGTGCGGGGTATAATGGAAAAATTGCCGGGGGTTGGATATTCAGGGCAGGAATTAATGGAGGATTTGCAAAGAATAAGGTTGTTATTATAGATGAAAACCCAGGCGCACCTGATTATCAGAGAAGGGCCGGGCAACCCTTTGGAGCTTATCTGGTTTATAAATCAAACGGTGTTTTCCGTGATCAGCAGGATATTGATAAAAATACAATTGATTATTCCGGTGTAACTAATAAGTTAATTCCCGGCGATATGAAATTTGAAGATGTAAACGGAGATGGAAAAATTGATGGGGATGATCAAGTTCGGTTGGACAAAAATAATAGTCCAACTTTTAATTACGGTGCAACTTTAGAAGTCAGGTACCAGGGATTTGATTTGAATATATTATTCCAGGGTGCTACGGGTGCATTAATCCGCATCCAAACAGAATCTGGCGATATCGGTAATTTCCTGAAATATTCGCACGATAATCGTTGGTCAATTGAAAATCCCGGTGGCAAACATCCAAGGCTGGCTAGCCGTGGCGACACTTATTTTACAGGCGGCTCTTTTGGAAACAATACCTACTATTTATTTAACAAAAATTACCTGCGGCTCAAAAATATTGAGCTAGGTTATAATTTACCCGATAAAATACTTAACAAAGTTAAATTGAGCAATCTGCGACTATTCGTAAACGGCCTGAATGTATTTACTATTGATAAGATAAAAGTGTATGATCCTGAAGCCACTGCGGAAAGTGGAGTATATTATCCGCAAGCCAGAGTTATCAATACAGGTTTGACTTTAACCTTCTAAAATTACTGATATGAAAAATATTAAATTAATAATCGGGGCTGTTGGAATATTCTTGATTTTTTCTATTTCCTGTAAAAAGAATTTTCTCAATGTTCAACCCCTTGATAAAATTTCCAGCGAAACCACCTGGAGTGATGGAGCTTTGTCAGAGGCTTTCATTTTTGGTATTTATTCTTATTTGGGATACGGCGGTTTTGAGGAACAAGCATTAGCATCCTATACCGATGAGGCTATGTTTACCCACGCCGGAAGAAACATTGAGCGTTTTACTCAGGGAACCGAAAACGCTTCTGGCCTGGCATGGGTAAGCTCTACCTATGAGTGGGGTACTATGTATCGGGTTATACGGGCAGCAAATATTGCTATTGAAAGGCTTCCTACATCTACATTCAATAATGCTGAACTCAGGGATAAATTATTAGGCGAGGCTCATTTCCTCAGAGCTTATTATTACCAGCAGTTACTTCGGTTTTATGGTGGCGTTCCTATCATAGACAAGGCATATGGGTTGAATGAAGATTACACTATTGCAAGAAACTCATACAAAGAAAATGTTGATTTCATTGTATCAGACCTGGATAAAGCAGCGCAGTTACTGGCTGGAAAAAGTACTGTAGCCGGCCGTGCATCAAAACTGGCTGCTATGGCATTAAAGTCAAGAGTTTTACTTTATGCGGCCAGCGATCTTCATGATGGTCCTACTGCTAAGGCAAAATCTACCGCTTTGTCCGGTTACACCAATCTGGACCTGCTGGCATACCCTTCTGGCGACAGAGCAGCCCGCTGGCAAGCCGCCAGGACTGCAGCTAAAGCTGTATTAGATGAGGGGCAGGGATATAAATTAAATCTGGGAGGCCCGGTTTCCGAAGAAGATGGAAAAAATAATTATATGTCTATCTCCTTAGGTGGTAAAAGTGCTATAGGGGATGCGGCTGCGGCCACGGAATTGATTTTCCAGCGAACCCACACCGCCCTTTATACAGAAGAAGATAACTGGCCGTTAGGTGGAATTCATTATGGTATTAATAATGGTCCGAATGGTTATCATAATTGGGCCGGAAATACTCCTATACAGCAATTGGTAGATGATTACGAAATGATGGATGGAAGCAAATTTGATTGGAGCAACCCGGTACATAAATCGGATCCTTACGCTAACCGTGATCCCCGTTTTTATGCAAGTGTACTTTACGATGGTGCCACCTGGAAGCCAAGACCTGCAGATGTAATTGGAAAAGATCCAAAAAATCAAGTACAAACAGGTTACTATGATGATGGAGCAGGTGGATCGCTGAACGGGATAGACACCAGGGAATCACCGGTGGAAAACTGGAATGGTAGCCGCACACATTATTACACACGCAAGTTCATTGATCCTAATCCGGCACTGGCGGATAACCAGTCGAACGCCCAGGTAATTCCATGGCCATTTATAAGATATACTGAGGTAGTTCTAAATTATATTGAAGCCTCTTTGGCCTTGGGAGATGAAGCGGAAGCGAGGAATTGGTTAAATAAGATACGCTATCGCTCCGGAATGCCGGAGGTGATTGATGTGGGCATAGCCTTGGTGAATAGATATAGAAATGAACGAAGAATTGAATTGTCCTATGAAGAACACAGGTATCATGATGCAAGGCGATGGATGATTCCTCAATCGACAGTAGGCCGTGGAATAAAGGCGATTCAGATAAATGCGAAGTTAAAAGCAGGTCAGACACCACATGTTCCCTATTATTATGATAAAGCGAAGTATACCTATACATATGTTCCGGTTGACAACACAGAAAACGAAACAAGGACATGGAATGATAAAATGTATTACCGCCCTATAAGCAGGGATGAAATTAATAAGAATACTAAATTGGTAAACAACCCCGGATATTAATTCAATCGTAAATTAGTTGTAAAAAATCTATCTCTATCTTGAGATAGATTTTTTACTTATTACCCAGCAAATGATAACCCGAAAAACAATTTCATATGCCTTGCTAATAATTTTCCATCTCCTGTCCGGGTGTAAGGGAGATGTTGAAAAAAATACTGATGAAGCCGGATCACCCTTATTTACATCACTTGGTGAAGATGAAACAAATATTCATTTTCAAAACACTTTGACCGAAGGATTGAACACCAACATTCTGATGTACGAATATTTTTATAATGGTGGAGGAGTGGCTGCCGGTGATTTTAACAATGATGGGCTTGTTGATATTTATTTCACCTCTAATATGAGTGACAATAAGTTTTATCTCAACCTGGGCGATATGAAATTCCGGGACATTACATTAGCGTCACACGCCGAAGGAAGACCGGGCCCCTGGAAAACAGGTGTAAATGCAGTTGATATAAATGCGGATGGAAAACTGGATATCTATTTATGTTATTCAGGTGCATTGCCTGCAGAAAAAAGAATCAATCAACTTTTTATAAACAGGGGAAATGACAGCCAGGGAACTCCCGTGTTTGAAGAAAAGGCACTAGAGTACGGGCTGGCCAGTACCGGATTCAGTAATCAATCTTACTTTTTAGATTATGATAAAGATGGTGACTTGGATATGTTATTGCTCAATCACAATCCAAAAAATTTGCCATTACTAAATGAAGAAGCCACAGCAAATCTTTTCAAACAGGATAACCCGGAAAAAGGTCTCAGGCTATATAATCAGAACAATGGAACATTTGAAGATGTAACCACAAGTTCCGGAATCAATGGTTCTGAACTAAGTTATGGATTAGGTCTTGGCATATCAGATTTTAATGAAGATGGATGGCCGGATTTTTATGTATCCAATGATTACTCCGTACCGGATTACTTATATATAAATAACAAGAATGGAACTTTTACCAATCAAATGGAAACCAGCCTGAGCTATAGCAGCCAGTTTTCAATGGGTAACGATGTAACTGATATTAATAATGACGGCCTTTCAGACATTTTTACCCTGGATATGTTGCCCGAGGACAACCACCGTCAGAAGCTTTTACTTGCACCTGACAACTATGATAAATTTAACCTGAACGTACGCAGTGGATTTTATTATCAATATATGCGTAATATGCTTCAGTTAAATAATGGTAACGGAGGCTTTAGCGAAGCCGGACAAATGGCGGGAATTTCTAATACGGATTGGAGTTGGGCTGCTCTTTTTGCAGATTATGATAATGATGGATGGAAAGATCTCTTTGTTACTAATGGCTACTACAGGGACTACACCAACCTTGATTTTATAAATTATATGAATGAGTATGTGCAGGAGAAAGGAAGGTTGCAAAGGGAAGATGTAATGGATATTATAAAGGACATGCCTTCCTCCAATGTGATTAATTATATTTTCCAGAATTTAAAAGGAAGTGGTTTTCAAAATAAAACGAAGGACTGGGGTATCGATCAGCATTCAAACAGCAATGGCGCTCTCTATGCAGATCTTGACAATGACGGAGACCTTGACCTTGTTGTCAATAATATAAATCAACCCGCATTTGTATTTAGAAATGAATCGCAAAAATCAGAAGGAAACCATTTTTTGCAAATAAAGTTGAGTGGGGAAGGAAAAAATACCCAGGGATTAGGTGCTGTAATAAAAATCTTTCATAACGGCCAGGTCCAAAGATTAGAGCAAAATCCCACACGAGGTTATCTTTCAAACGTTTCTTTTACCCTTCACTTTGGACTCGGTTCTTCGCAAAAAGTAGATTCTCTTGTTGTTTACTGGCCCGGCGGTAAAATGCAAAAACTAAAAGATATTACAGCCGGTCAAATTTTACAATTAGCAGAAAAAGATGCGCAGGAAAAGGTTTCAATATTAGTGCCGCAAAAAAAATGGTTTACTGAGGTTCGTTCCCCTGTCATTTATGAAAGCCGGGAAACTATTATAAATGATTTTAACAGGCAGCCTTTATTGGTCAGCGGGTTTTCAAATCAGGGGCCGGCTATGGCCAATTATGATTTGAATAATGATGGACTTGAAGATATTGTTACCGGTGGAAACACGGGAGAGCCCACCCGGATTTTTATGCAGCAGAAAAATGGTTCTTTTATATTAAAGAAAACCGACGCATTTGAACAGGACAAATGGTATGTTGATGCAGATATTGCAGTTTTTGATCTCAGCGGAGATGGTAACCCTGATATATACATTGCCAGTGGAGGATATCATCAACTTGCTCCGGGTGATTCACTACTCAGGGACAGACTTTATCTTAATGATGGCAAAGGCAACTTTTTTAAAACCGTTGATCTTCCCGATGTTAGAGGTAGTAAATCCTGTGTCAGGTTATTGGATATAAATGACGATAATTTTCCTGATATTTTTATAGGGGGCAGGGTAGTGCCCGGCCGCTATCCTGAAACGCCGCGTAGTTATTTACTGGTAAATAATGGCAAGGGAAAATTTTCAGACCAAACAGAAAAAATATGCCCGGAAATTTCTAAACTCGGAATGATAACTGATGCGGCATGGGTTGACCTGGATCTTGATAAAAAGCATGAACTCGTAATAGCAGGAGAATGGATGCCGGTCACTGTTTTTGGCCAGGAGAAAGGGAAGTGGATAAACAAAACCAGCCAATACTTTGACAAGCAATATTCGGGTTGGTGGAATAAGATTTCAGTGGGTGATTTTAATTCAGACAGTCTTCCCGATCTTATCTTAGGAAACATGGGTCTCAATACTCAGTTTCGGGCAACAGACAAGGAACCATTGGAGTTGTATTATGATGATTTTGATAACAACGGTTCTGTAGATCCTGTTTTTAGTTTTTATATACAACATAAAAAATATCCTTATGTCACCCGCGATGAATTGATCGCTCAGCTACCGGTAATGCGCAAGCGATTTTCTAACTTTAAAAGTTATGCTGACCAAACGTTGGATGATATTTTTACTGCAAGTGAAATGAAAAAGGCGGGCCATCTGCTTGCTGATCATATGATCACTACTTGCTTTATCAGCAATGCTACCGGCAAATTTAAAATTGCGGAATTACCCCCGGAAGTACAATTATCTCCGGTTTATTCTATTATTCAATTAGACTTCAATAAAGATGGGAATTCTGACCTGCTTTTGGGTGGAAACAACGGGTATACTAAAATCAGACTTGGTAAATTTGAAGCTAATTACGGACAACTATTAGCAGGTGATGGGAAAGGAAATTTTAAATATATTCCTCAAAACGAATCAGGATTTAATGTACGGGGAGATGTACGAAGT
Organism: Chitinophagaceae bacterium; assembly: GCA_041743125.1. Lineage (GTDB taxonomy): Bacteria > Bacteroidota > Bacteroidia > Chitinophagales > Chitinophagaceae > Terrimonas_B. The sequence continues at coordinate 10,308 of JBGTNK010000308.1, forward strand.
ATTTTCAAGGTTAAGGATGTTATTTATTTTGGGGTCAATAATAAAAAAATGATAGCTTATACATTGTCGCAAAAAGGGAAATGAAGCTGAGAAGAAAAAGTATAATAATAATATGGACCGTCCTGCTGATGGCTGGCCTTGGATTTTCTTGCTCGGAACAAACCAAAAAGTTGCCGGAAGATTATGAGATCGCTTCTGCCTGGGCCGACATGGCTAACTATATTACCCAATATACCCCTGCAAATTCGCCCACTTTTGCTTCCCGGTGTTTTGGGTATATAGGACTTACCATGTATGAATCGGTAGTAAACGGATATCCAAGTCATCAATCTGTAGCGCCTCAACTAAATGGATTAGGTGGTTTGCCATTACCGGAATATGGAATGGATTATAATTGGAAACTGGTTTTAAATGCAGGACAAGCCTGGATACTTCGGAATATTTATATTCAAACTTCGGATCAGAATAAACAAAAAATTGATTCACTTGAAAAACATTTTGAGAGTTTATATATCAACCACTCGGAAAAAGATTCTGTGTTAAAAAGATCTGTTTTGTATGGAAAGAAGATAGCACAATTGATTTTTGAATGGTCTAAAACAGATGGGGGTCATCGGGCTTACCTGAACAATTTTGACAAGGAACTTATTTTTGTTGAGAAGCCGGGATGCTGGAGACCTCCTTTATTTGCCCAATCCTTTAGTCATTTTCCATTGCATCCTCATTGGGGGAAAAACAGAACTTTTATAGCTGCGGATTCTTTAATAGAGCCACCGGTATTTATTTCTTATGACACCAATAAAGGATCTAATTATTACAACCAGTTTATACAGGTTTATGAGAAGGAAAAAATATTGACGCAGCAAGAAAAAGAAGCTGCTATATGGTGGAGTGATGATCCTGACGTTACGTTTACTCCTCCCGGACATTCAATTTATCTTGCCACCGTGGCGGTAAGGAAGTCCAAACCATCCCTGGTAATATGTGCTGAGACTTACGCCCGGGTAGGAATGGCGGTTGCAGATGCGTTTCGAAATTGCTGGAAATGGAAATTCCAATTTTTTACCGAGAGAGCAAATACTTTTATACCTCAGCATATGGATGAAAGATGGGAATCCTTCTGGCCCGACCCTCCCTTTCCTGCCTTTCCTTCCGGTCATGCTATGCAAGCTGCTGCCGCAGCAACCGTATTGACCGATTTATACGGGGATAATTTTTCATTTATTGATAGTGCACATGTTGGGCGGCCCAGGGATGAAATCCGAAACACAGAATTTAAAGCCCGTCATTTTAATTCATTCTGGGAGGTTGCGGAGGAAACGGCCATGTCGCGGTTTTACGGAGGTATTCATACTCTTCAGGATAATGAAAGAGGATTAGAAAAAGGAAAAGAAATAGGAAATAATATTAATCATCTTCACTGGAAAAAATAACCAATTGATACCGGCTAACAAAATGCGTTATTTCTTAACCTGCTTATTGCTTTGCTCAAATTTGGTCTCCTTCCAAAGTTATAGTCAAACCCGGTTTAAAGATGTTACGGAAGAGGCAGGAATAAACCATGTATTTAAAGTATACGAGGGAATGTTTGGGGGTGGAGCCTGCGTTATTGATTATAATAATGACGGGTTCGGGGATATCTACATCACTGGTGGCATGAACGATGATGTTTTATATAAAAATAATGGAAATGGTACTTTCACCAACCTGTTTGAAGAATCAGGAATGACCATCACAAAAAAATATGTTACGCAGGGAGTGGCTGGTGCTGATGTAAACAGGGATGGTTTTGTTGACCTGTTTATTACAACTATTACCCGCAGGGATAAAAAGGAACAAATACCCAGGGAAATTAATCTTCTATTTCTGAATAACGGAAACGGAACTTTTCGTGATGTTACAAAAGAGTATGGCCTCGATCAGATGTTCTCTTTCAGTACTGGTGGAAGCTTTGGGGATTTTAATGCAGACGGGTGGCCCGATATATTTGTAGGAAATTACTTCAATGAATATGAAGGAAAGCTCAGTGTGATCAATGATAATACCGTAGTAGGCGCCAATCAAATTGCCCGGGGCTATTTGTTGCTCAACGAAAAAGGTAAAAGATTCCGGGATGTGTATACGGCATATGGACTTGACTTTCGTGGTTTTGGTTTTGGAGGGGTATTTACTGATTATGATAATGATGGTGACCAGGATTTATTTGTGAATCATGATTTCGGTTATAAGCGAACGCCGGATTTGTTGTTGAATAACCGCTTTCCTAAAAAATCTTTTTTAGATGTGGGTAAAGCAACCGGCATGGATCTTAAAATAAATTCAATGGGAACTGCTGTTGGTGATTATAATAATGACGGGTTAATGGACTATTATATGACCAATATAAAGTTTAATTTTTTTATGGTAAACCAGGGTGCAGGCAAGCCATTTATAAATAAGGCCAGGGAATTGGGTTTAGGATTTTTTGCAATAAGTTGGGGAGCCAATTTTGCCGATTTCGACCATGATGGAGATGTGGATTTATTTGTAGCTAATGGTGATCTCAACCCCAATTGTGTGCCCATGGCTGATTTCTATTTTGAAAATACGGGCAAAAAATTTGAAGATAAAGCGGCTGCTTATGGATTGGCTGATTATGGAATAGGAAGAGGTTCCGTGGTTTGGGATTATGACAATGATGGCGACTTGGATTTATTAGTGGTGAACCAGGAACCTGTATTGGATTACCCGGTTTCCTCTTTCACCCGGTTATACCGCAATGATTCAACAAGGGGTAATTGGATTAAAATTTCTTTAAAAGGAGTGCAGGCAGAAAGCCAGGGTATAGGATCAAAAATTGAAGTGGAAGCAGGAGGATTAAAAATGATCCGCGAAATTGATGGTGGCGGTTCAAGTCATATTTCTCAAAATTCTGTAATTGCACATTTTGGGTTGGGTAATATTTCCAAAATAGATAAGATAACTGTTTACTGGTCCGGCGGTAACAAACAAATCATAAATGGAATTTCAGCAAATCAGCTAATAACTATTACGGAAACACCGTCGAAAAAATCAAATGATTTTCTTATTTATTTATTGTTGGGGCTTGCATTTATTATGCTTGTTTTTCTTTTTATAAAAAAGAAAATTTTTTTAAAAAAGTAAAAAATTGTTTTCATTATTTCAATACAAAAATCTATTATGAAAATACTCATTAAGGATGTCGAAAAAATGGTGTCATTGGTTTTATTATTTCTGATTTTTATCTGCGTTCCGGCATGCAAGCAAGAAACTGTTGATGATAAAATAGTTCAAATGGATCCTGCCACAGTAGCAAAGATGGCGGCTAACATAGAATCTACTATTCACCCTGAATTGGCGGATAGCCTGAGCCTCAATTTATGGGGCGTTGACTCCCTTGTAATTTCACCCATTGCTATTGACATAGATGATGAAGGCAACCTGTATTACAGTACCACCAACAGGCAAAAGAATTCTGAATTTGATATTCGCGGACACCAGGATTGGGAGATTCCTTCTATTCAACTTCAAACCATCGAAGATAAACGGGCGTTTTTGCATAAAGAATTGTCTCCGGAAAATAGTAAGAAAAATACATGGTTAAAAGATTTGAATGGAGATGGGTCACACGACTGGAAGGATATGACAATTGAAAAAGACAATGTGTATAAGCTCAACGACAGAAATGGGGATGGAGTAGCTGATCAATCGCAAATGATAGTCGATGATTTTCATGATGAAGTAACTGATGTTGCCGGGGGACTTTTAAAAAATGGCGATGATCTTTTTGTTGCAATTGGCCCTGACCTATGGCGTATGAAGGATAAAAACGGAGATGGGATACAGGATGAAAAAACATCAATTTCTCATGGTTATGGTATTCATATCGGGTTCGGAGGCCATGGTATGTCGGGAGTGGAAATGGGTCCTGACGGCAGAATTTACTGGCAGATCGGGGATATAGGATTTAATGGCACTGATCAATCCGGAAAAAAATGGGAATATCCCAATAGTGGAGTTATCGCCAGGAGCAATCCTGATGGCAGCGATTTTGAAATATTTGCCTCCGGCAATCGCAATACGCATGAATTTGTATTTGATGAATACGGAAATCTTATAAGTGAGGATAATGACGGGGACCATCCTGGTGAAAGTGAAAGATTAGTGTACATCGTAAATGGGGCTGATATAGGATGGAGAAGTAACTGGCAGTATGGAAAATACAGGGATCCCGACAACAACACATATAAAGTGTGGATGGATGAAAAGATGTATACACCTCGTTGGGAGGGACAGCCTGCCTATATTACTCCTTGTATAAAAAACTTTGTGAATGGTCCCACCGGCATGGTGTATAATCCGGGAACAGCATTAAGTCCAAAATATAAAAACACTTTTTTCATTGCCGAGTTTGTTGGCAATCCGGCCAAATCAGGCGTTCATAGTTTTAAATTAAATCCTAAGGGAGCAAGCTTTGAATTGGGGGAACATAAAAAAGTATTGGGTGGCATATTACCTACCGGCCTTGATTTTGGTCCGGATGGATCATTATATGTAGCCGATTGGATAGACGGATGGGATACAAAAGGTTTTGGTCGCATCTGGAAGCTGGATGATCAGAATGGTCTTACCTGGGAAGAACGTAAACAAACCAGCGTATTGTTAGCGGCGGATTTTGGTAATAAAAAAGACAATGAATTGGGTGAACTTTTGAAGAATGCCGATATGCGGGTAAGGATGAAGGCTCAATTTGAATTGGTAAAACATGGCTCTGCGGGAAATGCTGAATTTATAAAAGCATTGAATCAAACTGCAAACCAGCTGGCAAGGGTAAATGCTATTTGGGGTATCAGCCAGATGGCCCGTAAGGATAAGAAATATGCAAGTCATTTATTGCCTCTGTTAAAGGATAGCGATCCGGAGATCAGGGCCCAGGCCGCAAAGTGGTTGGGAGATATAAAGTACAAGGAAGCAGGCAACCAATTAATTCCCTTATTAAAAGATTCATTTAGCCGGGCCCGATTCTTTGCATCCGAAGCGCTTGGAAGAATAATGTATGAACCTGCGATCAGTTCTATCGTAGAGTTATTAAACAATAATAACGATGAGGATGCTTTTATCCGTCACGCTGCCAGTCTTGCACTGGCAAGAATTGGTAAGGCTGATCCCATTATCGCCTTGGCAAAAAATTCTTCCCGGGCAGTACGAATAGCTGCTGTAGTCGCATTAAGAAGGATGAGCCATCCGGGTATTGCCGTTTATTTAAATGATGCGGATGAATTTGTGGTCACCGAAGCAGCCAGGGCCATCAATGATGATCTTTCAATAAAGGAGGCATTACCTGCATTAGGAAATTTGTTAGTAACCACAAAATTTACAAATGAAGCATTAATCAGACGTGCTGTGAATGCAAACCTGCGAGTAGGAACAGATGAAGCTTTACAAAACCTGGTCAATTATTCCTTTAAGGAAAGCAGCCCTGCTAAAATGAGGGCAGAAGCTATTGCTGCGCTCAGTACATGGGCAAAGCCATCGCTGGTTGACAGGGTAGACGGAAGATACAGGGGTGTAATTCAAAGGGATCCTGCCTTGGTAAAAACTAAATCTGCAGAGCCAATGATCCTGTTATTGAAAAACAAGAATGCAGAGGTAAGAATGAGTGCAGTAAAAGCCATCGGTAAGCTCGGAATAAAAGAGGGTACTACATCGTTGCTCGAACTTTTAAAAAGCGACAAAGAGGCTTCTGTCAGGGTGGAGGCTATTAAAGCTATGGCGTCAATGAAGGATCCAAAAATTGGCGAAGCTATTAAACTTGCCCTTTCGGATAAGGATAAAACGGTAAGAGTAGCTGGTATCGATCTCATTGGAAATATGGAAATTTCAAAAGACCTGATGGTTTCGTTATTATCGGATGTGATCAATACAAAAACAACGGAAGAAAAACAGGCATCGCTGTTAACGCTGGGGAAATTACCTGTGCAATATTCTGCCGGAGTTTTCAATGGTTTATTAAAACAAATGGCCGATGGAAAATTATCGCCAGATATTCACCTGGAACTGGTGGAGGCAATTGATAGTACCAGGTCACCGGAGTTAATAGAGCAATACAAGAAAGTAAGTGCAGCTTTATCTCCGGGTATGTCGGCGGCGGCATATGCCGGTAGTTTGTATGGCGGGGATGCCGACCGGGGCAGGAGAATTTTATTTAGAAATGAAACCGCACAATGTATTCGATGCCACTCATTCGATGATATGGGAGGTAATGCTGGTCCCCGCCTTAATGGGGTGGGGAAGAGACTGTCCCGTCAGCAGATACTTGAAGCATTAATTGAGCCCAGTGCCAGGATAGCTCCAGGTTTTGGAGTTATTACTCTTGAACTTAAAAATGGAAAGACCATTTCTGGAATTTTACTTGAAGAAAATGACAAAACCCTGGTTTTGAAAGGGGATAAGCAAAATGACTCCATAGCAAAAGACCAGATCGTAAAAAGAACAAATGCCTTATCAAGCATGCCCGATATGAAAAATATACTTTCCAAAAAACAGATCCGGGATCTGGTGAGTTTTTTATCCGACTTAAAAGATGACTAATGATAAATGAATGATGTGAAATAAGTTTTATAGCTGTCTTAGTGTTACGTTGCCTGAATTAACTATTTTTTCAGGCAACGTTGTTTTATCAGTCCTTGTCATCAGAAATGATAAGTAAACTTATTAAACTAAATTTTTATGCAAAAGATTTTATTCATTTTAATAATTCTTTGTTTCTATTCTTATACATCCTTTTCCCAGGTACCAAAAAATAATATTTCAACAATTCCGGGGCAAACAAGTTTTTATGCAGAATTAGGAGGCCCCGGTATTTTATTTTCTGCAAATATTGACCGCCGGTTTAAGCCTTCCACTATAGGATTCGGGTTCCGGGCAGGCATCGGATTTGTGACGGCAGATGAACAAAAAATTGTAAATGGCATTTACGAGTATAATCCTTCCTCTGTCATTACAGTTCCTGTCCAGGTCAATTATATTTTTGGAAAACATGATTCGCCACATACGTTTGAGGCAGGGGCGGGAATAACCTATGCCGGAAGGAAACTGGATATTATGAATTTTTACGATGAAAGAAAATCAATATTGTTTGGCAGCTTTTCTTTTATGTACAGGAGGCAACCCATAAATGGAGGCTTTTCATGGCGTGCCGGATTTACCCCCCTCGTTGCCAATGGATATATTCAACCATCGGGAGCGGTTAGCGTTGGATTTAATTTTTAAAGAGTTCAAAGTAGTATTACATTAAACTCCAAATATTTTAAGTAAAGGTCAGGATGCTTCCAGTTTCCTTTGCTCTTAGTATAAAGAAAAAGGTTTTCCAAAAAACGAAATGAAAAGCAGCAGAAGAATATTATTAGTAAATGAATTAATAATTGAATAAAGGTTTATCGCCGGGTAAATCAATGGGGCCAGGCGTTATAGAATAATTATTTCATATATAAGAGCCGTGTCATTTTTATTGACCTATCATCATGCGCCTTTTCAAAAAAATAAGCTATTAATAATTGGAAAGCGGTAATACCGTTTAATTACCAGAATTTTGCGGAAGTAGTTCTGTATTTACAGATTGAATAATACGGATTACATTTTGACAAACATTTTGAAAAATACTTATGAATAGACTATTTGTTTTCACCATCGCCGGTACAATTACAGCTGGAGCTTTACTTTTTATTTCAGGTTGCAAAGAAACTGCAAATGCAGAGGCAGAAGGAGTACCCGAATCAAAAATAGAAGATAGTGTCATTCGCCAGCCCGTTTCATCAGGTTTATATAAATCTTTTGATGGTATAGATACAGCTAATTATAATAAAAAAATGCTGGTATTAAGCAATAATGATACTACAGGCAGATGGCCGGTGCCGGCACCTTATCCTTTAGCTGGTGCCCTATTACCATACAATAGAATTGTAGCCTATTATGGGAATTTATATTCTAAAAGAATGGGCATTTTGGGCGAAATACCCCGGGACAGTATGCTTGAAAAATTGCAGGCGATAATAGCTGAATGGAATGCAGCAGACCCGGATGTACCGGCTATTCCGGCCTTGCATTATGTTGCTACCACGGCGCAGGGTTTGCCGGGAAAAGACAGGAAACACAGGCTGCGCATGCCTTTTCATCAAATAGACACTGTAATGAGTTATGCAAAAAGAATAAATGCGCTTGTTTTTGTGGATATCCAGGTAGGCCACAGCACAGTAAAAGATGAAGTGTCAGCCTTAGAAACTTATTTAAAATTACCCAATGTTCACCTGGGCATTGATCCTGAATTTTCTATGAAGAACGGAGAAGTTCCGGGTTCTAAAATCGGTACTTTTTCGGCAGCAGATATTAATGACGCTATTGATTTTTTGGCTGAAATGGTGCGTAAAAATAATCTTCCTCCAAAGGTGCTGGTAATACACAGGTTTACCCAGGGAATGGTGACCGGGTACGAAAAAATAAAAAAATTGCCGGAAGTGCAGGTGGTAATGGACATGGATGGTTTTGGCGACAAGACTTTAAAAAGATCTTCCTATCTGCGTTATATTTTTAGAGAACCTGTGCAGTTTACAGGTTTTAAGATCTTCTATAAGAACGACAATACTCCAAAAGCAGGTGGAATGTATTCGCCTTCAGAGTTGCTTCTTTATACACCCCGACCTATCTATATTCAATATCAATAAAGAGCGATAATTTTTCACAACGTCCGGCTTGGCAATGTGGCGATATTCCCTGTTATGGATGCATGGACTGATGTTGAGAAAATATATGTAGATGAAATTTAGTTTATAGCTGGGCTTTATTCGTAAGCTGGAATATCGCTGAGCAGCGATATAGCCAATTTACAAGCAATTGATCAGGATGTTTAGGACGACTTCTGGGGAAAATAATGATAAGCTAATTATTACATTATATAGTCTTAATTAGTTCCGTTTAAAATTAGAGAGTCTGTCCTGGAGGTATGGTCTTTTGCTTAGCGGTAACTCTTTAATTGGAGTTTTATGAATCGAAACGCTTTATCTCAGCCATATAATTCCTGGTGAATAGATTTTCTGTCGTACCCCATATCTATAATTCGTTTTTTGGCTTCATCAATCATGTTTTTCCAACCGCAAAGAAAAAAGCCTGCATTTTGCCTGTCTTTACAATGCTCTTCATAAATAGCATGTACATACCCGGATTTTCCTTTCCATTCCTCTCTCGACAAAGTAGGTATGTAATGGAAATTTTCAAGTTCAAGGCTGCTGAGTTCTTCATGATACAAGAGATCTTTTTGTGTACGAACTCCAAAGATGATGTAAATATGCTGGTGCGGAATATTGTTTCTGCCAATATGTTGTACCATGCTTCTGAATGGTGCAATACCGGTACCTGTACAAACGAGGAAAAGGTCTTTCTGCAAATTTTCTTCATGCAAAACAAAAACACCTTGTGGTCCCCGAAATGTAAATTCACTGCCCACTGAAATATTTTTAAATATCCAGGGTGTGCCAGCCCCATCCTCCAGCAAGACTATTACCAGTTCAAAAACATTAGTACCATCGGGCCAGCTGGCAATAGAATAACTGCGCCATCGCTTATTGGGCTTTTCATGAATGGGGAGATCAAGGGTTACAAACTGTCCGGGTTCAAAGTCAAATGAGGTAAGTTCGGGAACTTCTATCCAGTAGCGCCGGGTATTATAAGTTTCATTTTCTATTCTTATTACTTTTCCGGTTCGCCAGGGTTGTATGGCCATTACAATCAATTTGAATGGAAGATACAAAACAGAATGTTAATTAGCCAAATCACGGAATTTCACTTAAAGAATTTAAAAATTAGTTTTTCCACAAAAAATCGTGTTGGCATAGTAGTTGGTTTTATTGCACGCAATCTTGCTACTGATATGGGGAAACAAGAAGTATTCATTTTTAACTCTAAATTTTTTTTATGAAGAAGAAAATGCTAACGTTTGGTGTAGCGGTTTTGTCAATTGCAGGTGTGTTTGCATTTAAACCAGCATCGCAAACTTCCATTACCGGTAAAGTAACACCAGCTGAGGGTGCGCAAACAGTCTGGGCAATCAGCGGCACGGACTCATCTAAAGCTGCTATCAACGCGGGATCTTTTACCTTTGATGTAAAACCCGGAATTTACACGGTAGTGGTTGATGCCAATGAACCTTATAAGGATGTAACACTGGAAAATCTTGAAGTGAAAGAAGATAAGCCTGTAGACGTAGGTGAGATCGTTTTACAGCAATAAATTTTCATCAGCGGATTAAGTAATGAAATGGCCCCGGAACATTCCGGGGCTTTTATGATTTAGTAGTAAAAACATTTTTAAATATTTGGCTAATATGATCTTTCTATTAAAAGTATTGTTATGAAATTTCAAGGGTTAATGATATTGTATTCTTTTAAGTAACCTGATGGTTTATTCATTATAGTACTTACTTTTGCCGGGCGGAATTATGACTCAGGAATTGTTGCAATTGTATATCGATGACCCCCGCCTTTCTCAACTGGCGGACAGGATTGCTATACCTGTTTCTTCCCGGCCTGACGAACAATCAATAAAAATATATACTAAGGGACTACTCGGGAGCTCCCCTGTGTTTTTAACGGCCGCCACTTTTTTACATCCTTCCTGCCAGCATCTAAATCATGCTATAGTTTTAAATGATGCTGAAGAAGCAGCCTATTTTCACAACACATTAGAGAACCTGACCGGTGCATTGGATATTTTTTATTTTCCTTCCTCCTTTAAGAACAGGAAAAATTATCGCCTGCTGAATTCATCGCATGTAATGTTGCGTACAGAAACGCTGACGAAGATTGCTGTTTCTGCGAGTGCAGGAAATAAGGAAGTTGCCAGGAAAATTCTTGTAACCTATCCGGAAGCTTTATTTGAAAAAGTGGTGGTTCCCGGTATCATTTCTTCTAACATGATTCATATCAGATCGGGGGATGTGCTAAATGTTGACCAGGTGCTTTTGAAACTGGCGGGCTATGGCTTTGAAAGAACGGACTTTGTTTATGAGCCGGGTCAGTTTGCCATCCGGGGTGGTATTTTGGATATTTATTCTTTCGGTAATGAAAAACCATACCGTATCGAGTTGTTTGGAAATGAGGTGGATTCTATCCGGATTGTAGATCCTGAAACTCAATTGAGTGAAAGAAAGCTTTTGCATGTAAATATTATCCCTAACGTTGACACACAATTTGAATCGGAGGAAAGAATTTCATTGTTTGATTTTCTACCGTCGAACACCATTTTCTGGCTTCAGGATTTTTCTTTATGCAAAGAAAAAATACGGGATGGTGAGGATGAACTCCAGGCTTTTTTCCAAATGGAAGAAGATCTTAAAACTGAAATTAATAATAGAAAGGCTGAGACAAGTCTAAAGCCAGGCAATCATCGTTTCAAAAGCCATGGGGGAAGTTCAGATCCGGATGAAGAAAAATTATTAAGAAAGGAAATTAATCCGGGGCATTTTATTTCTGCCAGTGAATTAGAGGAAAAATTATTGAAGAGTGATGCCATTGTATTCGGTGCTTCTGATACATTTCCGGATAGCTGGCGTTCTGATTCTATTTCCTTTTCTACCCGGGATCAACCGGCTTTTAACCGGCAATTTGAATTACTTATAAAAGATTTAAAAAATTGGGAGGCAAAGGGATTTGCATTGTATCTCTTTGCAGAAAATCCTAAGCAACTGGAAAGATTACAAACCATTTTTGATGACCTCAATGCAGCTATTGTTTTCAATCCTGTCAATACATCCATCCATGAAGGATTTATAGATGAAGACCTGAAAATAGTGTGCTATACAGACCACCAGGTATTTCAACGTTACCATAAATACAAGGTAAAGCAGGCATATAATAAGAACAAAGCATTGACTTTGCGAATGCTTCGTGAATTACAACCCGGAGATTTTGTAACACATATTGATCATGGAGTGGGTGTATTCAGTGGTCTGCAAAAAATGGAAGTCAATGGCCGG
>JBGTNK010000309.1:0-4695 GCA_041743125.1 Chitinophagaceae bacterium
CGGCACCGTGGAGTATCCTGATTTACTGATTGCATCCAACCATAACTTATAATCCATTTTACCTTTTAATCTTTTGTAAAATTTCTTCCTGGTCATCAATTGACTAAATGCAATATAAGATGCCCGTGAATCCGGATATTGTTTATAACTGGATTTAATCCCTTTTGTTTTCATCAGATTATTTTTTCCCTTTATCCCAAAGTGATTATTCAACAATCTGCAATTCCTGCTCTTACCTGCGCCAGACTCTATTATTGCAATTCCTAACATAACTGAAGTAGGTATACCATAAATCTCAGAAAGGGAATCAGCAATCGGCCTGTATTCCTTTATATATTTGGATTGACCCGAAATTTCTTGAAGAAATAGGAATAAGAAGACAATTGTTAAGCTTGTCCGGCCATTTTCCAGGAAGGATTTTAAATGCATTTTTTCCTTTTTAAGATTATGGCAGGTATCCCATTTTAATGATTTGGAACTCATCTGCCAAAAAACCGATGTTCAATGCGCAATTCTGGTTAGTAAATATAATCTCCATCTTTCTTTTTTTATAATCCTTTACTTTGCAAAAAAAATGTTTCCACTATGGGTGCCAGGTTAATGGTAAATGAAAACATGCAACTGCAGGAGTTCCGGGAATCAGGCCATCAGCCCAAAAATCTTGTTATTCGTATCCTGGCTAAAATAATCTCCTATGTATTTCATCCTCTTTTTGTTCCGGTATATATCGCCTGGTTCGTCATTACTGTTCAACCTTACCTTTTTGCAAGTTTTAGCCCGACAGAAAAATTAATTACTCTTCTTCGTTTTGTTATAATGTATAGCTTCTTCCCCCTGGTGACGGTTTTACTGGCAAAAGGGTTGGGCTTTTTAGATTCTGTTTTTTTAAAAACACAAAAGGAGCGTATCATTCCTTACATAGCATGTGGTATATATTATTTCTGGATGAGTTATGTCTTACGCAATCAACCCCAGTTTTCTAAAGTAGTGGTACAGCTCTCCATGGCCATATTTATTGCCAGTTCGCTTGGACTAATCGTTAATATATATATGAAAGTGAGTATGCATACCATTTCGATGGGAATCCTGTTGGTATTTATGATGCTGCTTTCCTTTACTCAGAATGGAAGTTATACAGTTTATCTGGCCTATGCTTTTTTAATAGCAGGAATGGTAAGCACCTCACGATTTATAGTTTCAGACCATACCCAAAATGAAATTTATGGAGGTTTGCTGGTGGGAGGTATTTCACAATTGTTAGCCGTTTGGGCAGATGGTATTTTACCTTAACCTGCCACCTTCAACAGCTTTCAAAAGGATCAAAAATATCCGGAGAATAAAATAATTACAAAAATTATTAGTTTTGTGTTACTAAATACTTTAGTTTCGTTTTGTTTATAAATTTATTACCGGGTGAACCCGTAAATCTTAATTTTGGAAATGGCTAAATCTGAAAAAACTACCGACATGTCAAGTAATAATAGTGAAAAGCTAAAAGCTTTAAAGCTAACCATGGACAAAATAGAAAAGGACTATGGTAAAGGAAGCGTAATGATGATGAATGAGAAAGGCGAACAATTACAGGAAGTTATATCCACAGGTTCAATCGGGCTGGATGTGGCTCTTGGAATTGGAGGTTTGCCCCGGGGCAGGGTTGTAGAGATTTACGGTCCCGAGTCTTCAGGAAAAACAACAGTAGCTACACATGTAATAGCCGAAGCACAGAAAAAAGGCGGGATGTGCGCCTTTATTGATGCAGAACATGCATTTGACAGTGTCTATGCTCAGAAGTTGGGTGTGGACGTTGATAATCTTTTAATATCACAACCCGACTATGGCGAGCAGGCCCTGGAAATCGCCGACCGGTTGATCCTTTCAGGTGCGTTAGATGTGGTGGTCATTGACTCTGTTGCTGCCCTGGTACCCAAGAGTGAATTGGAAGGGGAAATGGGAGACAGCAAAATGGGGCTTCACGCCAGGCTCATGAGCCAGGCACTTCGTAAGCTGACTGCAACCATTTCCAAAACAAATACCATCTGTATTTTTATAAACCAAATGCGTGAAAAAATAGGTGTGATGTTTGGAAATCCTGAAACTACAACCGGTGGTAATGCATTGAAGTTTTATGCGTCTGTGCGTCTTGACATCAGAAGAAGTACGCAAATCAAGGACGGAGATGAAGCCATAGGCAACCGGGTGAAGGTTAAAGTCGTTAAGAATAAGGTGGCGCCTCCTTTCAGAGCAGCAGAGTTTGATATTATTTTCGGAGAGGGTATTTCCAAGAACGGAGAGATCATTGACATGGGCGTTGAACTGGGGATAGTACAAAAAAGCGGTAGCTGGTTTAGTTATAATTCGGATAAACTGGGGCAGGGCCGAGATTCAGTAAAACAACTTTTATTGGATAATCCTGAATTAGCTAAAGAAATTGAATCAAAGATCAGGGAAAAAATAAAAGAAATGCAGGTGGCCTGAACCGCTGTAAAATTATAAGGTCTTAAATGTTCTAAGAAAAAGTCGTCCCAGTTTATGCGGACGACTTTTGCATTACTTTATGATTCGAAAATTCCCTCGGTGTTTGAACATCGTAACTTTATCTATTCTACATCTTGGAAACATGAATCCATTAATTTGAAAAATAATGCCGGAAAAAAGAAAGCATGTTTTGAAAAAATTGGCGATAGCCATAATGATCATGATAGCTCTTGGCGCAGGTATATACTGGTATGTGGCTACTGAAAAATTTGCTGATACCAATGACAGGGAAGCTGCATATACGGTTAGTGCTTTGGATTTTATTCGTGAGTTTGAAGAAAATGATAATGTTGCAAATGAAAAATATATGGGGAAAATTGTAGTAGTGAATGGACGGGTTTCTGAAATAGAAGCTGCGGATACTACTGTAAACATAAAATTTATTAATGCTGTCAGCGGCTCCTATATCATTTTTGCTTTCCAGGATCAGCATGTCTCCGATGCAAAATCAATAAACGTCGGAGATTCCATATCAGTAAAGGGTTCATGTAGTGGAGGCACTCACAGTGAATTATTGGATACAGATTTCATCATGTTCAAGCGCTGCGCCATAAATAAAAATTAATCAACTATAAATCAAGTGTAAATGAAAAAAATACAAATCATATTGCTTTTAGCTTTAGTTTCTTTTAGTTTATCTGCCCAAAAGAAAACTACCACTTCCGCCAGTATCTTCTTTGATGCCTCTACTTCTATTGATGCCCTGCCCAAAGCAACAAATAAAACAGTAATTGCAGTTATAGATACAAAAACCGGCGTGGTGCAGTTTGAAGCCTACGTTAGAAATTTCGCTTTTTCTAATCCTACCATGCAGGAACATTTTAATGGAAAGAAATGGATGGACGCTGACGAGTTTCCCAAAATTACGTTCAAAGGAAATATTTCAGATATGGGTGCTGTTGACTTTGCCAGCGATGGATCCTATAAAACGGATGTGGAAGGTATGCTTAATGTAAAGGGAATTGAACAGCAGATAAAAGTACCGGGTACAATTTCCGTAAATAACGGAATCCTTTCCATATCTACAGACTTTTCAATTGCCTTAGATGATTATGGTATTAGCGGTATACCTGTTCAGGCGGGTAAAGTATCAAAGACTCCAAAAATAAAAGTGATAGCTGAACTCAGGTAAACAAAAAAATAGTTGGCATTTTATATCTTTCCGGGCAACGCATATTAACTATAATATACTTTTGTTGCTGCTCCTGTATGAGTGTGTTTTGATCAAAACCAAAGCAGGTCTTCTTTTCAACCCATTTATTTCTGGCAACAATTTATGAGCTGTTATCCTCCTTCCTTCGCATATTTTATTTTATAAGTTCCTGAAAATCCCCCTTATTCGTATTTATACTAAAGGAAATACGGTATTTATTACGAAGAAATTCTTGAAAAACTTGCAAGTAAAAAAACTGCGTAGTAGGTTTGTACCAGCGACGAACAAATCCTAAGAAAGCAATAAATCCGATCATGAAAACTAACTACACACAAAAAGGGAATTTACTCCCGGCTTTTTTTCCTCTTCAATCGGCGCACGCAATCTCCCGGAATAGTTCAATTACAAATACTGTATAAACATCCTCTATACCCCTCAAGTAAAAACTATGAAAACCATCTTAACCTTATCACTAATCCTTATTATCCAGGTGTCAGTATTCTCTCAAATAAATTCTTTTACTGCTCAATTGAAAACAGATAAAGTAGATCTGAAATGGGCTACCTCTTCAGAAAAAGATATAAGCCATTACTCTATTGAAAAAAGCACGGACGGAAAAAATTGCAGCCAGGCAGGAATAGTGTTTGCTTTCGGCAATAGCGCTGAACCCATGATGTACCCGTTCTCTGATAAAAACATTAATAGTGCTTATGAAGGAGTTATCTACTATCGGATTATGGCAGTGGATAACAATGGTAAAACGGAAATATTTCAGGAGAAATCTATCACTTTTAAAAAATCAACCGGTGATTTATTAATGACGAATGTTGCCACCGCCACATATAATACTAATAAAATATAAAGAAAGTTATTTTAAAACATACTATTCAAAAATACCATCATTAAGAATAATAGTTTACCAAAAAAAATGAAACAGATCAGGATGGCAGAGTGATTTTTTGGTTTATGATCATAGTCTGGTAATAACATTTGGTAGGTAAGATGCT
>JBGTNK010000310.1:0-30362 GCA_041743125.1 Chitinophagaceae bacterium
TTTCCCTGGTTCATGGCTCAAAACAAGCCAAAATATTCGGGCTGCGTTCAAATCGTCACCGCCTTAAAATCACTTCAAATGCAGGCCAATCAAGAATTTCAAAGAACTTTATTTATTCTAAACGAGACGTTAATGAAATAAAGAAATAAAAAAAATTCATTGCCAATTTTTATCTGGTATATTCTTTCGGGGATCATAATACTATCCGTGGCAGCTTATTTTCTGCAGGAGCGGTTCATTTTTAAACCGGAAAAATTAAAGAAAGACTTCACATTCAAATATGACATTCCATTCAGCGAATATTTTTTTGATATAGCACCCGGGGTTTGCATTAATGGTTTACACTTTAAAAGGGAAAATCCCTCAGGCCTCATTCTTTACTTTCATGGTAATACAAGGAGTATAAAAGGTTGGGCAAAATATGCGCTTGACCTATACCGGTATAATTATGATGTGATATTAGTAGACTACCGGGGCTTTGGCAAAAGCACCGGCAAAAGAAATGAGAAAGAAATGTTAAGTGATATGCAGTTTGTTTATGACTCACTCCTAAAAGAATATGACGAACAGCACCTGATCGTTTATGGCCGGAGCATGGGTAGCGGATTCGCTACAAAAATTGCATCAGACAATAAGCCCCGCTACCTGATATTAGATGCTCCCTATTACAGTTTTCTGAAAGTAGTTGAACGGTTTTTACCTATACTACCAGTACGTTTTGTATTACGTTTCCATCTCCGTACGGATAAATGGCTGCCTAATGTGAATTGCCACACCTATATTCTTCATGGCACCAGGGATTGGTTGATACCAGTCAGGCACAGCGAAAGACTGCAAAAGATAGACCCACAAAAAATTACGCTTATTCGTATTCATGGGGGTGGTCATAATAATCTTCCGGATTTTGACGAGTACCATCAATTTGTGAGGGACATACTACAATACTAAATCCCGGATTTTATAAGGTTGTTAAGTTTTCTCTAAATCCTTAAAAGGCTTATAACATCCTTTTACGATGCACGTCAAATATTGAAATGGAATTATATGAAACTGAAACTTTACTCCTTTTTCTTTTTTACCTGTGTTTTATTTTTCTCCTGTAAAACAGCCGGGAAATTATACCAGGCCGGGCAATATGATGAAGCAGTTGCCATGGCTGCAAAAAAGTTATGCAAGAAACCAAATGATCAGTCAACCCTCAACCTGTTAACAAACGCCTATCGGTATGCAGTAGAAGAACATGAAAGCAGGATACGTAATTTATCCAATAGCAGTTCAGACCTGCGTTGGGAAAATATTTATTTCGAGTATATCAGACTTCAGAATTTGTATACCGCCATCCGCCGATCTCCCTCTGTCTATGAAATTGTAAAACCCACGGACTATTCTTCTTATATTATCACTTATAAAGAGGAAGCCGGCAATGCCCGTTTTGAGAGAGGATTGGAGTTACTGGATGAAAATAATAAACAGAGTTCCAGGGCAGCCTATGCTGAATTTCAGAAAGCCCTGGCATTAAAACCCGGTGATCTTTCTATTAAAAGAAGGTTGGAAGAAGCTTATACCAACGCCGTTACCAATATAATTGTACTTCCACTTTCCCGTTATAGTTTCCAATATGGTTCTTACAATTTTGATTATCAAAATTTCAATTACCACCTTCTGCATTATCTCAAAAATAATAACCGAAATACGTTTGCCCGGTTTCAATCCCAAAATGATTTGGATTACCGGGAAATAAGACCCGCTAATTTTGTGGAAATGAGATTTAGTGATGTAAATGTTGGACAATATCGTGATCAGCGAAATATAAAGGAAGTCTCCAAACAAGTGGTTTCAAAAGAAATTGTTATTAACAAAGATTCTGTAGTTAAGGAATATATTACTGTTAGAGCCAAAATAACTACAACTACAAGAGTGGTAAAAGCTGATGGACTCTTACAAGTTACCATTCGTGACGCTAATGAACGGCGGATGTGGAGTGATACCTACCGGGGAGATTATGGCTGGTCGGCCACATATGCAACGTATACAGGTGAAGAAAGAGCTTTGAGTGAAGACGACAAAAGGTTAATTTCTCAAAGGGAACAATGGCCGCCTTCAAATGATGAAATCATCAGGATCATCATGGAAGATATACGCAGAAAAACGGAATGCGGTATCAGTGATTATTTTAATCTTCGCAACTGATCCGGATTTTTGGGCATAAAGTTGTAGCCTGAAAGTTCTTTTTCGTTTTATGATTGAATTTTTAACCGGTGCATATACACCCTGATTTTCCTTAATTTCATGTTTCATATTTAAAAATTTATGAAAGAATACAATCGTCGCCAGTTCATTGCGTCAGCCTCTGTTTTAGCAGCTGCACCTGCCGTTATCGGTGAAGCAGGTTCAACAAGCAAATCACCTTCCCTGGTACATCATGTTTTTTTCTGGTTAAAAAATCACGGATCTGAAAAGGACCGTAACCTGTTAGTAGAAGGACTCAAGACCTTAAAAGCGATAAAAGAAATAAAACAACTGCTTATCGGAACACCAGCCTCTACAGAAAAAAGGGATGTTGTTGATAATAGTTTTGACGTATCAGAACTCATGTATTTTGATAATACCGAAGCGCAACTCGCTTACCAGGTTCACCCTATACATAAAGCTTTCGTTGAAAAATACAGTCATCTATGGGAAAAAGTCATTGTCTATGATATGCAGGTTATCTGATTTCAGAAAGTCTTTCTCCTCCCGCTGGGTTTCTGAATGGAAATGTTGAGCATGGAAAAAACCACCTTTCGGAAAATAATAAAATGGCTTGCCATATCACTATCTGTTTATTTACTGATGGCTCTGGCATTATTTTTATTGCAGGAGAATTTATTATTTCGATCACAGCGTTTATCCCCAGATTATGTTTTCAATATTTCTATTCCGCATAAAGAGATCTTATTGCCGGTAAATAATAGGAAGAACCTGAGCATTGTGCAATTTACCGTACCTGATTCTGTCTGTAAAGGAGTGGTCCTTTATTTCCATGGTAACAAAAAAAATATAGAACGATATGCTCCTTTCGCTAACAACTTTACGGATAATCATTATGAAGTATGGATGATAGATTATCCTGGTTTTGGAAAAAGTACGGGCAAACGATCCGAACAAATAATGTACGAAGACGCTTCACTTCTTTATCAAATGGCCCGTTCCAGGTTTTCAAAAGATAGCATCGTCATTTATGGAAAATCGCTGGGTACCGGGGTGGCCTCCTGGCTGGCTTCTGTGAAAGATTGCAAAAGCCTGGTATTGGAAACCCCATACTACAGTATGGATGCGCTGTTGCACCATTATACCAAAATATTTCCTGTCAACTGGCTGAGCAAATATCATTTTCCCACCTACCGGTATTTTGAAAAGATAGAAGTACCTGTGATCCTATTTCATGGAACCAATGACGGTGTAATTCCTTATAACCATTCCCTGAGACTAGCGAAGAAAAATAAAAGAGCGAAATTAATTCCGGTTGAGGGAGGGAGGCACAATGACCTTAATCATTTTTCTTTGTTTCAGCAGCAGCTAGATTCCGTATTGCAGGCACCCTGAAACATTATATGGGTAAGACATGTACGGCTTTGTTTTTCCTGATCTTATCGGGAACGGCGGCAATTATTTCTTTTTTTAAGATTTCTACTAACGCTTTTTTAACAAAATCACGGTGAACTACAAGGCTAACCTCCCGCATCGGTGCCGGCCTTTTAAACTGTCTCAATTGGCTTTGTTGTTTTCCGGTTAATTCCATACTTGCCAGCTCCGGCAGTATGGTTATACCGTCACTTAATTCTACCATCCGTCGCAAGGTATCAATGCTGCCTGCTTCGTATTCGAATGAATGACTTTCTTTCCCTGCCTTTTTTAATTCGCAAAGATTCATGATCTGTGATCGAAAACAATGGCCCTCTTCCAAAAGCCATAATTTTTGGGGATCGATATCCTGGGCAAGAACATAATTTTTCTTGAAATCATTGTTTCTTTTTGACACAAATACTAATAGCTCTTCATAAAAAAGTATATGCTCTTTTACACCCTGTTCCTGCAAAGGCGTTACCAATATACCTGTATCAATGCTTCCTTCTTTAAGACGGTTTATCATTTGCTCAGTCATCATCTCATTCACAATTAATTTTACATGGGGATATTTTTTGGTGAACCGCTGGGCAAAAAGAGGCAACAGATAAGGGGCCAGCGTAGGAATAATTCCCACTTTCAATTCTCCGCTGATGATTCCTTTCCGGGTATGAAGTATTTCATTCAGGCAATCCCTTTCTGCCAAAATTTTTTTTGCCTGGTCAATAATGGAAAGACCGGTCTCTGTAGGCACAACGGGTTGTTTACTGCGGTCAAAAATCTTAAATCCCAGCTCCTGTTCTAATTTATGTATCTGCATACTCAGGGTCGGTTGAGTAACAAAACAGTTAGCTGCGGCCAGTGCAAAATGCCTGAACCTGTCAAGCGCTACCACATATTCCAGTTGAATCAATGTCATCCTATAGATTTTAACTATGAGATTATAAAATTAATCAAATAGGTTTATAAACTCCCTGGCGATAGCACGAGGCTTAGGTATAAATCCTGAAAACGCTATGCCGAAACAACACGAAAAAAAAACACCTGAAATGGTTTAACAGGTATTAGAATTCAAAGCAATAAACCGTTCGGGTAACAGATCCGGGCGGTTTTATTATTCTTCCAATAGAACTTTATTCTTTCCTACTTTTAATTTATAGCCAGCGCCGATCTTCAAAGCGTAGTTCTCTTTATCATGACTGACCGGGAAACCAAAACAAACAGGAAAATTATATTCTTTCATTACATCCTTAATAAGTTCATATACTGCTTTTCCAAAAGGCCGGTCTGTATCCTTCATATCAGTGAATCCGCCAATGATCAACCCGGCTAATTTGGATAATTTACCACTTCGTTTTAGTTGATAAAACATCCGGTCCACATTATAGAGGTATTCGCCAATATCTTCAATAAATAAAATACGGCCTCTTGTTTTCAAATCAGAATCCGTTCCCACAACATTCGCCAGCAAAGCCAGGTTGCCACCCACCAATTCACCAATAGCCTCGCCGGTACGGTTAAGTTCATTTGGTTCACAGCTATATTTAGCCCACTTACCTTCTAATGCATTCTTTAATGATTGTACATACTTGTTTAAATATCCGGCATCATTAAAGGCAGCCGCCATAGGGGCATGCAATGAAGAAATATAATAATTGGAATAAAGATGTGTATGCAAAACAGTGATATCACTGTAGCCAATAATCCATTTCGGTTGTTTTCTAAATTTTTTAAAATTGATATGATCAATGATTCTTCCCATACCGTAGCCGCCTCTTGCGCACAGTAAAGCCTGCACTTCATCATCATCCATCATTTGCTGAAAGTCATCCAATCTTTCTTCGTCGGTTCCTGAGAAATAATTAGCAGAATCGCTGCCTACTGTCCTTCCAATTTTTACTTTATAACCCCATTCCTCTTGTAACACCCGGATACATTCATTTACTTTTTCCATTGCCATATACCCGGCCGGACAAATGATCCCAATGGTATCACCTTTTTTTAAATACGGGGGAGTTTTGATCATGAATTAATTATTGTACTATGAATTACACCTGTTTTCCTGAATACTGTTCAGAAATTTTCGTGGTAAAGAATATTTTTTTTATTACCTAAAAACCAGCTAAGGAATTTAACTCTCAATAGTTTTTAAAAATTTTGGAGCTGCTCTTTTTTTTGATGCCTGTTCATATGCATAAGCAATTGTCAACAACTCACCTTCTTTATAAGCGCCGGCAATAAAGGAAAGACCAACCGGAAGTTCATGCACGTTACCCATTGGAACAGTAATATGGGGGTAGCCTGCCATAGCAGCCGGAGGACAAAAATAAAATCCCGTTCCATAATCTCCGTTGACAAGATCAATGCAATTGGCTGGCCCTATGCTGGTGCCAGCTATTGCATCCAGTTTTTGATCACGCATCAAATCGTCTATTATTTTCCGGGATCCAAGTGTTGATCTCAATGCATCTATGTATTCTTTGCTATCCAATCCACCTTTGGCTTCACTGCTCTCCAATGTTTCCTGCTTAAACCAGGGCATTGCTTTTGCTTCATTGTTTTTATTAAAGGCAATAACTTCTGCCAATGATTTTACTCCTGCACCGGCTGTTGTAAGATACCGGTTGAGCCCATCCTTAAACTCATATTGTAAAACTGCAAACTCATCATCCCCCAACTTATTAGTTTGCTTTAATAATTCCACTTCAACAATTGTTGCCCCTTTGCTCTTTAATATTTCTATAGCCTGTTTATAAAGGCCAGCCACTCCCTCATGTCCTTTCAAAAAAGATTTTTCAATGCCAATTCTTTTACCCTCCAAACCATTACTATCCAAAAACTGTGTGTAATCTTTTTTTACCTTATCCCTGCTTTCACTTGTTATTGTATCCGCTTCATCAATACCTGCCAGCAACGCTAATAATATGGCTGCATCTTTTACCGTTCTTGCCATAGGGCCCGCGGTATCTTGCGTTTTTGAAATAGGTATAATGCCGGTGCGACTCCATAGACCAACGGTTGGTTTTATACCCACGATACCAT
Source organism: Chitinophagaceae bacterium (assembly GCA_041743125.1). Lineage (GTDB taxonomy): Bacteria > Bacteroidota > Bacteroidia > Chitinophagales > Chitinophagaceae > Terrimonas_B. The sequence goes on from JBGTNK010000310.1 coordinate 6,649, forward strand.
TGAAAGAAGAAGGGGCAATAATTGATCCGTCCGTTTCGGTACCGATAGCAATCGTACAAAGATTAGCTGCTACAGCTACACCTGAGCCCGAACTGGAACCACAGGGGTTACGGTTTAACACACACGGATTTTTTGTTTGCCCTCCCCTGCTACTCCATCCGCTGGATGACCTGTTTGACCTGAAATTGGCCCATTCACTCAGGTTTGTTTTTCCTAATAGCACCGCACCGGCTGCTCTCAATTTCTTTATAATAAAGGCATCATTGTTTGCCCGATGTCCTTCTAATGCCAGGGACCCGGCGGTTGTCATCATTTTATCGGCCGTATCTATATTATCCTTTATTAAAACCGGAATGCCGTGAAGCTTACTGCGCACCTTGCCTGCCTTTCTTTCCTTATCCATTTCATCAGCTATCATAACAGCGTCCGGATTTATTTCTATCACTGCATTTAGTGCATAACCATTTTTATCAATAGTATCGATGCGTTTCAAATATAACTCCGTAACAGACCGGGATGAATAAGCGCCACTTTCCATATTTTTTTGCAATTCATCAATTGTAATTTCATTTAACTCAAACTCATCCGGCATGGTTTGACCTTCGTGGCTGGTATTAATTTCGTTTGTAGGTTTTACAAGTGACTGGCATGAACCTAGACCAAGCGATCCTAAGACCAGCCCCGTCGTTGTACTACGCTTCAAAAATTTTCTCCTGTTTATCATAAGATCAAAATTGAAAAATGCTTTAGGTTCCCCAATAATTTCTTTCCTTGTAAAGATATTAATCGCACAAACTCCAGACTAAGCAAACATCGGAGAATTAATTGGAAATGGAGGTAATTCCTGCGATATTTCCCCCACACACTTCACTTTATTGAATCACCTGGTACTGATTTTCATAAATAGTTCTTCCAGGTTGGGCCTAGTTGCATTAATCCAACCTTTCTATTAATTTGTGTTAGTTCTGAGAAGAACTCCGATTGCCGTATACTTTTATTTGCCAAAATTAACGACCGTATGAAAAAAAGTGATTTCCTTGCCAACCTGCATGAAGTAGGGTTAAATGATCTTGAATGGGTGGGTGGTAAAAATGCATCCCTGGGAGAGATGCTTCAACACCTCACTAAACTTGGAATAAAAATACCTGGCGGATTCATTATTACTGTTGCAGCCTACCAAACTTTCATTAAGGAAAACAACCTGGACGATTCCATTCATTCCATTATTAATGGTATCCACTTTGATGATATAGAATCCCTCAGAAGAGGGGGACTGCAGGTGCGCCAGTTGGTCAAAAACTCCAAATTCCCACAGGAATTGAGTAAAATGATCATTGAAAAATATTATGAACTATCAAAAATATATGACCAGGATGAAACGGACGTTGCTGTTCGTTCATCAGCAACAGCAGAAGATCTTCCAGATGCTTCCTTTGCCGGTCAGCAGGAAACATATCTTAATGTAAGAGGGCCCGCTTCCCTTATCAATGCTGTACGAAATTGTTTTGCTTCTTTATTTACGGACCGTGCCATTAGTTATCGCCATAGTTTTGGTTACGATCATTTTTCAATAGGTCTTTCAGTTTGTATTCAAAAAATGGTCCGCTCAGACCTTGGCGCTTCGGGTGTTGCTTTTTCATTGGATACAGAAAGTGGGTTTAAAGACGTAGTGGTTATAAACGCTTCTTACGGCCTGGGTGAAATGATCGTTCAGGGCTCGGTATCCCCGGATGAATACATTGTTTTTAAACCCACCCTGCTACATGGGTTTAACAGCATCATTGAAAAAAAATTGGGCATAAAAGATAAGATGATGGTGTATGGTGACAATCCCGATGAACGAGTTCAGATCATTCAGGTGGAAAAACCCTTACAACAACGCTATTGTCTGAAGGATGACCGAATACTCCAACTGGCAAAATGGGTATCACAAATTGAAAAATATTATACGGATCTCAAGGGCCATTGGTGTCCGATGGATGTAGAGTGGGCTGTTGATGGATTGACAAGAGAATTATTCATCGTACAGGCCAGACCGGAAACCATTCACTCCCAAAAAGATTTTTCAAAAATTACAGAGTATATCATGGACGAAAGTTCACCACGTAAAGTCCTATTTAAAGGGATTGCTGTGGGTGATAAAATCGGTGCCGGGAAAGCCTCCATTTTATTTTCATTGGATAAACGGGTTACTGATGGACATGAATTCCAGGAAGGTGATATACTGGTAACTGATATGACCGATCCCGATTGGGAACCCATCATGAAAAAAGCATCGGCCATCATTACTAATAAAGGCGGCCGCACCTGCCATGCTGCAATCGTGGCCAGAGAATTAGGAGTACCTGCTATTGTTGGTTGCGGCAATGCAACTGAAATCTTAAGCAGTGGCCAGCTTGTCACGGCGTCCTGTGGTGAAGGAGATGAAGGCATTATCTACGAAGGCATCATTCCGTTTAAAAAAATAGAAACCGATCTGAAAGATCTGCCCAAATTGAAAACGCCCATTATGCTGAATGTAGCCTCCCCCGGAATGGCTTTTCGATTCTCCCATCTACCCAATGCAGGAGTGGGCCTGGCAAGAGAAGAATTTATCATTAACAATTATATCCAGGTTCACCCCATGGCTTTGTTAAAACATACGGAATTGAACGATGAGGAACTTAGCGCTGCTATAAAAACATTGACCAGAGGTTTTGACAATGAAGAGGATTTTTTTATCCAGCGATTAAGCTATGGCATTGCGAAAATCGCTGCTGCCTTTTATCCCAACAAGGTTATTGTTCGCTTCAGCGATTTTAAAAGCAATGAATATTATAACCTGCTTGGGGGGAAATATTTTGAACCGCATGAAGAAAACCCAATGATCGGGTGGAGAGGTGCCAGCCGGTATTATTCAGATAAATACAAAGAAGCATTTGGCCTGGAGTGCAAAGCCATCAGGAGAGTCCGCGAAGAAATGGGATTAAGCAATGTTGTGGTTATGGTTCCTTTTTGCAGAACGGTGGAAGAATTAATAAAGGTGCAGGATGTAATGAAAGAATACGGCCTTCAGCGGGGCAAAGAACAACTGGAAATATTTTTAATGGCAGAAATACCATCGAATATTTTACTTGCTGACCAATTTTCAAAGCACATCGACGGATTTTCAATTGGCTCAAATGACCTGACACAATTAACCCTGGGCCTGGACCGGGATTCATCGCTGGTGGCTCATTTATATGACGAAAGAAATCCGGCTGTAAAATCCATGTTGAAGATGCTGATTGATACAGCTAAAAAGAATAATGTAAAAGTAGGTATCTGCGGACAGGGGCCTTCAGACTTTCCTGACTTTGCTCAATTTTTAGTTGATCTCGGTATTGATAGTATTTCTGTAACGCCTGATTCATTGGTAAAAACCGTGAAGGCTATATATGAAGTTGAAAAATAAAAATAAATGTAGGAAACCTGCCATCCCGGTTGAAAGGTGCACCTGCTTTTCACTATAAATAAAGATGTGGCAGAACTATTTTTTTAAATCCTTCATGAGTAATCACCATCCTGGCATGATAGAGTTTGGGCAATGCACTCTATTCCGGTATTTTTGCAAGCTAATCATTACCGGATAGTTACATGACAGATTTCAAACGTTACTTAGTTACCGCTGCCCTCCCCTATGCTAACGGCCCGGTTCACATTGGCCATATGGCCGGCGTATATATTCCTGCGGATATATATACCCGCTATCAGCGGGCACAAAAAAGAGATATAAAATTTATATGTGCCAGCGATGAGCATGGAGTACCTATCACCATCCGTGCGTTGAAAGAAGGTATTTCCCCGCAACAAGTAGTCGATAAATACCATGCTATCATTAAAGAAAGCTTTGAACAAATGGGTATTTCTTTCGACATTTATTCAAGAACATCGGATAAAATTCACCACGAAACGGCGGCAGCCTTCTTTAAAAAAATGTATGAGGATGGTGTTTTTGAAGAAAAAGAAACAGAACAGTATTACGATGAAAAAACAAATACCTTTTTAGCCGATCGTTATATTACCGGTACTTGCCCGGTTTGCGCCAATCCTGCCGCTTATGGAGATCAATGTGAAAAATGCGGCAGTAGCTTATCACCTGAACAACTGATAAACCCCCGAAGTACGCTGAGTGACGCGGTACCGGTAAAAAAGAAAACAACACACTGGTATTTTCCATTGCAGAACTATGAAGACTGGTTAAAAAAATGGATCCTTGAAGACCACAAAGAGTGGAAGAATAATGTGTATGGTCAGTGTAAAAGCTGGCTGGATAGTGGGCTGCAGTCCCGGGCCATGACAAGGGACAGTAATTGGGGAATTAAAGTTCCCAACCCTCCAGCCCCCGAAGGCGGAGGAGGCAAGGTTTTATATGTATGGTTTGATGCACCCATTGGATATATCAGCGCCACAAAAATATTGACTGAGCAATGGGCTGACTACTGGTGCAAGGAAGATACCAAGCTTGTTCATTTTATCGGCAAAGACAATATTGTATTTCACTGTATTATTTTTCCGGCTATGCTCAAAGCGCATGGTGATTTTGTGTTACCGGATAATGTTCCTGCCAATGAGTTTTTAAATATAGAAGGGGAAAAAGTTTCCACCAGCCGCAACTGGGCTGTATGGGTAAATGAATATATAAAAGATTTCCATGGCTGTGAAGATGTCTTGCGTTATGTGTTATGTGCCAATGCACCCGAAGCAAAGGATAATGATTTCACCTGGAAAGATTTCCAGGACAGGAATAACAGTGAGCTGGTATCTATCTTTGGCAATTTTGTAAATCGTACCTGGGTGTTGATGCATAAACTCTGCAACGGCAAAGTTCCCAGGCTTCATGAAGATATACTGGACGATAAAGACAAAGCGATCATCGCAGAAATAAAGGCGGCCAAAGAAAAAATTGAAAGCTTGCTTGAACAATATAAGTTTCGTGATGCCCTGTTTGAAGTGATCGATCTGTCAAGGAAAGGCAACAAATACATGCAGGAAAAGGAACCCTGGATTGTAGCAAAAAAAATCGGGCCTTTAAGCTCCCCTTCAATCATGGGTGGCATAGGTGAAATAACTCCGCAAAAAAGTATCGACAATTGCATTCACCTGTGTTTACAATTAACCGCTAATCTTACCGTAATGGTCAATCCATTTCTTCCGGCAACAGCTCAAAAAATGTTGCACATGATGAAAGTAGTGGATAAAATGCTGGATTGGAAAAATGCTGGCCAGCTAAAATTGCTGAGTGTAGGATATAGTTTAAGAGAGCCGCAATTATTATTTAGAAAAATTGAAGATGCAGAAATAAAGGCACAGGTGGATAAATTAAAATCAGGATTGGTGAAGGCAGATTCAGCAACTCAGAACGTAGAAGTTACTGGTACACAACCACAGTCAGAAATTGGTGATAAGGAGCCTGCCGGAGAGGCACCATCAATTACTGACAAACCGCAGATACAGTATGAAGATTTTGCAAAACTTGACCTCAAAGTTGCCACTATTATTGCCGCCGAGAAAGTGGACAAGGCTGACAAGTTATTGAAACTGGAAGTGGACCTGGGCTTTGAAAAAAGAACGATCGTTTCGGGCATTGCTCTCCATTTTCAACCTTCTTCTATTATAGGCAAACAAGTAGTAGTGGTTACCAACCTGGCCCCAAGAAAAATGAGGGGCATTGAAAGCAATGGTATGATCCTGATGGCTGAAGATGCCGGAGGCCAATTGAAATTTGTAAACCCCGATGAACCCATTAATAATGGCTCTGGGGTAAGCTAATGGGCTTTGGATTCATTTACCTGGAAAATTTGAACTATTTCTTTTCGGCTCGTTTCACCCTATCAGATTACAATAAAGCAGACATTTAATTTATACCATGTCAACCATTGAATTTGCCAGGGCATATATTGGCCGTTTATGCAAAGACATAGGCACCACAGCCGATGCCATTTATAATAAAAAAACAAATGCGTGGTATTTTAGCAGAGGTGCCAGCACAATTGAGGTATTTCTTACCACATTTGAAACGGGACAAAACACGGAACGAACATTTATCCGCTGCATCTCACCGATTATTACTATTCCCGGAGATGAGAAAAATAAACTGGCCATTTTCCAAAAGGCTTTGGAATTAAATAATCTTCATATGGGAATTAAGGTGAGCTCAAATGCTAAAATGGGTTTATTATGTGCCATTGCTGAAAGAGATATTGAAGGGATGGACTATGATGAATTTATAAACCTCATAAAGGACATTGGGTATTGGGCCGATCACCTGGATGATCATTTTAAGTAGGCCCCAGGGAGGCGTAACGCTTTTCACGGCCTGAATCAATATTCTCTTCCTCTCAAAAAGTTAATTTAATCAATAGCCATCATTATATTCTTTACCCCGTGAAATTGTAGTAAATTCACAATTAATTCCTTCCGGACCTTGACTGTAAAACGCATATCTACAAAATTTTTAAAAATCACCGCTTTTATACTGGGCGTCATCCTGGTCTTAATGACGTCGTTTCATTTCTGGTTTATCCACCATGCCGAAGGCCTGGTAGAGGAGATGGTAAGCTCCCAGTCCAACAACAAACTCAAACTGAAGATCCATAAATTCAAATTCAACTGGTTCAATTATGACATGCAATTGCGCAAAAGTATTTTTTATTCCGCCGATACTTCCGCAGCCACCTCCTACCAGTTCAGTGTAGACAGAATTGATATACGGATCAAAGAAATTCTTCCGTTAATTTTTGAAAAACGGATATTAATTGACTCTATCCACCTGATGAATCCCGACATCAGTGTAACCAGATTACGATCAATAAAAGATACAACCGGCGCCTCGGACACCAGCCTTTCTATACCCCAGGAAATGGGTAAGATCTATAATTCCATCCAGGATGCCCTGGATGTTTTGAAAGTAGATCGATTCCAGATAGACAACGGCAAGTTTTCCCTGATAAATAAAATGAGGTCGGATGAACCTCCTTTGGTTATTACAAATATTAGCCTCCATTTAGATAATCTGCAAGTAGATACAACCAAACCGGCCAGTGAAAGAAAAATATTATTCAGCGATAATGTGGCGTTGAGAACCTATAATCAAAACATTCTATTTCCGGATGGGCGCCATCGCCTAAGCTTTAGCAATTTCCGAATCAATATCTTGAACAAAATGGTAGAATTTGATAGTTGCACCATGGTAGCTACCAAAGGTGACAGCTCCAATAATTCGTTCAGTATTTTTTTCGATAAACTGCAAATGACTAATATTGATTTCGCAACGCTTTATCATAATGAGATCATTAAAGCAGATTCAGTTTATTGCATCAACCCCCGGTTCCGTCTCGACGTAGCCCTCGAAAAAAGAAGTGGTCCTGTCAAATCTCTTCCCAAGTTAAATGATCTGATACAGGAACTAACGGGAGAAATGCAACTTGCTTTTGTGGTTGTGGAGAACGGATCATTTGATATTAACACGATGAGGGAAGGTAAACCCAGTTCATTTACCTCCGACCACAATAATTTTGAATTACAAGGTTTGCAGATCAAAAAAGAGGGGCCGCAACCTTTAACCGTAGAAAAATTTGCTATGGCCATCCGCAATTATGAAAATTTTTTGCGGGACAGCAGTTACTCAATACAGTTTGACAGCATCCTGCTAAACAATAACCGGATAAGCCTCAGCAATTTTGCTTACCAGGAATTGAAAAACAATAAGGTTACAAACAGTCTCCGGATGCCCCTTTTTGAATTACAGGGTCTTTCCTGGGATGAACTTGTGCTGGAGCAAAAACTGAAAGCCCGGGAAGTCACATTATTTAGCCCGGTAATAGATTATAGAATGGCGCCAGATAAACGTAGTAATTCCCAGGATGTTTTTCAAACCTTATCAGGTATCGGAAACTTTATGCAATTGGAGAATTTGCATGTCAACAATGGAAATATCAATCTTGTATTTAGGAACAACGCCCGTTTACAATTAGAAAATGCAAATCTTTCTGTACTCGGAAGGCAATTGGTGGGTTCCCGGAAATTAAATAGTATTCAACGATCAGTTACTGCACTTTTTTTTAAGAAAGGATCTTTCCACATGGGGGATATTACTGCCAACCTAACCAATGTGAATTTTACCGGCGGAGGCACGGAGAATAAATTTGTGGCAGGACAGATAGAGATAAAAAATAAAAATGCCATTGCTATCAAGGCCGAATCAGTGAATATCCATTCCATGATCATAAATGATGATATCCTGCAAACCAGCATTGGTGGATTAAGCTGGGCAAAGGCAGACATCAGGCTTTCTGATTTGTCTGCTCAGGGCAGTAAGAATTCCCCCACATTTTCATTAAAAAGAATACAAGGTTCCAATACCCGGCTACTCGCCAATACGGGAAACAAAAAAATTTCTGTATTCCTTGAAAAATTGGAAGCAGATGAACTTTCAACCGCACCGGGGAAGAATCCATTTATTTCGGGATTAATTGCGGCCGGAAATGAATTTCTTTTTACCAATGGCCAGGTCAATTTGGCTATCGGGTCATTTGCAGTTACAGACCATCATCTCTCATCATTTAATAATGTACGTTTTAAGAATAGCGACAATGTTGATTCAATAAATGTCAGTATACCGCAATTAAAAATTTCGCCGGATATCAATGAAATATTAAATGGGAAAATTAACGCAGGCGAAATACATATTTATAATCCGGATGTAAAGATCAGCATGACCAAAGGTGATAGCTCCAAAACGAAATGGCCGGAAGGAAAGGTTGGCAAGTTATCAATATATCAACCAGTTTTGCAAATTAACCTAAACAAGGAGCAGGGGGTTTCCAGGATAACCTGGGAAGGCAGTGACAAAGTTTTTGATCTTACCGGACTTAGTATCCGGTCTCAATCCGCGTCTGTTGTTACTGCTGATAAGCTTCAATTATCGCTTCATAAATTCAGGTATGCTGATGCGAATGGAAAAATTTTCGACGCCGGCGAAGGGAAATTGAAAGTTGATTTTAAGGATCTCGAATTTCATCCGGATGATAAGGGACCCTTGACCTGGAAAGGTGTAATATCAAATCTTGATGCGGAAAAATTTGTTGTTGACAGCCTGGGCAAGAAAATGGGAAAACTGGTTATTGAATCAGGAAAGTTGAACAACTTTTCAATGAATAGCAATACATTATTGAAGCTCCGTGAACTAATAATAAAAAATACGTCGTTTCGCCTTGAAAATCTAACTGGCAGTTACCATGATGTGAATAACCAGTTTAATTGGTTCAACACTTCTTATGATAAAACTTCACGGATCCTTTCAACTGATTCGTTTTCCTACCGCCCTTCTAAAAATAAAGAAGAATTTATAGCTACCTCCACCTATCAAACCGATTATATGACCCTGAGGACCGGTGCAATTGATATGGGTCCTTTTGATATAGACAGGTATATAAAAGATAGTATCCTGGATTTGGGAACTCTTAAAATTTCTGATGTTCTTTTAACCGATTTCAGGGATAAACGGCAACCCCGCCGGCAGGGAGAAATCCGCTTGTTACCGGTTAATATGCTCAAAAAAATTCCCATTCATTTATTAGTTGATACAATAAGGCTGGCCAATGCCCATGTAGATTATGAAGAATGGAATGAAAAAACTAATCAGCCCGGAAAAATTACTGTTGACAGGTTGAATGGACTAATGACACCAGTTCGAAATTTTGACCTGGGTGATACAGATAGCCTGAGTATGCGTTTTTCCGGTTATATAGGAGACAGTATCTACACTAAATTATTGGTCAAAGAATCCTATACCGATACACTGGGCGGCTTTTTAATGAAGGTGCAAATGAGCCCTATAGATCTTACTATATTAAATCCCATATTGAAGCCCCTTGCTTCAGCTGAACTGAAGTCCGGACAATTGGATACCCTTACCATGCTGGTTGTGGGCAGGGAACAAATGGCTTTTGGAGAAATTGACATGTTTTATCACGATTTGAAAGTAAGAATATTAGAAAAGGGAGATAGCGATAAGCGGACGTTTTTATCAGGCATAAAAAATTTCCTGGTAAACACCATTGTAAAAAATAAAAACAGCGATAAGAGCAACCCCGTTTTTTTTGTCCGGCTGAGAGACCGCTCCGCCGTGAATTATTTGGTTAAAATAACGCTGAACGGAATCATGAATACCGCCCTGAGTAAAAAAAGTAAAAAACAATTCCGCAAATTTCAAACGGAAACAAAAAGACGAAATTTACCGCAAGTGGAAATTTTTGAACAGGAAGATTTTATCAAGAACAATAAATAAAGCCAGGCCGGCTTTTCATCATCAATTCCTTCCTTCGGTTTCGTAGTTTTTAGTTAGGCTAGTTCATCAAATAAACCGGATTAAAACCATCCTCAGGAAACCCAAATCCTTTTTTTACCTTCGCGGCCATGACTGAAAAAATACTGATCCTCGATTTTGGTTCCCAATACACCCAACTAATTGCCCGTGCTGTCAGAGAAGCAAATGTTTATTGTGAGATAATCCCCTATCTGAAACCTTTTGTTTTTGAGCCGGGCTTAAAGGGCATAATACTTTCCGGTTCTCCCTGTTCTGTAAATGAAGAAAATGCTCCGGATGTAAATGTGGAGGCTTTTATAAAAAAGGTGCCGGTGCTGGGCATATGTTATGGTGCGCAGCTTGCTGCTAAGCGCTACGGAGGCCTGGTAGAAAAAAGTGACAAAAGAGAATATGGACGTGCCCGCTTGCACCTGAAAAAATCTGATCCATTATTAAAAGATGTTTCGGAACAAAGCCAGGCCTGGATGAGCCATAGCGATACGATAAAAAGGTTACCGGAAAATTTTGAACTATTGGCTGATACGGAAAGTATTCCCGTTGCCGCATTTAAAAAATCTGCAGATGAAACTCAGGCAAAAGAAAATATGGCTCAGGAATCTGAACCCGGTTCTGCCTCTTCATTTCCTTTGTACGGAGTTCAATTTCACCCGGAAGTTTATCACACCACAGAAGGCAAAAAAGTGATCAATAATTTTTTGATCAATATCTGCCATTGCCTGCAGGATTGGACGCCGGCACATTTTATTACTGATTCCGTGGAGTTATTAAAAAAACAGATCGGAAACAGGAAAGTGGTGATGGCATTGAGTGGCGGGGTGGATTCTACTGTGGCTGCTACCCTGATCCATAAGGCTATTGGTGACAGGCTTTCAGGAATTTTTGTTGATAACGGCGTATTAAGAAAAAATGAATTTGAAACCGTATTAAAAACTTACGCTCAGTTAGGATTGAATGTAAAGGGGATTGATGCCAGGCAGCGATTTTATGATGGACTGGCAGGCAAGGAAGATCCCGAAGCCAAGCGAAAAGTGATCGGAAGTTTGTTTATTGATATTTTCCAGGAAGAAGCAAAAAAAATTGAGGGTGTAGGGTTGCTGGGGCAGGGTACTATTTATCCTGATGTGATTGAAAGTGTTTCTGTTCATGGACCATCGGTAAATATAAAATCCCACCATAATGTTGGGGGCCTTCCTGAACACCTGCACCTGGAATTAGTAGAACCCCTGCGATCCCTTTTTAAAGATGAAGTAAGAAAAGTAGGCCGGGAATTAGGAATTCCATCTGAAATGATCAATCGCCACCCATTTCCTGGTCCCGGACTTGCAATCCGCATATTGGGGGAAGTAACTGAGGAAAAGGTACAATTGTTGCAAGAAGCAGACCATATTTATGTTAAAGGCTTAAAAGACCAGCAATTGTATGCAACTATCTGGCAGGCAGGTGCAATCTTGCTACCGGTAAAAAGCGTAGGCGTGATGGGGGATGAAAGAACATATGAGTTTACACTGGCCTTGAGAGCAGTAACAAGTGTAGATGGTATGACAGCAGATTGGTCTCATTTGCCCTATGAATTTCTGGCAAATATTTCCAATGAAATTATTAATAATGTAAAAGGGATCAACCGGGTTGTTTATGATATCAGCAGTAAACCACCGGCTACAATTGAATGGGAATAATTAACCCTTGTTGGTATAGGATCAGTAAAAATTTTACCAACGGCTAAAAAAGAAAATGATGAAGAAATCTTTCCTGGTGCTTAGTGTATTGTTGGTTGCAGCTTTTATCTCAAAGGCACAGCAAGATTCAGCGATAAAAAAAAATAAAATTGCCATATTTGCCCCCTTATATCTTGATTCCGCATTCGATGACAACAATGAGTATAAATATGCAAAAAATGTTTTTCCAAAATTCATAAACTCTGGTCTTGAATTTTATGAAGGAGCAACAATAGCCCTTGACTCGCTTAATAAAGAAGGTGTGAAGCTGGAAGTTTTTATTTATGATACAAGATCGGCCACCAAAACCCTGCAACAACAATTAAACAGTCCTGAATTAAGAGATGTTTCCGTCATCATTGCCAACTGCAGTTCAAATGAAGTGAGACTATTATCAGAAACTGCGTTAAAGAAAAAAATTCCAATTATAAATACTACAGTGCCTAATGATGCCGGCACTTCTGCCAATCCCTATTTTATTATGCTGAACCCAACATTGAGAACACAATGTGAGGGCATCTATAATTTTGTTCAAAAATACTATGCCATTAACCCTGTTGTCGTTTTCAGGAGAAAAGGAGGAATTGACAACCCGATAAAAGAGATCTTTACGGAGTACAGTAAAAGAACAACAGACCTGCCGTTAAAAATAAAATACGTTGAACTCAGTAATAATTTTACATCGGACCAACTAATACCTCACCTGTCATCAGACCGCAGTACCCTCTGCATTGCAGGAAGCCTCGATATTAATTTTGGAAAAAACCTGGCATCTCAACTTGCTTCCATTAATAAACAATACCCGCTTACCATTATAGGAATGCCTACATGGGAAAGCATAAAAGATTTTTCGAAACCGGAATTTAAAGGGCTTGAAATAATTTACAGCACGCCCTTTAACAACATTAAAACGGATAAGATTAGCCAGGGCATTGCTACGCAATTTAACAACACCATGTATGCAAGACCCAGCGATATGGTTTACCGGGGTTATGAGGTAACCTGGAAATTTGCAAAATTGCTATTAAAATACGGTAACGATCTTGCTTCCAACCTGGGTAATAAGCTAGACAATGTTTTTACCGACTTCGACATTCAACCGGTCATCAATCGGAAAAACATGGAGCTGGACTATTTTGAAAACAAAAATTTATACTTTCTTAAATGGCAGGATGGCATCATCCGTACAGTAAACTGACCAGGTCCTGCTGATAAGCATCAATTTTTTTTATTGTGTTATCCTTATTATGCCGGCGCCATGGTAGGAATGATACTCCCCGTTGTACATGGCGTCTGCACTTACTGGTCCCATTTTAAATTTTCCAGGTGATACTGCCCGCACTGCATAATAATAAGTTTGCTTATTTTTTTGCAAATCAACAAAAAGATGAAGCCTGTCATCCCTCACATCCACGGCCGTAGGTGCTGAGGCATCTTTTATCCAATCCATGCCTGGAATGTCTTTGGTCCGGGGATTTTCAATTTCAAATCCCGCCGGCAACAAATCAGTAATCACCACATTTTCGATAATAGTTGAAAAGGATTTTTCCAGGGTGATCTGCACAATGATCAGCTCATTTTGCTTAAACTCATTGCCAGGTAGAGGTTTACCAAATCGGTCAAAAAAACTTTTTCTCACTTTCAGGTAACTGTCCTCTTCTTTGTAACTTCCACTGGCACTAATGCCTTCTGCTTGCCAGAAATAATAAATTATGCCTTTCCCTTTTGTGGTTATTTCAACGTCGGTTCCTTTCAATGCCAACTTATCAGCTTTCCACTGTCCTCCATCTACTTTGGCCACAAACTTTCCATTTGCTTTTATTTCCGCTGTTGCAGTCGTATTATTCGTTGCTCTTGCCAGTTTACCCAATGCCAGCACGGCGAATGACCTTTCCTGCGTACTCAGCCATTGGCGTGTCTTTAATTTATTACTTACATGCTTTGCCATCACAGGTATTTGAGCATTGCCAGGATCAACATCAATCAGGGCATTCAAAGCAATAGCTTCATCCCGAACATCGGAATAATAACTTCCTCCTGTTTGAGGTACCGATTCTTCGCCTGCAAATGTGGATGGCAACAAGGAAACAAATGATTTTTTGTCACCGGCAGTTGCATAGGCTGCAGATAATAAATACCGGCTATCCAAAGCGAGGATTTCGGGCCTGGCTTTATAATAATTCATGGCCGGAACATTGGTGCGGCCGGCCAGGGACAGTACATACAATCCGTACGCTACTTCTTTAGGAGCTATTTTCTTATTCTGTGTGCGGTTGTAATAATAAATTATCGTTTCTTTATTTTTCAACCGGTTGCTGATATAACTTAACATGGTTTCCAATAAACTATTGTCAACATCAAAACCCGCCTTTCTTGCTTCCAGTAAAAAATGAGCTGAATATATAGTAGTCCACCAATCTTCCTTCCCTTGCCCGTCCCATAGCGTAATCGATCCATTGTAAAGCTGCCGCATTTTTATTTTTCTTATCGCTTCAAGGATATTGCTATTTGCATTGAATTCACGGCTGCTGTTCTTAGATACAAGGCTGGCCATATCTCCATAGTATAATTGAGAAAATGCCGCTGATACCACTTGCTCCGTACATCCGTACGGATATTGTAATAAATAACGGAGTTGCTCACCCCATTCCAGAACGGGTGAACGACTTACAGATAAACTATAATCAGTACTTCCAGCCAAAAAATCACCCAGGCCGATGTTCAGTTTCTGCGACGAACCGCCATTGACAGATCCGCTTCCGGTGATTTTTTGAAGGGTTGAAGGGGGACGAACAGAAATTTCGGTGATGTCTTCAAAATTTTCACCCAAACCATTAACGCTGATCTTCACTTTACCAAGGCCTAATGCTGAATTAGCAACCACACTAAATGTTGCTTTTCCTTCACTTTTCGCGTTCAGTGTCAGGCCCTGCTTATTTGCACCCATTACTTGTATTGATCCATCCGTATTGATGCTGGCTGTTACATTTCCTTTTTTATCAGTTGTATTGCTAAGAGATACCGGAACAAGTACGGTATCACCGGGGCTTAAAAACCTTGGCAGTGCAGCACTGATCACAATGGGATCCGCCACTGTCATAGTTTTGTCCGCAGCGCCAAAATTCCGGCCTTTATATGAAACGGCCATCAGGCGGATCTCTCCGCTAAATTGTGGTATATTAAATTCGAAGTCAGCTTCACCATTTCCATTCGCTTTTTTAATACCGCTCCAATAGCTTACTACTTTAATTCTTTTCGCCGGCATAGGATTCACTCTTTTATCCATGCTTAATTCACCGTCACCACCCGTACTGCTTAGTCTTGCTCTTACCTCAGCAAACAACAATGGATAAAGATTATAGGCCGAAACCTGCAACGCTCTTTTCTGATAAAAATATTGATAAGGATCAGGTGTTTTGAAATCCGACACTTGTAATACACCATTATCCACTGCTGACAAGGTTACATAACTTCCCGGAGTAGCTTTTACCTTTACTTTCTGCTGGGTTTTGGAGCGAACCGATTGTTGAGATACAATCTCCATTTCTATCTTTCTACTTTTCTCTTCTACATTTACGTTCTTAAATCCATGTGCTACCGTTAGCGGAATATCTGACACCTCGTGGGGTTTTATTAAAGTAGCAGTGATGTATACATTAGGCAAATGTTCGCCGGTGAGTTTCAGATCAAGACTTGCATTCCGGTTACTGACATCAGCATATTGATAGGATAATACATGATCCGTTTCCATTGTCACCAGCATTTTGCCATTGAAAGGTGTTTTAAATAATGCCTTTACTTCATGGCCACTTAAGTAAGATTTTTTATCCAATTCAATTTCAATATTTCCCTCATTGTTCACTTCAAATGAATTGTTGTTGCCTCCCCAATTACCATAACTGTAAAAAATTCTGCTCACATAATTGTTTGATCCTGGCCGATAAATTCTGAGTTCGTAGTCGCCCGGGGAACGGGGAATAAACGAATAAACTGTATTGTTGCCGACGCTAACCTGGTTTTCAACAACCATCTTGTCTTCTTTTTGTGAGTCATATCGGAAATACCTGCCACTTTTAGTAAGTACAGTTCTGTATTCGTGTTTTATAACCTGAATTTTTGCCGTAGAGTTAGTTATACTTCCTTCTTTATTTACTGACACCAATTGAAATTTGACTGGCTGATTAAGCGGGTAATAAAAAAACCAATCGTGTTTTATACCGTAAAAAACATCTTGTGTAAATATATCAACTGAAGTGGCCCGGCTTACCGGCCTCCCGGTTTCATCAAAAACGGTGGTATAAAAATCAGATTGTACCAAGCCCATATTACTATAAATCGCCGGCACTGTATATGATTCGGAAGCATTGCCTTCTGCATCAGTTTTCCCTTCTTTTATTTGCTTATCGAAAAAGCTATTCTGGTTGGCCAGACTAAATTCGAAATCCTTAAATTTTTCCGGCGCAAATGCTTTTTGTTTTACCTGAATTTCCAATTCATAATTCCTGTTGGCAGCCGGAGGTCCAAAAAAATTCATGGCATTAATGGATAAGTTAGTGGACTCTCCCGTTTTCAGGAACTCCTTATCCAGTTTTGTTTGTACACGGATTCTATCCGGAACAAATTCTTCAACCGAAAAATTTTTTGCTTCCAGCAAAATATCATTCGACGTATAAACTTCCAGGGTGTAACTGCCAGTGATAGCTGAAGAGGAAATATCAATTTCTCCTGCTACCGATCCTTCCTCATTGAGATTTTTTCGAAATGCTTTTAACTCTTTCCCATTGGGCATAAGGAATTTCATTTTCAGGGGAACATCACCCGGCGAATGCCATTGCCTGTCCCGAATTATAACAGAGAAGTTTATTTTTTCTCCCGGCCGGTAAATATCTCTCTCTGCATATATAAAAGCATCGAAACCTGTGCTATTATTTCTTTTGCCACCTACCTCAAACCTGGACGTATTGACTCTTGTACTATTAAATGGCAGGAAATTAAAATCATCAGCGCTTTTTGCAATTACCAGGGCGGGTTTAAAACCGGCAAAATCCTTTTTTGAAAAGGCGATCTCAGCTACTCCATCCCTGTTAGTAGCTCCCGTACCAATCAACTGATTATTGGCTGAATAAACGGTAATATTGGCACCAACAAGCGGTAAAGCCGTTTTGATAGAATTTGCAAATACAAATATTTTATCCTGCCCTTCCTTTGTGATTAATCCAATATCAGATAAAGAAACAAAGCGGCTATCTCTTATCCAATAATCATCAACAGAGCGGATGACCAGGTGATATATTCCTTTAAAATCAAGTAGCCGGTCTTCAATTTGGGAAAGGTTAAAAAGCCTGCCGGAGCCATTTCCAGGCAAAGAGGCCGTCTCTATTTCTTTTTCATATATCACATCTCCCAGCATAGCATCATTATTATCCTCTTCATAATAATCTCCCTCACTCCCTCCCTGGTAATTGCTGTGGACAGCTCTCGTTTCCTGCGGATAATATCCGGATCGTTGAGACAACAACAGATTATTCTCATAGATTTTTGAAAGAATGAGCTTCACCCGGGGCACATTGGTTATTTGCACTTCAAGATTATTGCCTCCTTTCTTTGACAAGTATATCGCTTTGCTATTGGTAAACCGGATATTGGCTTCCAAATCACCAAATACCACGTTGCCCCTGTATTCCTCTTTTAACACCCCGCCAATTTTACCACGGAGGCCTTTTGAAATCATCAGCATGTAACTTTTTTCAGTATCAAATTGACTACTGCGAATAGTAAAACCATTCTCATTCAATTCAGTAGTGAAGGGCAATTCTTTATCAAACTTCAGAAAAGACTTGACGCTTTCGTTTATGAGTTGTTGATTGGTGGTTACTTTTACAATTCCTTCTACGCCGTCATGCTGGGATTCTATATTTTGGATATTCAATACATAGGGTGATGAAATGATTAAAGATGCGGTAATGGGATTTATCAATGCATTATTTCCTTTCGCAGGTTTCAAGCCTTTATCAATAATAATTCGTGTTTGAAAGTCCCTGTCTTCCGTTTTTAGCCCAATGATCCGGACAGATATCTTATGACTTGGTGAAATTGTGATCAAAGAAAAATCCATTTTCTTCCCTTCCACTTCTATTTTCAACTTTTCTTTTATTTCCTGCGGATTAACAGCATAATTAAAATAAAGATCTGCCTGGGGTATGGCGGAGGTGTTGGTTTCTCCTATCCAGGTTACACTTGAATTCTCAAGCAAAAGACCCGGTGTATGAAAATTAATTTTATCGTCATTCTTTATATCATTGTATTTGCTGAATTTCAGGACAGCCTTCATCACCTTTGCTTTGTAATCAGTTGCTGGCCGTAAAGGTTCAGCTGGAGAAAAAATTAATTGATCTGGACTGTCCCAACGAAATTTTCCTTTTATGGCCGGCTCAAAGGACACATAATCCGCCGAATCCCAGGCATTCAGCATAGAATCCTTTACCAAACTTTGGTTAAACCGAAAAATCAGATTACCCAGTACAGGCACTTCATCCCTGGCATTGGTATAAGAAAGGCTTACAGTATTTTTATTACAGGCTGGCAAAAAAATGATTCCCGAGATAAGCAGGATAACTATGAATTTGATACGCATATACTACTTAGTTAGCTGTTAGTTTATAAATAGAAGATAAAGAAATTAGGTGAACCAAAAAATTTGAGAATGGATCCTCGTTACGCAGATAACCTGTTTCTAAAAAACAAAAACAGTTTCTTTGAAACCAGATAAGTTAAGGAGGTATGTCTTTTGGTGGCCGGGAAAGGTCTGCAATTTCCATAAAAAGACCGTGAGGAATTTGAATATTAAATTAACACAGAAATGAAAGTGTTGACTTATTCAAGTAGATAAATATTTGTTAAGTGAATCCGGACAGGTATGCCATACTTTGAAAGTATGGCATATCTTCATAATTATGAATTTTTTCGAAAATGAACTATACCATATTTATAACAGGGGCAATAACCAGCAGCAAATATTTTTTAAGCCGGACAACTATCTGTACTTTTTAAGGAATGTCAGAAAGTTCCTTTTCCCTCACTGTGATATTATATCCTTTTGCCTTATGCCTAATCATTTTCACTTTTTGATTAATGCAGACAAAAGAACAATTTCGACAAAATCGATTGCAGATAAAGAAAAAAATATACTCTCAGAAGGTATAAGAATGCTTTTAAGCTCTTATACACAGGCTATAAATAAACAGAATAAAACGACTGGTTCACTTTTTCAGCAGAACACAAAAGCCAAAGCAATCGCAAAGGGAAGCAATCAATATGACCTTTTATGTTTTCATTACATTCATCAAAACCCGATGAAAGCTAATTTGGTTGAAAAAATGGAAGACTGGGAATATTCCTCATTCAGAGACTATTGCGCTTTTAGAAAGGGGACTTTATGCAACCAGGAAATGGCTATAAAACTTCTTGAAATAAACAAGGAAACCTTTTATAAAGATTCTTATAGAATTATTAATGAAGACGAAATGAAAAATATTTTTTGAGATCCGGGAATACCCGGTTTTAAACTGTTACATTACTCTTAAGGCAAGGGTGTCACGGCTTGAAGCCCGCCACCCCAATAACGATAATGAAACTCAAAATTACCAGAAAACATCTTCTGAAATTCCTCAAAAAACTTGGGGCAGGTATAATCGTATTACTAGTTCTGTTTTTTTTACTCAACTTGGTTTTCCCCATACCTGATAAAATTGAATATTCCACAATAGTCACTGATAATAAAGGAGAACTAATAAATGCCTCCCTCACCAGCGATGATAAATGGAGAATGAAAACAGAATTGGAGGAAATATCCCCGCTTCTCCGCAAGACGATCATTGCCAGGGAGGATAAATATTTTTATGCCCACCCCGGTATAAATCCCCTGGCAGTTGTAAGAGCATTATTTAAAAATACATTACGGATGAAGCGAACATCAGGGGCCAGCACAATTACCATGCAGGTGGCCAGGGCCCTTCAACCTTCAAAAAGAAACTGGCCCGCCAAGATGAGAGAAGGTTTTCGTGCCTTTCAACTTGAATGGAAATATAGCAAGGATGAAATATTACAACTTTATCTTAACCTTGTTCCTTATGGAGGAAATATAGAAGGGGTAAAAGCAGCGGCTTTTATTTATTTTAAAAAGAATCCCGATCACCTGAGCCTGGCTGAAATAACAGCTTTAAGTATTATCCCCAACCGACCTTCTTCGTTGGTGATAGGAAAAAATAATGACCGGATAGTTACCGAAAGAAACCGATGGCTGCAGCGCTTTGCCAGTGAAAATGTTTTTACAAAAAATGAAATTGAAGATGCCCTGGCTGAACCTTTAATTGCTTCAAGAGAAAAAATTCCTCATTACATTCCTCATCTTTCCTACAAACTTAAAAAGCAGGGCAACTCTTCC
Organism: Chitinophagaceae bacterium; assembly: GCA_041743125.1. GTDB lineage: Bacteria > Bacteroidota > Bacteroidia > Chitinophagales > Chitinophagaceae > Terrimonas_B. Next base: position 27,155 of record JBGTNK010000310.1, read on the forward strand.
ATAAAAACGACTATAGATCTCAATATGCAATTAAAAACAGAAAAATTAGTTGCAGATTATATAAGAGCCCAACGCCTGCGAAATATAAAAAATGCTGCCGTTGTCATTATCGATAATAAAACCCAAAAGGTTATTACTTATGTGGGGTCCGCCAACTTTTATGATTCAACCGACGGAGGCCAGGTAAACGGTGCCAATGCTGTTCGCCAGCCCGGGAGCACATTCAAACCTTTGCTTTATGCGATGTGTTTTGATGAAGGGCTATTAACGCCAAAAACCGTTTTATCCGATGTTGCTATTAATTACGATGGCTATTCACCAGAGAATTATGACAGGAAATTTAATGGTTACGTAACAGTAGAATACGCCCTGGAGCATTCATTGAATATTCCGGCTGTAAAAAGTTTACGGAACCTTGGCGCTGAAAAATTTATCCGTAGCCTGTCCCGTTGCAATTTCATGCAGGTTCAAAAAGATCAGCGAAAGCTGGGCCTGTCTATGATCCTGGGGGGATGTGGAACTACACTTGAAGAACTTACAGGTTTATTTGCTGCTTTTGCAAACCAGGGTGTTTATACACCGCCCTCATTTTTACAATCCGATAGCTTTTACCAGAAAACAACTTTAGTGAGTCCCGCATCAGTTTATATGATCAATGAGATTTTGTCGAAAGTGAACCGGCCAGACTTTCCATTAAACTGGTCGGCCACCGAGCGGATGCCAAAAATTGCCTGGAAAACCGGCACCAGCTATGGCCGACGGGATGCGTGGAGCATTGGTTATAACAAAAATTATACGGTGGGCATTTGGGTGGGAAATTTTTCAGGTGCTGGGGCCACCGACCTAAGCGGGTCTAATATTGCCACTCCGTTATTATTTAAAATTTTTAATACTATTGACTATGATAATGACAAGGATTGGTATAACCAACCCGGGGATTGCGATATGCGGCAAGTATGCAGTGAAACCGGTTTGGCTCCATCAGACCACTGTCATAATTTGGTGACGGATTATTTCATTCCACTTATTTCCTCCACAAAGGTTTGCAATAACCGGCAACAGGTATTGCTAAGCCCTGATGAAAAATTAACCTATTGTAAAAACTGTGCGCCGGAAAGCGGTTATAAAAAAAAGGAGTTTAGGTGGATAGAACCTGATATGAGGGCCTGGATGGACCAGGCCGGAATCGCTTATCAAAAAATACCGGAACATAACCCGGACTGTGAACTGATCTTTAAGGGCAGCGCACCGGATATAATGTCGCCGGCAAACGGAACCGAATATTTTATGAGTACCACCGACAGGGAACCTTTACAATTAGTATGTAAAACAGGTAATGACGTAAGTAAAGTGTTCTGGTATATCAACAACAAATTTTATAAGAGTAGTAATGCAGGAGAAAAACAATTTTTTATGCCAGAGGAAGGCCCGGTAAAAATTTCATGTACGGATGATAAAGGCAGAAACAGGGATATAAAGATCATAGTGAAATTTGTGAATCTTTGAAAACTTAATAGTTCTTTAAAACAGTGCGCCATTTTTCAAATTAAATTTTTCCCGCCGCTTCTTCCCCCGTATTAATTGCACCTTCCATGAATCCCTGCCAGTCCGCCAGGTGCTCCCCTGCAAAATGTGTGTGAATATGTGAACGTTTCAGCACCGGCATCACCCGAAACCACTGGCCTTTGCCATATATCGCATACGCTCCTTGGGAATACGCATCGTTACCCCAATAATAATTGGCCTGCTTTTCCAGCATACTTTTTACATCACCAAAATAGGGCTGCAAGGTTTGTTGTATCATATCCGCTTTCCATTCGTTTGATTGATTGGCCACCACCGCTGCTTTATCTCCAATTGTATAGGATATTAATACACCCTTTTTTGAATTTTGATTTTTTGTAGCATGGTAAAAATAATGCGAAGACTGATCAGTTATCAAATCAAAACTTTCGTCTTTCCAGAATCTCTCTTTAAATAACAACGGATTTTTATTAATCCTTGCATATTGTAATTCGTTCATAGCATTCACCTGGTCTGCCGGTAAACCAGGTTCCCATTTTATATTCTTTGCTGCAAATGTGGGCACCGTACAAATAATTTTATCCCCTTCTACGGTCCGGCCGTTTTCGCAAAATACTTTCACAGCTCCTTTTGTATTTTGTACAATACGCTGCACCCGGTGTTCCAGTTTTATTTTATCATACCCTATTTTCTCCGCAATCTTTTTTGCCAGCATGTTATTGCCGCTTTTTATTTTAAGATCCATTTCATTCTTTTCACTGCTTTCAGCATACTCGGCCAAAGCAGCAAAGGCAGACACACTGCGGATCGTTTCACCAAAGTCTGTGCTGTCCAATAATTCCCTGAGATCGAGATCCCTTCCCGTACAGCCATTGTTGACAAGAAAACGCCACCAATCCATTTTATCCAACTTGGTTTTATCAACCCGGGACAACTTTTCATATCCTTCTATAATCGACTGAAACTTCTCTTTCCAATCCTCACTGTAATCCCATTCATTTGCCTTATGATATTGCCCCTTAAAAATAAGGTTTGTCTCAAACTGGTTGTTCTGCAACTCAAGTCCGAAATCATTACACAGATTTTGTAACCGGGTGTGAGAATTACCCACCCATTCTGCGCCTAGTTCGATGACAAGATTTTCCTGCTCATCCATACTATGTGAAAAAACCCGTCCGCTGATCCGGTTACGGGCTTCCAGTATCACAAAGTCAATATTTTTTTTATGCAAATAATTAGCAGCTGCCAGTCCTGCAAAGCCTGCACCGATTATTATCACCGTGGGCTTTTTTCCAATAAAAAAATTTCCGAAGGAAGAAGAGGCTACCACTAGTCCTGCTGAAGCCAGGGTGGTCCGTTTTATAAATTCCCGGCGTGAATTCATAACTAAGTTTTGGTTGTATCCTAAGTTCGGACTTTTATCTTACCGGTAATGATTGTTGTTGTAAAAAAAAGCCCCGGTCAGGGGCTTTGAAATTTCATTATAAAAAAATTAGTTCACTTTCTTTATGCTGCTGGCTCCACTTACATCCTGGTTTACGGTAGCATTCCCCTTGTATTTCACACCAGATGCGCCGCTTGCCTGCACATCTAATTTTACGCTTGCAAACACTTCAGCAGAACAAGCACCGGAAATATCGATCGTTGTATTTTCTGTCATCAGGTCAAAGGACTTAATATCACT
>JBGTNK010000311.1:0-59303 GCA_041743125.1 Chitinophagaceae bacterium
TTAGGCAGCCAGTTAAAAACCCTGGCTGATGTGGAAGGTGGTTATGTATTTGCTTACCAGGTCAGTGATCCGGAGCGGTATGGGGTAGTGGAATTTGATGAGCAAATGAAAGCCATAAGCATAGAGGAAAAACCTTCAAAACCAAAATCAAACTATGCTGTACCGGGTTTATATTTTTATGATAATGAGGTAGTGAAAATTGCCAGGGAATTAAAACCATCACTAAGAGGTGAGTACGAAATAACCGATGTTAACAGAGAATACCTGCAGCAAGGAAAATTAAAAGTAGCGATATTGGACCGTGGTACAGCCTGGTTAGACACCGGCACATTTGACTCACTCAGCGATGCCAGCGAATTTGTAAGAGTGATCGAAAAAAGACAGGGAACCAAGATCGGGTGTATAGAAGAAGTAGCATACAGAAATGGGTTTATTGAGAAAGGGCAATTGATAGGGCTGGCGGAAGGGCTGGCTAAGAGCGGGTATGGAGAATATTTAAAGAGAGTGGCAGAGCAATAAATTAAAGACTGGCCCAGAGGAAGTTGTCTGTATTGAGTAAACGAGAAGTTGTCTTAGAACTATCCATTATTAGCCATTATTAGCCATTATTAGTTAGTTGAAAGGAATGAAATATAATCCATTTAGGCCCAATAGTATTGTTACGCCAGAATTATTTCGGGGGCGAATGGAGGAAATTAAATTTATTGAACAGAGTCTTTTTCAGACTAAAAATGGCAATCCCCAGCATTTTTTAATAGAAGGTGAAAGAGGATTGGGAAAGTCCTCACTTTTTTTAAAGGTAGAGCAACAGGCATCGGGAAAACTGGCCCTGTCGAATGGAGACAGGTTGAATTTTCTGGTAATTAATGTTGAACTGGATTCTACTCAAAGTTTCTTTGAAATTCTGAAATGTATTGCAGCCGACTTTAAACGGGTTATATCCGAAAAGGAAAAGGTAAAGAAACTGGCAGGCAGCGTTTGGGATTTTTTAAGTCAATGGGAAATACTGGGTATCCGGTATCATAAAATGGATGAAAACCTTGTTCAACCTTATGAAGTATTGAACGAACTGGTAATAAACTTTGAAAAAGTAATCCGGCAGGCAGAAAAAGAAACAGATGGAATATTGTTGTTGATTGACGAAGCCGACAGGCCGGACGAGAACGCTTCGTTAGGGGAATTGGTAAAACTATTAACAGAGAAATTGACAAAAAAAGGATGCGAACAGGTGGTATTAGGTATGACTGGTCAACCTGGCCTGGTGAGGAAACTGAAGGCAAGTCATGAATCTTCTTCCAGAATTTTTACAACCCTTACCTTAAAGCCATTGGCTTCGGAAGAAATAAAAGCTGTGGTACAGGGTGGTTTAACAAAAGCTAACGAAATAAATAAAACCCCAACCCGTATTACTGATGAAGCGGTTAATTTGATTGAACAGTTATGTGAAGGGTATCCGCATTTTTTACAGGAGTTTGCCTATAAGGCATTCGAACAGGATATTGATTTTATTATTGATGTGGAAGATGTCAGAAAAGGGGCTTTTGGCCAGCATGGTGCACTAAATCAGTTAGGCCATAAATACTTTAATGAACTTTATTTTGTTAAGATAGGCTCCAATGAATACAGGAGGGTATTGCAGGGAATGTCTCAGTTTTCAGATGACTGGGTAGGCAGGGAGCAAATAAATTCGGTGATAGATATCAAAGAGCATACACTGAATAATGCGTTGCAGGCTCTTAAAACGAGGAATATCATTATACCCAACCCTGCTCAAAAAGGAGAGTTTCGGCTGCCGACTAAATCATTTGCAGCATGGATAAAGGCTTTTTATGTGTTAAATGAAGAACCGTTTAAAGATGCCGATGATGACGAGTCTTAATTTAAACAATAGCATCATCCCACAATTGTATCTTTTATTCACTCAGCGATGCCGGCGAATTTGTAAGAGTGATCGAAAAAAGGCAAGGAACCAAGATTGGTTGTATAGAAGAAGTGGCTTACAGAAATGGGTTTATTGATAAAAAGCAAGTGGCAGCCATTGCCGGGGAACTGGCAAAAAGTGGTTATGGAGACTACCTGAATCGAATGATTAATTTTGGCTGAAAGAAACATCGTTGCCCTTTACTCATCCCTGGCAAATACATGTAAATAGTTTTTATGTTGACAGCAGAAATAGTTGGTGATAAGCTGAAGCAAAATAAGGAGTACCTGGAAAATGAATTTGGTTTAAAAAGCCTTATGCTTTATGGTAGCTATGCAAAAAATACTGTTTCTGCAAGCAGTGATGTGGATCTGTTTTATGAAATGCAGGAAGGCTGTCACATGACTTTGCGCCGTCTTCAGCGGTTAGAGAATTTTGTCAACGGATTGTTACAGGTAGATAACACGGAGTTTGTCAATAAAAAACAGGCCAATCCTGTGGTACTTCGAAATGCATTAAACTATGCCATTACCATTTTCTGAGCAATCATTGCTCTATATACTTACAAGTCTGGAGTGTATTGAGAAAATCAACATATATATAACGGGGTTTGATAAATCCACTGATTTTTATTCCAGTAATGATCAGCAGCCCTTCAATGCTTCCTGCCATCTTTTACTGGCTGTTGGTGAAGAATGCGGCAAAATTGACGAAACACTTAAAGATGAATTTTCCTTTGTTGACTGGATGAACTTTACCGGTCTTCGCAACAGGATTGCCCTTGATTACCGGGGCATTGACTTTGACATTGTATTTGCAATATGCAAAAACGAATTAAGCCTGCTTAAGGATGTGCTGATAAAAATGATTGCGATCATAAGACCCGGAACAGAACAATTGACTGCACTGTTGCAACAGCCTTACTTCATTCATTTGGGCTATTTGAAATCGGGTATCTGAAAGCCGGACAGAATAAAAGAAGTCTGGTAATCCGTTATAGAGTATACCTGAAGCGAATGATTAATTTTGAATCATGAAGCAGAAATCGTCCTATACCATAGCCGATTTTTCATCCCATCTTTTCTGGGATGTGGATGTTGCAAAACTGCAAATGGATAAAAACAAACAATTTCTGGTGGAGCGGGTCATTCAAAGAGGAAACCGGGATGACCTGGATAAACTATTATCTTATTATGGAAAAATGGAGGTGGCAGAAATAATAAAGCAACTGCCCTGGATGAATGAAAAAGACATGGCTTTTGTACATGTTTTTTTTGATATCCCCTTCAACGAATTGAAATGCTACACAAATAGACAGTCCGGTCTGCATTACTAAGCCTTTTGTATCGGTTAACTTCTGCCGGGCCGTTAAAGGATTTTGTTTTGATAGGAGGTACAGCCTTATCATTGAGGATTGGCAACAGGCAGAGCCTGGACATAGATCTTTTTACGGCAGGTGACTTCCATGCAAATTGCAAGTGAACTGGCAAAGAGTGGTTATGGAGTACTTAACGCGAATGATAAAATAGATTGAATTAATAAGTAAAGTTTGCAACTAATTAAAAAGTTAATTAATAAAATAGATAAAGAAACCCCATGAGTCTTGATTTAAATAACAAAGCCATTTTGATAACTGGTGGAACAGGTTCATTTGGTAAAGCTTTTACCAAAACTGTATTGGAAAGATGGCCTGGTATTAAACGACTTGTCATCTATTCAAGAGATGAACAGAAGCAATTCCATATGGCCCAGGAATATCCTTTAAACAAATACCCGCAAATTCGATTTTTTATCGGAGATGTAAGGGACGAACAACGATTAATGCGAGCTTTTAAAGGGATAGACTTTGTAATTCATGCAGCTGCTATGAAGCATGTACCTATTGCGGAATATAATCCCGATGAATGTATCAAGACCAATATTAATGGTGCCCAAAATGTTATTCATGCATCCCTGGAAACAACTGTTGAGAGAGTAGTTGCCTTATCTACAGATAAGGCTTGCGCTCCGATCAACTTGTATGGTGCTACTAAACTTACTTCAGACAAGTTATTTATAGCTGCCAATAATATCAGGGGAAATAACCCAATAAAATTTTCTGTCGTTCGGTATGGAAATGTGATGGGATCTAATGGTTCAGTTATTCCCTTTTTTATAAGCAAAAGAAAAGAAGGTGTCCTGCCTATAACGGTAGAAAATATGACCCGGTTTAATATTTCGCTGGAAGGGGGAGTAGATATGGTTTTGCATGCCCTGGAACATGCCTGGGGTGGAGAGCTATTTGTACCTAAAATTCCATCTTATAAGATAATGGATGTAGCTAAAGCAATAGGTCCCGATTGTGAACATAAAATTGTTGGTATCAGGCCGGGTGAGAAAATCCATGAAGAAATGATTACATCATCAGATTCGTTTTTTACTTATGACCTTGGGAAATATTATGTAATAGTGCCACAGACTCCCAGGTGGAAGCTTGACGAATTTATTCAACAATTTAATGCGAAAAAGGTGGAAGAAGGGTTTGCATACGATTCAGGAACGAATACGGAATGGGAATCAGTCGACAGCATTCGTCAAATGATAAAAGAATATGTGGATCCGGATTTCGAACCTTGAAATACCACTGATTTTAATAACAAAAACGATGATACCATACGGTAAGCAAAACATAACGGAAGAGGATATTAAGGCAGTGGTAGATACCCTTCAATCTGACTATTTAACCCAGGGTCCAAAAATAGCAGAGTTTGAAAAAGCGTTTGCCGAATATGTAGACAGTTTGTATGCCGTAGCTATATCTAACGGAACCGCAGCTTTACATCTTTGTGCACTGGCCCTTGATGTAAAGGAAGGAGATAAGGTAATTACCACTCCTATCACATTTGCAGCTTCGGCGAATTGTGTACGCTACTGCGGTGGTGAAATAGTTTTTGCAGACATTGACCCGGATACATATTTACTAGATATTGAAAAAGTAAAACAGTTGCTGGAGTCGTCACCCAAAGGAACCTATAAAGGAATTATTCCTGTTGATTTTGCTGGCAGGCCGGTTAACTTGGAAGCATTTCGTTTATTGGCTGATGAATATGGCCTGTGGATCATTGAAGACGCTTGTCATGCTCCCGGCGGGTTTTTTACCGATTCTAAAGGAGAAATACAAAAATGCGGAAACGGGCAATTTGCTGACATGGCTATTTTTTCTTTCCATCCTGTAAAACATATTGCTTCGGGTGAAGGGGGAATGATCACAACTAATAATGAAAAGCTCTACAAAAAATTACTCATGCTGCGTACGCATGGTATTACCCGGGATGTCAATAATTATGAAAACAATAAAGAATTTGCAGCCGGAGAACCTACAGAATCCTATCCGGGTTGGTATATGGAAATGCAGGAATTAGGATATAATTACAGGCTTACGGATTTCCAGGCTGCTTTAGGCATTAGTCAATTAAAAAGAGCAGATGCAGGACTGGGTCGAAGGAGAGAGATTGCCGCTATTTATGAAAAATCGTTTGCAGGTAAGCCGTTTATAAAGGGACAATCGGGGGTAGTAGAAGGGCATGCCTATCATTTATATGTTATTGAAGTTGAAAATCGGTTAGGATTATACAACTTCCTGAGGCAAAATAATGTTTTTGCACAAATACATTATATACCCTGTCACCTAATGCCCTATTATAGACAGTTTGGTTGGAAGGAGGAGGATATGCCCCATGCTGAGAATTATTACAGGCATTGTATTAGCCTTCCGATGTACCCAACGTTAACAAACAATGAACAGGACTTTGTAATAGACCATGTATTAAAATTCTTTAATTAAAATAGTATAAAAAATGGCGTCTACTAATCAGGAGCAATTCTGGAAAAGTGAATTTGGAAAGGAATACACTGATAGAAATAACTGGAAAGATGATGAGGAATGGGATAAGATATATCTCGATACCTGGGGAATGACGAAACTGGAGATAAACAATAAAATATTAAAAGAGTTTCCCAGGGATATAAGCATATTGGAAGTAGGTTGTAACTATGGGGCACAGTTAAGAGGTTTTCAAAGAATGGGATTTGAAAATCTTTATGGGGTAGAATTACAACCTTATGCAGTAGAGAAAAGTAAAGAAAAATTTTCGGGGTTGAATATTATTTCAGGTTCGGGATTTGACCTTCCCTTTAAAGATGGTTTTTTTGACTTAGTTTGTACAAATGGAGTATTAATTCATATATCTCCGAAGGATCACTTTGGATTCATGAAGGAAATTCATCGCTGTAGCAAAAAATATATTATGGGATGGGAATATTATGACAAAGAGATAAAAGAACTAAATTATAGAGAGAATCAGGGATTTATGTGGAAAGCCGATTATGCTTCAATCTATAAAACCAGTTTTCCGGATCTTCAACTGGAGGCAGAGCATTTGATAAAATATGTAGCCAACGATAATCAGGATTCAATTTTTTTGCTTGAAAAAAAGCAATAATAGCCACCCAAATGAGAGTTTATTTTCGGGCAGATGGTGATAGTGAAATGGGATTAGGTCATATTGTAAGATGCGGGGCACTTGCAGAAATGATAAATGGGGATTTCGATTGCATTCTTTTAACCAGGTGTACAATAGATGCTGTAATAAAAGAAGCTAAACAAATTTTTTCAGAGGTAATTCAATGGGCAGAAATAATTAAACAAGAAGAAGAAAGAAAGGAACTTATAGAGAAATTGAGTGATGAGGATATACTGGTATTAGATGGTTATCAATTTCGGGAAGAATATCAGGATGCTCTACGACGAAAAGGAGCCTCTTTAATTTGTATTGACGATATTCATAGTTATTCATTTAAGTCTTCTGTCATTATTAATTCCGCCGGTGGGATCCGGACAGCAGATTATCTTGCATTGCCTCAAACCCAGTTTTATCTTGGTCCAAGGTATACATTGCTCCGAACTCCTTTTCTTAAAAAGTCCGGGGCAAGACTATTAGCTGTTCAGAATAAAAATATTTTTATTTGTCTTGGCGGTTCAGATCCGAATAATATAACCCTTACTGTCCTAAAGCATATTATCGGTCTAAACCGTTTCGAAAAATACAATGTTGTTGTTGGGGGAGGATACCTGTATTTCGCCGAACTCCAGGAATATATCAGTGAAAATGATTCCAACATAACTTTATATAAATCTGTAAGTGCATCTATGCTTGCAGGTATAATGGCAGAAAGTTCGTATGCCATATGTGCACCCAGCACTGTTTCGTATGAGTATATGACTGTTGGCGGAATAATATATCTAAAACAAACCGCCGATAATCAGCAGGACATGCTTCAATACCTCGTAAAAGAAGGACTGGCCTTTTCGCTTGGAGATATTACAACGATATCTACGCAGGATGAGCAGAAAAGTCTTGAAAAGCAGGCCGCTATATTTGACGGGAAAGCTGATCAGAGATTGAAGGCTATATTTGATAAACTGGCTTTTGCAAAAAAAATAAGGATAAGAAATATTGAAAAGCGGGACATGATGCTTTGTTATGATTGGGCAAATGACCCGCTTGTCAGAGCTCAATCATACAATAATAGCCCTATTTTGTTATCAGATCATGAGGCCTGGTTTGAAGCGAAAATAAATGACAAAAATTCCTTTTTTTATATTCTTGAATGGGAAGGTTGGGCTTTTGCTCAGGTAAGATTCCAGGTAAATGATACAACTGCAATAATAAGTTTTCTTGTAGACAAAGTTTACAGAAATAAGGGATTAGGATCTACCATTCTTTCAAAAGGGATAGAAGCATTTTTAACTGATTTTAAAAATAATATAGAAATCATTGGGTTTGTGAAGGTCTCAAACATTGCATCCCAGCGTTCATTCGAAAAATTAAATTTTAATAAAAAGGAAGCTCATGAACATGAAGCTTCTTACAAATATGTTATGGGAGTATGATGGAATTACAAATTGGAAAAAGAAGGATAGGCGATTCTCATAAGCCATTTATTATAGCTGAAATGTCAGGCAATCATAACCAGTCATTGGATAGGGCCTTTGCAATTGTTGATGCGGCGGCTGATGCGGGTGTTGATGCAATTAAATTGCAAACTTATACGGCTGATACTATGACGATCAAAGGAGCCTACCAGATCAATGATGAGCATTCTTTATGGAAGGGCAGAGAACTATATGATCTTTATAAGGAAGCCTATACTCCCTGGGAATGGCATCAGCCTATTTTTGAAAGAGCCAGAGAAAGAGGAATCCTGGCTTTCAGTTCTCCATTTGATGAAACAGCAGTTGATTTTCTTGAAGAATTAAATGTTTCACTTTATAAAGTGGCTTCCTTTGAAAATACAGACTGGCCCTTATTGAAAAAAATTGCGAAAACCGGGAAGCCAGTTATTATGTCAACAGGTGTTAGTGCACTTTCTGATATTGATGAATCAGTGCGGATTCTTCGTCAGCATGGATGCAAAGAGCTGGTATTGTTAAAATGTACCAGCACTTACCCTGCAACACCAGAGAATACGAATCTAATTACCATTCCGCACCTGCAACAACTTTTTAATTGCACTGTAGGACTTAGTGATCATACGATGGGAATTGGTGCCTCGGTAGCTGCCGTGGCTCTTGGCGCAAGGGTAATTGAAAAACACTTTACCTTAAGAAGAGCTGATGGAGGGGTGGATAGTGCTTTCTCATTGGAACCGGAGGAACTGAAGGCATTAGTTGTTGAGTCGGAAAGAGCTTTTTTAGCCTTGGGCAAAATTCAATATGGTGTTCAAAAAGCCGAAGAAAAAAGCAAAGCTTTTAAACGTTCCATATATATCAGTAAGGATATAAAGGCTGGAGAATTGATCAGTATGGACAATGTAAAGATTATACGACCCGGAAATGGATTGGAAAGCCGCTATCTTGATATGGTATTGGGCAGGAAACTTCAGAAGGATGTTATTGCAGGTACACCACTTACATGGGATATTATTTAATAAGGGATGTTAATGAACCGAAAATCAGTAGCTATTATTACAGCCAGGGGCGGAAGTAAAAGAATTCCACGAAAAAATATAAAAGAATTTTTGGGGCAACCTATCATTAAGTATTCGATTGATGCCGCATTAGCCAGCGGAATTTTTGAGGAAGTTATGGTTTCAACTGATGATGAAGAAATTGCGTTAATTGCAAAACAATGTGGAGCAGGAGTTCCTTTTATACGTTCAAATGAAACTTCTAACGATTTCGCCACTACTGCTGACGTATTAATGGAAGTGGTTACAAAATATAAAGAAGGAGGGAGAGATTTTGCCTACGGTTGTTGCATTTATCCTACAGCCCCTTTTGTAACAGCCGAAAAATTAAAAAAGTCATTGGAATTATTGATAAATAAGGATGCTGATTCCGTAATACCGGTAACTCGTTTTAGTTTTCCAATCTGGAGGTCCTTTAAAATAGAGGAGAATGGAAAGCTGGCCTATAACTGGCCTGAAAATGCAAGCAAACGTTCCCAGGATCTGCCACCTTCCTTCCATGATTGTGGCCAGTTCTATTTCTTTGATGTAAATAAATTTTTGGAAACAAAAAATCTGGTAGCATCAAATACCTTCTCTATTGAAGTACCTGAATCAGAAGTTCAGGATATAGATAACGAAGAAGATTGGAAACTTGCGGAGATAAAATATTCTTTTCTTTTGAAAAAGCATGATCATTGAAATGTTCCGCTTTAATAATAGGTTGTGGTAATATCGGCGCTTTGTATGATCTGAACGATCCTGCCAGGGTATGGACACATGCTAAAGCATTTTCTAAAAACAAGGAAATTGTTTTTTCAGTAGCGGATTCAAATATTAAGCTTGCCCGAAAAATCGCCCGACATTATAACGTTGAATATATTGAGTTGTGTGCCGGAACAGATTTTAGTCAGTTTGATATTGTGAGTATAACTACTCCAACCCCAACGCATTTTACTTACCTGAAAGCCCTTTTATCCCAAAAAATACCAATTATTATTTGTGAAAAACCGGTAGCAGCTGATAAAAAACAATTAGGTAAACTGGCGGGGCTTTATAAAAAATCGGGAAGTAAGGTGCTTGTTAATTACATCAGGCGATTTCAACCTGCATACGATCTTCTTAAGTACAGGTTGAAAAAACAACTTGCTTTGTCGGCTTGTACTGCTATCAATATTAAATATCAGAGGGGGTTGTTAAATAACGGTGGGCATGCTTTTGATCTCCTGGAATTTCTTTTCGGCAAACCATTTTTATTTAATTCGTTAAAGGTGCAACACGCCTCCTTTGATGCTTTCCCATACGATCCTACTATTTCGGGGTCCTGCCTTTTTGATGGATGTCCGGTCACAATACTTGGTATTGAAAAGGCTCTTTATCCCCTATTTGAAATTGAGATTTTTTTTCCGGCAATGAAAATTCATATTTGTCATAGCGGAGACGAGGTTAGATATTATAAATATGACAAAAAGATACGAAGGTTAGAGGAAAATAAAGGCCTCCGGCAGTTAAACATTCTTTCTCATTACATGTTGCCTGTAATTAATAAGGCAGTGGGATTTTTAAAGAATATGGATCAGCCGGATAATTTCCTGCAAGCTGTTGACTTAAATAAGAAAATTGCTCATGTTATCTCAACCATCAGAAAGAAAGATAATTAATATGTCAAAAAAGTTGGCCATCAATGGAGGCAGTCCTGTCAGAACCAAATTATTTCCTGCGTATAATACGATTGGTGAAGAAGAAAAGAAAGCAGTAATGAAAGTGCTGGACTCTGGCAATTTGTCTCAATACCTGGGTGCCTGGACACATGATTTTTTAGGTGGTCCAACAGTACGGGCTTTTGAAGATGCCTGGAACCGGGCTTTTGGTGTAAAACATGCGGTTACTATTAATTCCAATACCTCCGGGTTATTTACTGCCATTGGCGCTATCGGCATCAAACCGGGTGATGAAGTAATTGTATCGCCTTATAGTATGTCAGCAAGTGCTATAGCACCTTTGGTATACGGTGGTATTCCTGTTTTTGCAGATATCGATCCGAATACTTTTTGCATGGATCCAAAAAGCATAGAAGCATGTATTACTTCCCGAACCAAAGCTATCCTGGTAGTCCATATTTTTGGTCACCCCGCGGATATGGATAGCATTATGGCTATTGCCAAAAAAAATAACCTGTATGTGATAGAAGATTGTGCCCAGGCCCCGATGGGTAAATATAAAGGACAATTTGTGGGCACGATTGGTGATATTGGTGTATTTAGTCTCAACTATCACAAACATATTCATACGGGGGAAGGTGGTGTGATAATTACTAATAATGCTGAACTTGCAGATCGTTGCCAGATGATTCGGAATCATGCAGAAAATGTAACAGCTCCCAGGGAAATAAAAGATCTTACCAACCTTATTGGATACAACTACAGGATGACAGAAATTGAATGTGCCATAGGAATTGAACAATTAAAAAAATTGCCGGGCCTGCTGGAACGGCGCTTGGAGAATGTGGCCTTTTTGAATGAACAATTTGCAAAATTTTCCGCGTTTGAAATTTTGCCGAACTTAACGGACGGATCGGTAAATACTTATTATGTTTATCCTGTAAAATTTAATAAGGACATTGCCGGTATTAGCAGAAATAAATTTGTAGAAGCACTCAATGCAGAAATTCCCTCAGCAGTATTAAGAGAAACCGCTCCATTAATTGGAGCGGGGTATGTTAAGCCACTATACTTACAGCCCATTTACCAGCAGAAAGCGGCATGGGCCTATGATTCTAAATTGTACTCTGGTAATGTTGATTATAGTAAAGGCATTTGTCCCGTCACTGAAAAAATGCATTTTGAAGTTTTGTTTACACATGAATATATGCGTCCGGGTATGACACAGGACGATATGATGGATGTGGTGAATGCAATGGCAAAGATTTTTGAAAATGCTCAAGAACTAAATTAATAATGGTTGGATTGCCGGATGGGAAAGGAATAATGGCGTTCAGTGATACAGCAGGTGCCAATGCCTGCCTTTCACTTGCTTTTATGCTTGCCAGAGAAGGAGAACAAATCCCAACTTTATATACCAATAATCCCAATTTTATAACTAATGAATGGGAACTTCAGGTTAACTACATAGAAAGACCCGAGCAGATTCCTGAACGTTTGCATGCAGCTTTTCTTTTTACCGGTACCTCGCACCCTGACAGCTCAAGGGGATTTGAATTACGGTTTATCCGATTGGCCCTACAGTTAAAAATTTATTCCGTTTCTTTTATTGATCATTGGGTAAATTTTAAAGTCAGATTTTCAATGGGTGCAGATATAGTCTGGCCTGACAAGATATGGGTTTTAGATAATAAGGCGAGACAGGCTGCAATTGCAGAAGGCTTACCAAGTGAAAAATTGGAAATTCATGAAAATCCACAGCATCGTTTCCTGGCAAAATATTGGAAGCCCGGATTTAACGGACACGGTTATTTGCACCAATTAGGAATAAGGTCCACGCCTGATACAAAAGTTATATTGTATGCACCGGACCCGGTTTCGCTACGTTATAAAAATAATGAATTGGGTTTTGATGAGTGTTCGGCACTGGAATTAATAATAAAATCTTTATCTGCTATAGCAGACCGTTCACCTGTATTGTTAATTATTAAACCTCATCCACTGCAGCCACCAGACATATTAAGTGATTTGATTAATGAAAGTAAAAATGGTAATCTCGAATGTAGAATAATAAAAGTAGCAAAGAATACGGAACTTATAAATTGTGCCGATATTATTGTAGGGTTCTATTCCAATTTTTTATTAGAAGCACAACAAATGAATAAGCCAATTATTCGTTATTTCCCTGGTGCTCCATCAAAGGATCCGTTTTTTCATTTAAGAGATAAATTACCAGTTGCAGATGACAATACTATAATTTCTTATTTAAAGTATTACCTAAAATATGAGTGAGATTATTTTTCTTGAAAGCGATAGAATTTTGTTACGCCCTCTCACCAGGATTGATTTGACTCCAGTTTATCTTCAGTGGTTGAATGACGCAGAAGTTACAAAGTATAATTCGCATGCCACGTTTCCTAACACACAGGAAAAAATGGAAGCTTATTATAATTCCTTACAGGATAATAACATGAATGTGGTTTTAGGAATTATTGATAGAGAATCCGCAAAGCATATTGGGAATGTAGCGCTTCAGCAAATTAACTGGATATCAAAAAATGCTGAGTTCGCGATATTATTAGGTGATAAAGCTTTTTGGGGTAAGGGAATGGGAGAGGAAGCAGCCAGGTTGATAGTGTCATATGGCTTTGAAAGACTAAATCTTCATCGTATTTATTGTGGCACAATAAAAGGTAACATGGGAATGAAAAAGCTTGCAAAGAAACTTTGCATGACTGAGGAAGGGAGAAGAAGGGAGGCTATTTTTAAGAACGGAGAATACTTTGACATTATTGAATATGGTGTTTTGAGGAAAGAATTTAATCATAATAATATATCAAAATAAAATTCAGTAATTGGTATTCCTAAGGATATTTGGGAGACTAATTTATATATTGACAGTCAAACCAGCTGATAGTCCTTGGTGCGAGAAAAAAAAAGAAATTGAAATTATTATTAGTAGTTGACCCCTCCCGTAAAGACTTTTATGAACAATTAAGCAAGCTTAATAATGCGGAATTATTTATCCTGTGGTTTGTTAAAGAGAAAAATGCTGATGGTGTAGAGATTCCCGGATTCATAAAAGGGCTATACTTCTGGTCTGATTATCTTACCCCATATCATTTATTGAAGAAATTATTACCAGATAGAATCGTATTTTTTGAAATGATAGACTTAAGGCAGATCGCTTTGATTGTTGCTGCCCGCTCAAAGAAGATCCCGACATTTTATCTTGAACATGGAGCTGCGGGTGATATTAATACTTTTATAAAACGCCAAAATGAGGTACAATTTTTCAGAGACAAATTGCCACGTCTCTTAAAGCGCCTCTCTAAAAATATTATTGATATTTTTTCATCCAAGATTTTTTATTATTCTGTTTATAAAAGGTTTAATTCACCAAGATCCTATTTTCAATATTTATTTCTACCTCTAAAAAGTCTTATTGCATCTCCAAAAAAGGTGTTGCAAAATAATATTTTCCGGGAGAGGGTGCCGGATTATCCTATTGTATTCAGTCACATCAATTTTGAAGTTATTCAGCTATATACCGGAATTAAAAAAGAGGAAGCTTATCTAACTGGGTTGCCATTTTTTGATAAATATTATAGTAGCAGGCCTGTAATTGCAGACCATGTGGTTTATATAGAACATCCATATTTAGAATCCAATATTCTGGATTGGACCCCGGAACACCATAAGAAAGTGGCTGATACCTTATTTGAGTTTGCAAATAAAAACAAGGTGAAATTATTTCTTAAACTACACCCGGTTTCTAAAAGAGCCAATTGGGAAAAATATAATTTAGATAGTGAATATGTTGAAATAATACAGGAAGGCGATTTCACCCAACTTTACCTTGAAGCAAAATTGATCCTGGGATTTAGTTCCAGTCTGATCACCGGTTTACTTTGTGCTAAAAAAAATATTGTACTACTGGGGTGGCATCCCGAGCCTTCCATTTTTGGAGTGGATTTTTCAAAAACTGGCTTGTGTCATGTATCTATGTCCCCAACAGACCTGGAGAAAAAATACTATTACTGGATATCGCATAACCTGGCCATAGAAAATGAAACGGCCTACCAGGAATTCCTGCAAAGGTGCAATTATCCTTTTGATGGAAAGGCAACAGAAAGAGTGTTAAAGATCATAACCAATAATGAAGCTAGCTAAGCAGTTTTCAATCTACACCATAGTTGGTTTCCTGAATGCTGGCATTGGCTTTCTTGTGCTTCCGGTTTTAACTCATTATCTATCCCCGGCAGACTATGGCATTATTTCACTAATGAACACCTATGTACAGATTTTAATGCCTGTTATCGGACTATCTACTGCCTCCTTTATCTCGGTTGAATATTTCAACAAGAAACTTGGGCCCAATCAATTCGGTGATATTTTTTCTTCAGTGAGGGCTATCCCTTTATTATTGGTTATACCTTTTGCATTGATTTTTATTCTTGGCTATAAGTATCTGCCGGGAATAATGGAACTACCGCTGTCGGCTTATTGGTTATTGTTGCCACTCACCTTATTTGCCTTATATGCGGATAATTTCAAATCCTTCCTTGTTATTACCAAACGCATGGCCTTGTTTAGTTTTACAACGCTTGGAAAAGTTCTGATTGAAATTCCGCTTACCCTTGTTCTCATAATATATGTACACATGCAATGGGAAGGCAGAATAAATGCCTGGTTGTTTACCGTTGTTCTTTTTACCCTGATTTCAATTTATTACTATCGTAAATGGGATCTTCTTGCCCTGGTAATAAAAAAGGAATATATAACCCAGGCCATTGTGTTTGGGGCACCACTTATCCTTCATCAAATTGGTAAGTTTGTTATTAACCAGGCTGACCGTTTGTTCCTTACAAAAATGATTTCAATTGAGGAAATGGGCATATATAGTGTGGGCTACCAGGTGGGCATGGTGATCCTGATCCTTGTTACCGCATTTTCCAATTTTTTTTCCCCCTTTTTATTTGAACGACTAAACAGGAACAGGGAGAAGGATAAAATTGAGGTTGTCCGTGTCAGCTATCTATTTGTGGTAGGCTTGTTCCTGACTCTTGCCTTCATCACATTGCTGACACCAAGCTTTTTTGCCTATTTTATTTCTGAAAAATTTGCCAAAGCTGCCATCTATGTTTTTTGGATTGGACTGAGTTATTGTTTTTGGGGAATATATATTGTTTTTACCGGGTATATTTTTTATTTAAAAAAAAGTAAGATACTGGGTTATATAGCTATTCTTAATGTGACGCTCAACCTGGGATGTAATTATTTTTTTATCAAATGGTTTGGGGCAATTGGAGCGGCTTACGCAACCTGCATCTCATTCTTTCTGGTTTGCTTTACTATTGCAATTATCTCCAATAGATTATATCCTATGCCCTGGTTTTCTTTCTATGAAATATTAAACAGAAACAAATAACTAAACCGATGAGAAATACTCTAAAAAAAATTTATTCTATTATTCCTTTTAAGAAGAATCTATTTACTGTTGTCAGGTCTGTATTTCATCCTGGGGAAAAAATATACAAGCATCTGCACTTTAAAGATGTCTTTCGTGTACCTGTTAGGGGTGGAGTGTCATTCAAAATGTTTCATTCGGGTCACCAGCTTGAAAATAATATATTTTGGAAAGGTCTTACTGGCAGGTGGGAAAAACAGTCGATGGAACTCTGGATAAGGCTTAGTGAAAAAGCGAATGTAATATTGGATATTGGTGCCAATACAGGTATCTATTCCCTGGTGTCAAAAGCTATTAATCCCGGGGCGAGGGTAATAGCAATTGAACCTGTAGAACGGGTATTTAAAAAACTGCAATCTAATATTGAATTGAATAATTTCAATACAGAAAGTTTTTTAATGGCTGTTTCTGATAAGGATGGGGAAGCCGTTTTTTATGATACCGATGCAGATCATACCTATACCGTAACTATTAATAAAGACCTCTCACACGATAAAAGGTATCACGCTGTAAAAGTAAAAATTAAAACTATTGACAGCCTGATAAAAGAGCAAAACATAGATCGTATAGATTTGATAAAAATTGATGTGGAGACACACGAGTCAGAAGTAATGAAAGGGTTTTCTTTGATAAATAGATACCAGCCCACTATTTTAATAGAAATATTATCCGATGAAATAGGAGAGAAAGTGCAAAATGAAATAGAACAGTACGGAGCAAGGTATATTTATTTTGATATTGACGAGGAAAAAGGACCAAGCAGAGTTGAACATATCAGGCAGAGTTCCGGTATGAATTTTTTATTATGTGGCGAAGCTAAAGCAAAGGAATTACAATTAATATGAAAACTGGAATTTGACTATGAAATAAAACGGAATTTCCTTTCCTCCTGGCTAAGTTTCCAAAAAAGAAAAATTCCGTAATGTTCAGATAAACAAAAGAATGAGGAAGAGTATATTATTTATCATACCAGGGTTGAATATAGGGGGTGCAGAGCTTTTAATGGTTAAACAGGTTCAATGGTTCCAGGCAAATAATTGGGAAACGGTTGTAGTTATTTTGTCCACCAAGAATGATCAGGGATTAACAATGGATCTGAAATTGGGTCCCGATAAATTGTTAGTTCTTAATTCTTCTTATTCAGTTTTAAACAACGCTGCCATAGGGTTTGCCATTAAAAATAGAAATAAACTAAAAGATTTTGCAAAGAAGCACGAGGTTGGAAATATTGTTGCTCATTTGCCCCTTGCGCATTTCTGGGGTCGCCTTCTGAAATTAAAATTTCCGTCAGCTCAGTTGTTGGTTTATCATCATTCTATGCAATATCAGGCTAGCCCGCTGGATACATGGAGTAAAAAATTGTTTAATCAGCTGCAAAAATGGCTGGCAGCCAAAACCGACGATGTTTCTGTATGCATCTCGGAATCTGTAAAACAAAATATTCAGCAAAACTTTATTCTGAAAAACCCGGTAGTGCTATACAATGCAGTTTCAGATAGCGGGTATACTGAAATGGAAGCAGGTGAGAGAAAAGAGTTTGATGATGATAAACCGGTAATAAAAATTATAATTCCCGGGCGTCTGCATCCGGCCAAGGGCCACTTATTTTTTTTAAAAGTTTTTCATGAATTCATCCTGGAAAGTGACAAGCCTGTTGTTCTGGTTATTGCAGGAGGCGGATCATTGGAAGCAGAAATAAATGAATTTATCAAGAAGAATAAATTGGAATACCTCGCATCTGTGACAGGGTTTCTCTCCAATAAACTTTTACTAGGGGAAATGAAGAAGGCCAATCTTGTGTTAATACCATCAATTTCTGAAGGGCTGGGGATTGTGGCTATAGAAGCATTGATGCTCGGTAAAACCGTTATTGCGTCTGATGCCGGGGGATTAAAGGAAGTATTTACTCATGGCAAAAATGGGTATCTGTTTGAAGCGGGTAACCATGACGCCTGTTTAAACATTTTGCGTATCGTTCTGTCCAACATGCCGTCAACTTTGTTTTCTCCAACGTCATTGAGGGAAGATTATAAGGATCGCTTTTCTTTCGATACTTATATCCAAAAGTTTACGGCCTTGTTAAAACAACCGGAATGAAAAGAAAAAGTTTATTTTTTAAGTGTTTGGTGTTATGCATTTTGTTCTTAAGTGGAGCCTGCTTTGCTCAAGAACCAGGGGATATAGACCAAATAGCCGGGATACTTGAAAAGGAACTTGGTGAGTCGGGTGTCGAAATCAAACGATCAGATATCCGGCTTGAAAAGATTAATATGCATGATGCAAAAAGGTATGATCTTAATGGTAGTCCTGCAGATGCCTTTTATATAAAGACCTCGCATCGTTTAATTGAAATACGCAGCCTGTCAGTTGAAGGATTGCGCAATGCCGCATACTGGTATCTTCAATACCTGGGATTCCGTTTTTATTTCCCGGGAGAAACCTGGCAATACAAACCAAAGCTTGAATCTGCATTTAAACCAGTAGAAAAAACAGTTTCACCCTCATTTAATTATCGTCGTATCTGGTATGCCTACGGTACCGGTTCAGACAAGGCTGACATTGATTACAGGAAATGGTCGGAGGCCAATCTTCAGGGGGGTGAAGAAGTTAATGCCGGCCATTCTTATGATGGAATTGTTAAGCGGAACAAGGATGAATTTTTAAGACATCCTGAATATTTTGCCCAAAAAGTTGAAAAAGGAAAACTGCCTTCCAACCCTAAATTCGAAGTGGGAAATGAAGACCTTGTCCAATTATTAATCCGTGATGCCTTTGAACAAATTGACAACAGGTTAAAAAAAACAGGTCGTTTGCCATCTATGATCTCAATGGATCCTTCTGATGGCGGTGGTTTTTCTACCAGCCCTTCTTCTCTGAAAATTGGCGGCCCTTCCGAACAAACATTTTATTTAGCAAACCGGGCGGCAAAGGCAGTTGGTAAAAAGTATCCAGGTGTGAAAATAGGTTTGTATGCTTATAACCTGCATGCTGCACCTCCTAAGTTTGCCCTGGAACCAAATATTGTTGTTTTGGTGGCTACCGCTATGAACCAATCTGCTTTCCGTACCGATGAACTGATTGAAGCATGGAAGAAAAAAGATTTGCAGGTAGGAATTCGTGATTATTTCGGAGTGATGGCCTGGGATTGGGATATGCCCGGGCAACCAAGGGGTTCCCGTTTCCCTTATGTTAATCAGTTAAAAGATTATTATGAAATGGGGGTTCGTTATTTTTCTGCCGAAACAAATATTGGTTGGATCAGCAGGGGATTGGGCCATTATTACGGCGCTCAGCTTCTATGGGATATTGAGACAGATATTGAGAAAATTGAGAAGGAGTTTTATACAAAGATGTTTGGACGGGCTGCTGGTAACATGAAAAAATTATTCCGGTCCTGGCAAAAATATAGCCAGCCCGTTCCGAAGGATGGCGATCTCTATGAATGGAGCCAATGGATTGAAGAAGCGTCCAGGAATGAAAACGATAAAAA
Organism: Chitinophagaceae bacterium; assembly: GCA_041743125.1. Lineage (GTDB taxonomy): Bacteria > Bacteroidota > Bacteroidia > Chitinophagales > Chitinophagaceae > Terrimonas_B. Next base: position 19,530 of record JBGTNK010000311.1, read on the forward strand.
GGTACAGGACCGGATTGACCAGCTGAAACAATTTCTACATTATGTAGTTCTTTTTAAAAAATGGAGAGAGAAGAGTACGGATGCTAACCTTGTTCAATTACTTAGTTATGCATACCGGGTACAGGATAAAGGGATCGTTGCCAGCTATCCTTTGTTCAGGCGACTGGCGAATGCAGCGGTAGCAGGAAAAAAGAATATGAGGTTTAATGATCCTAAAGCCATCTGGAAACAAAATGGTAAACCGGTAAGTAAAGAAGAAACCGATCATAATTTTTATACCGATCTGAAAGAGATGGATAAGTCGGATAAAATGATGGTGGCCATATTGCCGGAGCAGTTCAGGATAAAAACGGAGGAGCGGGCCGCAAGGCCGCTGAAAGGGAAAGTAAAAACATCATTACCGGTGCGACTAAGAGGTGGGCATAAAATTGTATTTCATATTAAAAAGGAATCCCCTGCTACAATCAATCTTTCATCAGGGCTAATAAAAGCACATGAATATAAAACACTACGCCTTTTGATATTCCCTTATAATAAGGATTTGACTACAGCAGGGGTGGCTGCATTGATTACTGAAGATATCCAACCCAGGCAGCCAGTAAAAGAAATTTCCCTAAACTCCCTGGAGCCGGGTACCTATATTGCTGTTATTGACGATGCAAGAAATGGATTCACGATGAGTTTTAGCGGTTCTGTATCATTTGGCATCGTTGCAGCCAGCCAAAGCCCCGGATGGACATTTGGCAGGAACAATCTTGTTTTCAATGTGGGAGCAGTAAAGGAGTTCCAGGTTAATAATGGTGGCGTTTTAACTTTATTAAGTCCGGCCGGCCGTATTATAGATCTGCAAAAACAAAAAGGAATATTTACAATACAAGTGCAAAAAGGGGAGGAAGGGACATGGAAAATGCAAAGACAAAGTGGACGCTTCTTTCTGCAGGGCGTTCTGCCTTTTGTAAATACGGACAGGGAATTTTTATTAAGCCATGAAGAATGATGTGAAGAGAGTATTATACCTGTCCTACACTGGGATGACCGATCCCCTGGGACAATCGCAGGTACTGGCCTATTTAAAGGGACTTTCAGAAACCGGGGAGTACCAGTTTACCATTATCAGCTTTGAAAAGCCGGAAGCTTTCAAAAAAAACAGGAGGTCTATTGAACAGTTCTGTAAAGAAGCGGGTATTTTATGGCTTCCGCTTAACTACACGTCAAAACCTCCGGTGCTTTCCACATTCTGGGATCTGGCATCCATGAAAAAACTGGCTTTTCAGCTGGCTAAACAACAAACTTTTTACCTGGTTCATTGCCGCAGTTACCTGCCTTCACTGGTTGGATTGCAGTTAAAGAAAAAATCAGGTATCCCTTTCCTGTTTGATATGCGTGGATTTTGGGCCGATGAACGGATTGACGGAGGGATTTGGAGAAAATCCAATCCGCTGTTTAATCAGATCTACCTGTATTTTAAAAGAAAAGAAAAACAATTTTTATTACAGGCTGATCAGGTTATCAGCCTGACCCGGAATGCAAGGGATGTAATTCATTCCTGGGGATGGAGTGCCCGGGTACCTATCACGGTTATACCATGCTGCGTAGATACTGAGTTATTTGATCCTCAAAAAATAAAAGCAGGTGACCAGGAAAGAGCAAGAAAAGAAATGGATATTCCCGAAGGAGTACCCGTTATTTCATATATAGGTTCGCTGGGTACCTGGTATATGCTGAATGAGATGATGGACTTTGTAAAGGTTTACCAGCAGGCCTATAAAAATTCAATCTTTATGGTATTGACAGGTGAACCGGAACAATTGATTGCTGATGCTGCCCTTCGTGCTGGTGTACCCATGCAATCCATCCGTATAAAAAAAGTGCCACGCACCGAAATGCCTCTTTATATTTCGTTGAGCACAACAAGTATTTTTTTTATAAAACCCGCGTTTTCGAAAAAGGCTTCATCCCCTGTAAAACAGGCGGAATTGATGGCCATGGGTATCCCCGTTATTTGTAATGATGCTGTTGGCGATACTGCGGAAATCGTTAAGCAATATGAAGCTGGTGTTGTGGTGCATGGATTTACAGAGACCGACTATCAAAAAGCAATACAAACACTGGCTTCTACAAACTTTGATAGAGAAAAGATCATAACGGGTGCTAAAAGTGAATTTCTTTTGGAAAAGGGCATAGCCTTATACCGATCCGTTTATAAGCAAATTGGTAATGAGTAAAGAAAAGCAGTATCATTTTTTACTGATATACCCGTTGCAAACGGCTCCCAGCCAGCGATTCCGTTTTGAACAATATTTCTCCTTATTGGAAAAACAGGGGATCCGGTTTTCAACAAATTGTTTTTACGATCAATCCACTTTCAGACTTGTTTATAAAAAAGGCGGAAAGTTGGCCTTGGCCTTCCATATGTTATTGTGTTTTTTCCGGCGGTGCTTGCATATGTTCACCTTAGGAAAGTACGAACGCATTTTTATACAAAGAGGAGCCGCTCCGTTTGGCCCGCCTGTTTTTGAATGGATCATTCATTTTATATGGAGAAAGCCGATCGTGTATGATTATGATGATGCTATCTGGCTGCAACCACAGAAAAAAACAACCTGGTCAAAGCGGCTTATCAAGGCTTATTATAAGGTGGGAATGATCTGTAATTGGTCTCATACCATCGTTGCCGGCAATGAATACCTGGCTAACTATGCCAGGCAATTTAATTTAAGGGTGATGGTTATTCCAACAGTGGTTGACACAGAAACCCGGTTTGTTCCTTCCCCGGTAATTAAGTCCTCCCGTAAACCTGTAATTGGGTGGACCGGTTCTCATACCACACTTTTTTACCTGGAAAAAATGGAATCAGTTTTATTACAATTAAAAGCAGAACATGATTTTGAATTATTGGTAATAGCCAATAAGCCTCCGGTATTTTCCGAATTGTCTTACCGGTTTGTTCGGTGGACTGAAGATTCAGAAATTGAGGACCTGGGACAAATAGATATCGGCCTGATGCCGCTTACCGATGATGAATGGACAAAAGGAAAATGCGGCTTTAAACTGATCCAGTATTTATCTCTGGGTATTCCGGCGGTAGCTGATCCGGTTGGCGTAAACAAGCTGATCATTGAGGACGGAATAAATGGGTTTCTTTGCAAAACCAACGATGAATGGACTACCGCATTGATTGCTTTAATCAATGATACTGAATTGCGGCATACAATGGGCAGGGAAGGAAGAGCAAAAATCGTTAATCAATACAGTTTGCGGTCCCAGACCACACAATTTCTGTCGCTATTCAATTAGAAGTTATATCAATTTACCCAGTAATCGTTCCTTGGGTTTTGAATTTGAATAAAAGATCAGCACTATGGCGAGTGCATAAAATGGAAGACAGGGAATTTTATAACGGGATAAGGCGCCAAAATTATAAGAAGAGACACCAACGGCAAATGCAAAAATGATTGAAAAGATAAGGCAAAACTGTATGGTTGGATTGGCGCCAATGGTTTTCCAGCTACGTTTTAGGCCCACCTTAAATAAAACCTTTAATGTGATCAGCAGGAAAAGAAATGCTTCAACGGCAGAAAGAAAAATAATGACTTTGCCTGATTCCCAGAGATAAGGCCTGAACAGCGTGACATTTACAGCCAGTGGAAACTTGGAGAGCATACCCTGGATACTCGGATCAAAATTTCCCAGGTCGTAGGAAGATCCCTCCTTTCTGCTACCTGAGTAGGTGATCCAGCGGCGGTTGGCTTCTGCGGTTTCCTCAACGTTATCTAATGAATACCGGCCAAGATATTGTTCACCGAAAGTTTGCATAACAAAAAGAAAGCCTGCTGTGGTGATTCCAATAACAAGTATTTTTAGAACTAATCGCGGCCCAAGGCTGGAAATGCGGTGAGTATATATAAATAATATCCACATGATCAGGGCCGGAATAAATCCCAGGAGGATATAAATCTTGACGGTAGCGATTAATGTAAAACTAGCCACGGCAATAAAAATATTCCGGAGGCTAAAATCTTTTTGCACCAGGAAGCGGATAGAAGCATAGGTAAGCCAGCCAAGGCCAAACATACATATGGTGTCTTTGAAAATGCCAGAACCCCAGATAAAAGTGCTGGGAATAAATAAGACGGCAATAGCGATGGGACGTAGAAGCTGCGGATAAATTGTTGCAAAAGTCCTAAACAGAGCCCAGATACCACTAAAAGAAATGAAGGCAAATAGTACGGCTGCCGGTAAATAAGTGCCCAGGGTAAAAAAACTAATAAAGGCTGTTATCGAACAAACCGTATAGTTGGCCGTAGCATTATACCAGGGAATCTGGGAAGTATATTCATAATAACCTGCTTCATAGTAGCCCGGAATATGCAACAGCAAATTGATCCATTTGATAACGGATTCATTCGCAGCACTGTTAATTACCTTACCATATCGAAAATAATTAAACGTATCTCCACCCCCATAGTAATATTGGTATAACATGCCGATAAAAAGAGCTCCGATTATTTTTACGGTGAGTCCGGGTATATAGTAGTGACGCCAGGGATGACCATGCGGATATTTTTTATTTCTTTTTTGGAAAGCTAATCCATAAACTATAGCCAGCACAAAAGGTAAAAGAACATAATCAAGTATAGTAATATATTGCATGGGCTCTTAGTTGCAGGTTTTCACAGTAATACAGTTTTTCAAGATTTAAGCCCTGCAATTTAACCAAAATCCGGAGTAGGAAATTTTTCAAAACATAATATATCAAATGCCCCGTGTCATCCGCATTTTAAATCGCCTCGCTGTTGGCGGTCCGTTGCTAAATGCAAGTTACCTGACCAAATACATGTCACCGGAATTTGAAACCATGCTGGTAGTGGGTGAGCGGGAGGGTCATGAAAAAGATGCCAGCTTTGTTACAGATAGCCTGGGCATAAAACCTGTTTATATTCCGGAAATGGGCCGTTCGGTTGATCTCAGAAAAGATTTATTGGCCTATAAAAAGTTAAAGAAGCTGATCGCAGATTTTAAACCCGATATCCTCCATTCACATTCAGCCAAACCCGGTGCCATTGGTCGCATGGCTGCGGATTCTTTGAGCGTACCTGTGATCGTTCATACCTATCATGGCCATGTATTTCATTCCTATTTTCATCCGCTGAAAACAAAAGTTTTTATAAACATAGAACGGAGACTCGGGCGGAAAACAGATGCCATAGTTGCCATCAGTGAACAGCAAAAGAAGGAACTGGTATCCGATTTTAAAATAGCTCCCCAAAACAAATTCAGGGTGATTCCCCTCGGGCTTGACCTGGATAAATTTAAGATCAACCGGGAAGAAAAAAGAAATGAATTTCGCTCTTCATTTAATATCCCGGACGATGTAGTGGTTTTAACAATAACCGGGCGCCTGGTGCCCATAAAGAACCAGGTTTTGTTTTTGGAGGGTATACAATATCTCCTAAAAAATTCCCGGCAAAAGATAAAGGCTTTTATTGTAGGCGATGGAGAAACAAGAAAGCTGTTGGAAGCAAAAGCGAGAGACTTGGGTATTGGCTTTTCCACCGAAAAAGATGCTGAACATGACCTGCCGCTGGTATTTACCTCCTGGCGAAGCGATATAGACTATATTAATGCAGGTTCGGATATTGTAGTACTTACTTCCTTTAATGAAGGAACTCCTGTAAGCCTTATTGAGGCACAAGCTGCTTCAAAGCCTGTAGTATCTACCCGGGTGGGGGGGATAGAGGACGTGGTAAAAGAAAATGAAAGCGGACTTTTATCGGATATAAATGATACTATTACATTTTGTAGTCACCTTTTACGTTTAGTGGAGGATAAAGAGCTACGTTGTCAATTCGGAATAGCCGGCGAACAATTTGTAACTGGCCGGTTTAGTTACCAACGACTGGTTACGGATATGTCAGCATTGTATAATGAGTTATTAACTGCGAAAGCAAATGTTTAAGTTTTTTTCAAGGTCACGTTCAAAAAGCGAAAAGTTTGATTACTCTGTTTTAAAAACGGATATGCATTCACATTTGCTGCCCGGAATAGACGATGGCGCTAAAGACATGGAGACTTCTCTTCAACTCATAAGGGGAATGAAAGCACTGGGCTACCAAAAACTCATCACCACTCCCCATATTATATGGGATATGTACCGGAATACACCTGAAATTATTAATGATAAACTGCATCAGCTGCGAAAAACGGTAAAAGAAGAGGGAATTAATGTAGAAATTTATGCCGCTGCTGAATATTTCCTTGACGAACATGTAGAGGAACTTTTAAAAAGAAAACAACCGCTTTTGACTGTCAGCGGCAATAAGGTATTAACTGAATTTTCAATGGCATTTCCTTCTTTGAATACCAAGGATATCCTTTTTGAGATGGAAATGCAGGGTTATCAACCCATTATTGCTCACCCAGAGCGATATATATACCTGCAACAGAATAAAGAATTTTACCGGGAATTGAAAGATATGGGTTGCCTGTTTCAGCTCAATATCCTGGCTTTAAGCGGTCATTATGGCCGTTCAGTAAAGGATCTGGCCGAATATCTCCTTAAAAACGGTTTTTATGACTTCATTGGAACTGATATCCATCATTCCAATCACCTGGAATTTCTACCACATGTCGAAATGACGGCATCCCTCAAAAATGCAATAGAATCCGGCCAGATAACTAACCATGATTTGTAGCAAAATGGTCATATTGCTATCTGGTAAGCTTTTTGATGAAATACTAAAGTGTTCATAATATTATTCAATGGCAGAACATTGAATTGGCAGTGAACAGGGGCTTTAGTAAATTTGAAAAAAGGATTCTATATGGCTACAACCGAATTTAATGACATGCTTGTGGATAATGCTGATTTCCTGAAACCATTTGCAGTAAACCTGACAAAGGACTCAGAAGCTGCGAATGATTTGTACCAGGAAACTCTTTACAAGGCCCTGGCTAATCATGATAAATACAATGCAGGTACAAATATTAAAGCATGGTTATTCACCATCATGCGAAATATTTTTATTAATGATTACCGGCGCAAAGCCAAACAAAAAACGGTATTTGACAGCACTGGCAATGATTACCTGATCAACCTCAAACAGGCTACAGTCAATAATGCCGCCGAAAGCAGTCTGCGGATGAGAGAAATAAATGAAGCTATTCATCAATTGCCTGAAATTTTTAAGGTTCCCTTTCGCTTATACTTTGATGGATATAAATACCAGGAAATAGCCGATTTGCTGATAGAACCTTTAGGAACAGTAAAAAGCAGGATACATTTCGCACGCAAGCTTTTAAAGGAACGTCTAACCAGGTATTGATACCTATCCCGAACAAATTAGCCGGCTCGCTGTAATAGTTATTAACGAATAACTTTTCAGTTAGCCGGCTTTTTTATTTTTGTAAATGAAAACCCGTTTTTAACCCCCGCGAAAATATAAAATGGAACAACAGGTAATTTTGGTTAATGAAAAAGATGAAGTAACTGGCAGTGCCGGCAAATTAGAGGTTCATCAAAAAGGGCTACTTCATAGGGCGTTTAGCGTTTTTTTGTTTAATGGAAAAGGGGAAATGCTACTGCAACAACGGGCCTTTAATAAATATCATAGCGCTGGTTTATGGACAAACGCCTGCTGCAGCCATCCCCAACCCGGAGAAGATATAAAAAATGCTGCAACAAGGAGGCTAAAAGAAGAACTGGGTATTGAAACTGCCATCACCAAAAGCTTTGATTTTGTTTACAGGTCTGCATTTGAAAATGGACTGACGGAATATGAATTTGACCATGTATTTGTCGGGAAATATGAAGGACCAGTTCCGTTTAATAAAGAAGAAGTAAAGGATATTTGCTTTAAATCTATGGCAGGTATCAGGGATGAATTAAAAGCAGTGCCTCAAAATTACACAGCCTGGTTTCATCTGGCCTTTCCTGAAATAGAAAGACGAATACAGGAAGAAAAAAATTAAGGAGCTAACTATGAGCGTTCTTTTATACATATTGGTGTTGCTGGCTACGTTTATCCTGATGGAAGGAATTACCTGGCTCACCCACCGGTATGTCATGCATGGATTTTTGTGGTATTTACACAAAGATCATCACCAGGCTGAACCGGGCTTTTTTGAAAAGAATGACGCCTTTTTTATCATTTTTGCCGTACCCAGTATTTTTCTTATTGCATCCGGCACTTATAACAATATATGGTGGATGCAATCGGTCGGGTTTGGCATAATGGCCTATGGCCTTGCTTATTTTATAGTTCATGACGTGATCATTCATCAACGATTCAAATGGTTTACCCGCAGTAATAATAAATATGTAAGAGCCATCCGCTGGGCACATAAAATGCATCACAAACACCTGGACAGGCACAACGGCGAAAGTTTTGGAATGTTATTGGTAGCTAAAAAATACTGGGATAAAATTCGCAGGGATGCTCATTTAATGGCGGGCAATAAAAAAGTACAGTATGCTCCTGAATCAGAATAATGTGATGCCTCTTCTTATCTAACCCCTTTAATTTGCCTTTTATCTTCTTTGCTTAAATCACAATCATACCATTATATTATCTGCGGCGCTGGTTGTGCCGGCCTCAGCTTACTGATGAGGATGTTAAAAAGTGATCATTTTCGCGATAAACGGATTCTCTTAATTGATAAGGAAGAAAAAAAAAGCAATGACCGTACCTGGTGTTTTTGGGAAAAAGGCACCGGCTTTTTTGAAGATATTGTATTCAGGAAATGGGATTCCCTAAGTTTTATGAGTGAATCCTATTCCCGTGTAATGGACATTAGTCCCTACGATTATAAAATGATCAGGGGAATTGATTTTTACGATTGCTGTTTCCGGGAAATTGAAAAACATGATAACGTTGAAGTTGTTTATGGCCATGTACAAGGCTGGGAATTTGAAAAGGACATGCTGATACTTAAGATGGACGGGCAAGAATTCCGATTAAATAATTCCGGTACCTACATCTTTAATTCTATTTATAAAGCAGCTCCGCAAAAAAGGAAGATGATCAGGCTTCTCCAGCATTTTAAGGGATGGGTCATTGATAGTATTGAGCCGGTATTTGACACGGCCCAGGCCACCATGATGGATTTCAGGGTTCACCAGGATCATGGAATGGCATTTGCCTATGTTCTGCCTTTCAGCACAACATCGGCCCTTGTGGAATATACTTTATTTACAAAGGAATTACTTCCGAAGGAACGATATGATGTGGAATTAAAGAATTATATCCAAACCTTTTTAGGGATCAATGAATACAAAGTTACTGCAGAGGAATTCGGCGTAATTCCCATGACCAATGAAATAGTTGATTTTGGTGCGGACGGCTGGCAAATAGGAACGGCCGGTGGACAAACTAAAGCATCAAGCGGATATACCTTCCAGTTTATTCAGAAACAATCCCAGCTAATAGTTGAGTTTTTGATCAGTGGAAAATCATTGAGAACGATGCCACTCACTTCAAAGCGATTTCATTTTTATGATCATACACTTTTAGATATTCTTTATAATGAAGTATTACCCGGAAAGGAAATATTTGAGCAGTTATTTAAGAAAAACAACCCCAAGCAGGTGCTGAAATTTTTAGACAATGAAAGTTCTTTATTTGAAGAATTAAGAATTATATCTTCATTACCCACCTGGCCATTTTTAAAAGCTGCATTACGCCAGTTTTAATCCGCACAGCTATAAAAAAGTATAGTATGCAGAATCTTCTTCCTAAAGTTTGAAATTTTATTTAGCATTCTCAGGAATTTTTTGACCCAACCATCATTGTTGGGTTTATAAACAATCCCTTTACTTTCTTTTGGTTCGGAAAATCTTATATTTAATCCATTAAATGTTTTATGACAGAACAAGAATTTCTGCAACTTAAAGCGGCGATACTTACTATGTTGCGGGAAAAATTAGATCCCCGGTTAACCTATCATAGCCCTGAACATACGGAAGATGTATTAGAACAAGTAAAGCGAATTGCTAAAGCCGAAGATCTTACTGATAACAGAGTATTACTTCTTATGAAGATGGCAGCTATTTTTCACGATAGCGGGTTTCTTCGTACTTATAGCGGGCACGAATCAGCATCCTGCCTGATATTGAGGGAGATGGTTGATCCGGATCTCCTGGAGGTTTCTGAAATTGAATTAATTAATGGGATGATAATGGCTACTAAGATCCCGCAGACGCCCCGTTCCTTACCGGAGAGGATCATTTGTGACGCTGACCTTGATTACCTTGGGAGAAATGATTTTGAAAGGATTAGTAATTTGCTTAAAGATGAATTCCTGGCTTATAATGTTATTAAAAATGAAAGAGAATGGAATGAATTGCAGGTAAAATTTTTTGAAAGCCACAAGTATTTCACGCCAACATCTCAAAATAACCGGAGCCGGATAAAAATGAAACATCTGAATGAAATAAAAGAAGTTCTGATTGGGAATAAATTATCATAAATGAAGTGGATATGAGAGCTGGGAATTTCTGGTTAAAAATATTCAATGTTTACCCTAATGAATTTCAGGTAGTAAAAAAGCTATACCTGTTTCAATTTTTCCAGGGAGCTGGTATTGCCTTTTTTTTTACATCCGCCTTTGCCCAGTTCCTGGAGAGATTTCCGATTTCTGAATTACCCTGGGTAATGATCTCTTCTGCGATATTATTGTGGGGAGCCGGGTTGCTATATACCCGGTGGGAGCATACCATCAAATTTGAAGGGTTCAATTTTGCGATAGTCCTTTTAATGGCCATTAGTGTGCTATTACTTTGGATTGCTAATCTTCAGTTCACCCAGGATTGGTTTCTTTATTTTTTACTGGCCTGGTTTAATGTTTTATATCTTTTAAATAACCTGCAGTTCTGGGGGATAGCCGCTGTACTTTTCGATTTGCGCCAGAGTAAGAGATTGTTTGCAGTAATCAGTTCAGGGGATATACCTGCCAAGTTTATCGGTTATACACTGGCCACTTTAGTAGTACCCTATACGGGATCACAAAACCTCTTACTAATCGGCGCCATTTTCATGCTTGTATCCCTGCCTATTTTCAGGAGCATCCTACGGTCTGGCCACCTGGAAAGGCATCATAAAGCTCATAATGAAAATCACGGTAAGCCTGTTGGTAAAGCACTCAGGAAAATGGTTGCCAATATCGTCTCCAATATATTTGTAAGACGTATAGCATTTATATCCCTCTTAACTTCCATATGTATTCTTATTATTAACTACGGATTTTATGGGGAAGTAAGAAAAGCATATCATGACGATATTGAACTGGCAAAATTTATCGGGCTTTTCTCCGGAGGGTTACGCATTATTGCATTTTTCACCAAGATGATATTTACAAGCCGCCTTACGGCTACTTTAGGAATAAAACAAACCTTGCTCATTACACCTCTAGGCATGGTTATTTTAATTGCGATTATCGTTTCTGCAAGTGGTTTTTCTCCCGGTGAAAAACTTATCTTTTACCTTTTTGGCGTATCCTCTATGCTGGTGGATGTATTACGTACCTCTTTTAATTCACCGGTTTTATTAACGTTGATGCAGCCTTTGTCAACGCACGAAAGATTGCGGGCACATAATATTGTAAAAGGAATTATGGATCCTTTTGCATCTCTTTTATCGGGTATTTTTTTGCTTACTATTTTTTATGTTCATGGCCGGGTTGACCTGGTGTTTCTATGTTATGTATTATTGATTTTGGGAGCTCTTTGGATCGGGGGGGTTATCCTGGTTAACAGGCAGTATATGGCTATTCTTATTAAAACCATTGGAAGCCGTTTTTTTACCAGGGAAGAATTTGATCTGAATAATGAGGCAATTATCCAGGAATTAAATAAGAAAATGATGAAGGGTACTGACCTGGAAGTCATCAGCATTTTGCGAATGTTATCCAGTAAGATTGATCCCACTTCTAAAAATCTTATAGCCAGGTTAATTCAGCACCCGTCAGACCCGGTAAAAATTGAGGCCCTCAAACTGATTAATAGCCGGGAAATTGAAAATATAAAGGAAACCCTGTTATCCTTGCTGCAAAGTGATGTAAATATGGAGGTGAAATTTCAGGGAGTTAAAACCTTCTGTAAGATCGCAGACCAGCAATGGGATCTTTCTGAATGGCTTGATCACCCCCATCCAGAAATTCGAGAAGCAGCTATAACGGGAATGTTGGGCAACGAGGATAGTGATATAAAAAAAAGAGCCACTGATATGCTGAATGGTTTGGTTCATTCTGTTGAAAATAAAGATAAGCTTAGCGCAGTTTCTATTTTAAGCGGCGTGAAAAATGAATATGATTTCAGAGAACTCGAATTATTAATAAATGATCCCGATCCTCTTATTCGTGATCTTGCTATGAAAGCAATTGGCAGAGCTGCTCATCCAGATGCTATTACCGCACTTTTTAATCATTTATCGGACCACGAAAAACAAGTGATCTCCTCGCTCTATAAAGCAGGCGAAAACGCTATACCGGTTTTAAAAGATCAAATATCGGGAAGCCAGGTTTCTGAAATTGTGCAGCTCAATTTAATAACTTTGTTAGGAAAGATTGGAGGTGAAAAAGCGATACAAGTTTTATTGGAATTATTGAAAAAAAGGCATGAACACACATCCGTAATCGTTAAAGCGCTTTACCGTTGCAAATTTTCAGCCACCGCAAAGGAACACAAGACGTTGGAAGCAATTGCAAAAAGATATATTGTTTATGGAGTTGAGTTACTGCATATGCAAAAAGGACTTTCAACAAAAGATCCCCATAAGGTTGTGCTTGAAAGTTCAATCCATCAGGAAATCATTGAGATCCGGGAAATATTGTTAAGCCTTTTTGGATGTATGTACGACCGGAAAAAAATGAACCAGGTAAAATATGGCCTAAATGCTACCCGGAGGGAAAGTATAGCAAATGCTATGGAGATTATTGAATTGACTGTTAAAAAAGACATTGGTAAGCAATTTAATATCATGTTTGAAACCACAAGTATAGATCATCGTTGCTCAGCGCTTAGATACCTTTTTTCAGGCAGCCAATACGGCCAGATAGAGCAGGTCCTGGGCAGAATTCTGACAGAAAAGCCCATTCTATATTATGCCTGGACAAAAGCTTTTTCAATCTATATTTCAAAAAAATACGATCATCCTGTAGATGAAGAATTGTTTAAAAAATACATTCAGTCAGACGTCGAACTTTTGAGGGAAACTGCGTTATTTGCATTACCAAATCCAAAATCATAATTTATGGAATCAAACCCTTCAGACGGATTGTTACTGGTTGAAAAGGTTTTAATTCTTAAATCGCTGAGCATTTTCAAAGATACTCCTGAGCATATTCTTGCTGATCTTGCTCCCCTCATGCAGGAAGAAGAATTTGACCATGACACCCTGATTTTTCAGGAAGGAGAAATCGGTGATTGTATGTATATCATTCGCCAGGGCGAGGTCAGGATCCATAAGAATAATACCACCCTTGCCATATTGAGGGAAAAGGAAGTTTTTGGGGAACTTGCTTTGTTAGATGCTGAAGTCAGGTCAGCCAGTGCTACTACTAAAGCCGATTGTATCTTATTCAGAATAGAGCAGGAGCCTTTTTATGAACTGCTTGAAAACCGTCCGGAAGTAGCGAGAGGATTTATCAAAATTCTATGCCAGCGTTTGCGGGCCCAAAATGAAAAATCCACAGGCATCAAATAGTGTTACTTAGGAGTAACTGCCATTATTATCTTTATAAAATTCAGGATAAAATTTTTGGAAATCTTTATTCTGCCTGGTTTGCAGCAAACCTAAACTTACAGCACTTCTGTAGGGGATTACAACGTCTGAAAATTAGAACTCATCCAGATTTACCTTTCATACTATTTGCCTATCTGTACTTTTTTGTATAAATAGATTCGTATCTTTGTTTTCCTTTAAAAAAGTTGACATATAAGCAAAAAAGATGTTATGAATGAAGAGATGAATACGATAGAAAAAGCGGTACTAAGTGATTATAAGTATGGCTTTTATACTGATATTGAGGCGGACGCGGCGCCGATGGGATTAAACGAAGAGACCATCCATTTTATCTCGGCCAAAAAGAACGAACCGGCGTGGATGTTGGAATGGCGGTTGAAGGCTTACCACCATTGGCTTAAGATGGAAGTGCCACAATGGGCCAATATTAGCTATCCCCCCATTAATTACCAGGACATTATTTATTATTCGGCCCCCAAGCAAAAGATCAACCCTAAAAATCTGGATGAAATTGACCCTGAACTAAGGCTCACATTTGAGAAATTAGGTATTTCGCTTGACGAGCAAAAGCGGCTGACAGGAGTAGCAGTGGATGCTGTGATTGACAGCGTTTCAATAGGAACATCCTTTAAAGAGCAATTGGGAGAACTTGGAATTATATTTTGCTCTATGAGCGAAGCCGTACAGGAGCATCCTGAACTGGTAAAAAAATATTTAGGGTCCATCGTTCCAATAACTGACAATTATTTTGCCGCTCTTAACGCTGCAGTGTTTAGCGATGGATCATTTTGTTATATACCTGAGGGAGTTCGCTGCCCGATGGAGTTGTCTACCTATTTTCGAATTAATGCAGAAAATACAGGTCAGTTTGAAAGAACATTGATCATAGCAGAAGCAGGAAGTTATGTGAGTTACCTGGAAGGTTGTACCGCTCCCATGCGGGATGAAAATCAATTGCATGCCGCAGTGGTAGAATTGATAACAATGGATAATGCAGAGATCAAATATTCTACAGTTCAAAACTGGTATCCGGGAGATAAGGATGGCAAAGGGGGTATTTATAATTTTGTAACTAAGCGGGGAATATGCCAGGGTATAAATTCAAAAATATCCTGGACGCAGGTGGAAACCGGTTCTGCCATCACCTGGAAATATCCCAGTGTAATATTAAAGGGTGATAACTCCGTAGGTGAATTTTATTCAATTGCTGTTACTAATCATCATCAGCAGGCTGATACCGGTACCAAGATGATGCATATCGGAAAAAATACAAAGAGCCGCATTGTTTCAAAAGGGATATCCGCCGGCACCAGCAATAATAGCTACCGGGGACTTGTGAATGTTAACAAAAAAGCAGGCAATTCACGCAACTTTTCACAATGCGATTCCCTGTTATTGGGAGATAAATGCGGCGCCCATACTTTTCCTTACATAGAAGTAAAAAATAATTCTTCCATTGTAGAACACGAGGCTACCACTTCCAAAATTGGAGAGGATCAGATATTTTATTGTAACCAGAGAGGCATTAATACAGAGACTGCGGTGGCGCTTATCGTAAATGGCTTTGCCAAAGAGGTGATGAACCAGTTGCCGATGGAATTTGCAGTAGAGGCTCAAAAATTACTGGCGATAAGCCTGGAAGGCAGTGTGGGTTAATTTGCCTGACCTACAAACTGATCCTAATTGAAATCAGGAACCAACTTAACTTTTGTGAATTAAATAAAAATAAAATATGCTTTCGATTAAAAACTTACATGCAGGTATAGAAGGGAAAAGAATATTGAAGGGGATTAATCTTGAAATAAATCCCGGTGAAGTGCATGCGATCATGGGACCTAATGGGTCGGGAAAGAGTACACTGGCATCTGTATTAGCAGGCCGTAAAGAATATGAGGTTATTGAGGGCTCGGTTAATTTCCTGGGCAAAGACCTGCTGGATCTTTCGCCGGAAGCAAGAGCTGGTGAAGGTTTGTTTCTGGCTTTTCAATACCCCATTGAAATACCAGGCTTAAGTACAACCAACTTTATCAAGACAGCGGTAAATGAAGTGCGTAAATATCGGGGAGAAGAGCCACTTGACGCAGTATCTTTTCTCAAAATGATGAAAGAGAAAATGGCGCTGATGCATATCGATCAATCGCTGCTCAGCCGTTCCCTGAATGAAGGGTTCTCAGGTGGAGAAAAAAAGCGAAATGAAATTTTCCAGATGGCCATGCTCAATCCAAAACTCGCAATACTGGATGAGACCGATTCCGGGCTGGATATTGATGCTATTCGGGTAGTGGCTGATGGAGTCAATAAATTAGGCACTAAAGATAATGCTGTTCTTGTTGTTACGCACTACCAGCGGTTACTGGACTATATCACACCTGACTTTGTACATGTTTTGTACAACGGACGTATTGTAAAATCAGGTCCAAAAGAATTGGCATTGGAATTAGAGGAAAGAGGATATGATTTTATTAAGAATGAGGTGAATGCTATTGAAGAAGTTTAAGTTGGCTAATCATTACTAAAGAATTACAAAAACGAATGGACACATTAGAATATTTTAAAGAAAAATTTGATAAGGTTCAGGCAACGAATGCCGGTAGCGGACTTGCAAGAGTAAGTCAAAAGGCATTTAATACTTTTAATAAGCTGGGCATTCCGGCCACCCGCAACGAAGAATGGAAATATACCCGTATCAATAGTTTGTTTAATAAAGAATATGACTTTCCCTTAGGTCCGGCTACTTCCATTACAAAAAAGGAGCTGGAATTGGTTCGTTTACCGGGGGGTGATCAGGCAAACGAATTGTACTTTATAAATGGTAAATATTCTGCTGCTCTTTCCAATATTCAATCTAAAAAGGAATTGATTGTATTACCCCTGGAAGAAGCTGCAAAAAGTGAATATAAAGAGATAGTGAGCAAGCACCTTGGGCGCAGCAGCAATTCCCTGAGGGACGGTATTAATGCCCTCAACACTGCCTTCGTGCAGGGAGGTATATTTATTTATATAAAAGCAAACCAAATAACGGAGCACCCGGTTTATATTTATAATATTACCGATGCCTCCTCGTCCAATACTTTCACCCAGCCCCGCAGTCTTGTTTTTGTGGCAGGGAATGCCCAGGTTCAAATGGTGCAGACCTTTGTTGCCATTGGGCAGGCGGACAGCTTTACAAATGAGGTAATGGAAATAGTGGTTGATAAAGATGCAAGATTGGAATATTATAAAATTCAAAATGAAGCCAGTCAGAATAATAATGTTAGCACTACGGATATTCACCAAATAGGCAAAAGCTATACCCATACGGTTACTATTTCATTAGATGGAGGTATTGTTCGTAATAACCTCAATATGATTTTGGACGCTGAATTTTGTGAATCGCACCTGTATGGATTGTATTTTCAACAAGGTCAAAGCCATATCGATAACCACACCCTGGTTGACAATGTAAAACCCAACTGTTATAGCAACCAATTGTACAAGGGTATCATGGATGGCCATTCAACTGGTGTTTTCAACGGTAAAATATTTGTACAACGGGATGCTCAAAAAACAAATGCTTACCAGTCAAATAAAAATATTCTTTTGTCTGACACGTCTTCAGTTAATACTAAACCGCAATTGGAAATTTTAGCCGATGATGTGAAATGTTCTCACGGTTGTACCGTAGGACGGTTGGATGATGAGGGATTATTTTATTTGCAGTCCCGCGGTATCACCGAGAAAAACGCCAAATCGTTATTGCTTCATGCCTATGCTGATGATATACTCGAAAAAATCAACCTTCCGGTTATCCGTAATTATATTGACAACCTGATTTCTCAACGATTAGACTTTGACAGGTTATGATAGAAACTGCAACAATACAAAAAGGGATTGACGTAAATGCAATCCGCAAAAAATTTCCAATACTAAACCGGGAAGTTAAAGGAAAGCCTTTGGTTTATTTTGACAATGCAGCAACTTCACAAAAACCACAGATGGTCATTGATGCACTTGTTGATTATTATTCCGGGTATAATGCAAATATCCATCGGGGTATCCATACGCTTGCCGAAGAGGCTACAGCCGCTTTTGAAGCCACCCGCGATGCAGTGAAACAATTTATCAATGCAAAATCAAGGGCGGAGATCATATTCACCCGGGGAGCAACAGAAGGTATTAATCTGGTGGCTTCTACCTGGGGAAGGCAAAATCTTCAGAAAGGTGATGAAGTGATCATTTCAACAATGGAACACCATTCTAATATTGTGCCCTGGCAAATTGTATGTGAAGAAAGGGGTGCCGTATTAAAAATTATTCCTATCGACAGTGAAGGAGGTTTGCTCTTTGATGAGTATAAAAAATTGCTCAGCACAAAAACAAAATTAGTTGCTGTGGTGCATGCTTCCAATGCACTTGGAATTATTAATCCTGTAGAAGAAATAATAATAGCTGCGCATGAAGCAGGAGCTAAAGTTTTGATTGATGGAGCCCAATCCACTGTTCATCTTGATATCGATGTGCAGGCGATGGATTGCGATTTCTTTGTATTCTCCGGGCATAAATTATATGGGCCAACAGGTACAGGGGTATTGTACGGAAAAAGGAGTTTATTGGAATCAATGCCTGTTTTTCTGGGCGGTGGGGAAATGATAAAGGAAGTAGCCATTACTAAAACCACTTACAATGAGTTGCCATATAAATATGAAGCCGGTACGCCAAATATCGCAGACATTATCGCTTTGAAAGCCGCCATTGATTTCATAAATCAAATTGGCAAAGAAAATATTCGGCGCCACGAAGAAGAATTGCTTCAATATGCTACAACTGAATTGGAGCAGGTGCCCGGATTAAGAATTATAGGAAAAAGTAAAGAGAAGGTCAGTGTTGTTTCTTTTGTGATTGAGAATATCCATACCCAGGATATAGGCATTTTGCTCGATAACCAGGGTATTGCTGTCAGAACGGGGCACCACTGTACCCAACCCCTGATGGATTGTTTTGGAATAGCCGGCACCTCCAGGGCTTCCTTTGCAGTATATAATACAAAAGATGAAATTGATAAATTGGTAGCCGGTCTGAAAAAAATAATTAAAATGTTAGCCTGATTAATGAATGAGCAAGAAAAAATAAAAGAAAAAGAGAAGGAAATTGTGGAGGAGTTTGCCCTTTTTGATTCATGGGATGACAAATATGAATACATTATTGACCTGGGTAAAAAGCTGCCTCCGTTAGAAGATCAATATAAAGTTGATATTAATAAGGTGAAAGGTTGCCAGTCCACCGTTTGGTTAGTGGCAGAGAACAGGGAGGGGAAAATTTATTATAAAGCCGAAAGTGATGCGGTGATAGTAAAAGGATTAATCAGCATGTTGATCAGGGTATTATCAGGACATGATGCCGATGCTATTGTTAATGCCCGGCTCGATTTTATAAATGATATCGGGATGACATCACACCTGGCTCAAACCCGGTCAAATGGATTACTGGCGATGGTAAAGCAAATGAAAAATTTTGCACTGGCATATAAAATTCGCCAGGCATCCGATGAAAAAAACGCAGAAAAAGCTTAAGTTATGGATACAGAAATTCTGAAGCAAAAAGCAATTGAATGCCTGCACACCATATTTGATCCGGAAATTCCGGTTAATATTTATGAGTTGGGCCTGATCTATGAAGTAACGGTTTTACCCGTAAATAATTTACAGGTGGTAATGACACTTACTTCTCCGGGCTGCCCGGCTGCCCAAACATTACCGGTGGAAGTAGATCAGAAATTGCGCCAGATAGAAGGGGTAAATGATGTGCATGTGGCATTGACCTGGAAGCCTACCTGGAATAAAAGTATGATGTCTGAAGCGGCACAACTGGAATTAGGAATGATGTAATATTTGAAGAAGGGATGTTCAAATTAATAATTGACCAACAGGAACAAATAACTTAGATAGCAATATAAATTAATTCATGAAGATTACCGCACAGGAAGAATATGGTTTACGGATCCTTATACGCATTGCCGGGTGTAAGGATGCGGAAGGTATGAGCATTCCTCAACTAAGTGAAGCGGAAGGGATAAGTGATCACTATGTAGCAAAGCTTACCCGCATTCTTCGCATGGAAGGATTTATTAATAGTACTCCAGGATATAAAGGCGGTTATGTATTAGCCAGGGAATCCGGTAAAATAAATATTAACGAGGTGCTGAAAGCACTGGGCGGAGCATTATTTAACAACAAATTTTGTGGCGTACATTCGGGCAATGTGAAACTGTGTACTAATTCCGTTGATTGTTCTGCTCGGTCTCTCTGGCAAATGATCCAATATAGTGTAGACCAGTTGCTGGATAAGATTACTCTTCACGATTTAGTGAATACCGAGAAAGAATCTGAAAAAATATTAAAGCAATTACTTAAGACAGAATGATGCTGCACTGGTCAAAATTTCAAAGTGTGAGCAGATAAAAATAAAAATTACTTATCCCTCTCCCTCTTCTCTTTGCCAAAATCATATAACGCAACATTTAAGTCAACCCACAATTGCGCATAAAATTATTTGTAAAAACTTTTTGAACCGGTGGCTCCAGTAATTTCTTCCGGCTGATAATCCACTTGTTTACTGTAGCATCCCCATACATTTTGCGAATTCTTGGAGCGTCCAGGATATGATTCACTTTTCCCCAATGCAGCGTATAAGGAATATTAAGTTCGTCAAGCCTGTCCCATATTTTTTTGAAGAAATTGCGGCTTGATTTTGATTCCACGCCATCCATTTCCAAAACACATGTTTTTTGGAATTTGGTAAACCCCAGCATTGCTGAAGTGCCTTTTACAAATCGCAAAGCAATGGCCCCTGCGAAGGAGGTTTTTTTATTGAGCTTAACGATCTCTTCAATTACCCTGCATGCATCTTTTGAATCGATGGCCAAAGCGGCACTGGCAGCCTTACCCCTGATTAGAGTATTAGTAAATATTTCACCCATTGTACCTTTAATGGCAACTCCTTCGGGATAGGCTTGTGGTAAAAGAGCCCCAACAAGAGGCGGAATTAATTTTTGTGTCAGCCGCGGCCCGATAGCATCCAATATCGTCTGTATAACATCGAGGAGTTCATCTCCGTATTGAAATTTAGCCGTACTGTTTATGGGTTTGGTGTAGTTAGTAGTATAGGGAATTTTATAAATGGTTTTCATAAACACACCTTTGGCCGGATTACCAGATTCGAATTTATGTGGATTGACAAGGATTTCGAAATGATAAAGTTCCGCACCAGGTCCAGTTTCAGGCCGGGGAAGAAGGGATTGGATGCCGGAAAAATCCTGGTTGTTTATAGCAAGTTTGAGGTTTTCATTATAAGTGATTGCCGGGGTCATGTGTTTTTCTAACAAAAAAATAGGCTCGGTTTCTATCAGTAGCCCATGAATAAAACCAAAACTTCCAAAGCTTACCACAGCAGCATTGAACATGTCATCATTGGATATTAATTCAGCACCTAGCCAGGTTATGAATTTTTGAGAAGCAACCGGGTTCGATGCTTTTTGGATCCATACATGTTTGTCGGGACCCGTGATAATATGCATACCGATAATGGTATCATGTACCGCTCCCACTTTATAAGCAGACCCATGCGTTCCGGTTGAAGTGGCTCCTGCAATAGTTTGCCCGTTACTTGCACCTGATGCCCGCAGGCATTTCATCCAGCCGTTTTCTTCTTCCAACTCTTTATGTAATTGTTGGATATCAATTCCACATTGAGTAAATACAAGGTTTTCTGATTTTTTCCCGCTTGACAGGTAGGCCGGGTCTATAAAACTATCCTGCACCCTGAAAAAATCCCTAAGTTCCAGCGTATCCACTATACCGTCAGCCATGGCCACCTCTGTAAACGACCAGCCGGCACCAATGGCCCTCAGACTTATATTATTATCTATGGCATGTTTTATCAGCCATTGAAAATTTTTGGTAGTGGCACGATAATTTTTTTCATGTTCGGAAAATGGAAAGGGTAGCCGCATATTAAAGCAGGTACCTGTTTTAAATTTTACACTAAAATTCTCATGCCGGTTTGAGTATTCAGGCAAATGCATTGCTGTGATTCCATCAGGAAGAGCCATGAAAAAAAATTTATTAGTGAAATAATTAACGGGATTCACCTAAAACTCCCGGAGTAGGATTATAAGGAGCACAACACCAGGTAACCGTTTGGGGAATTACAATGCCAAGCGTAAGTACACCTACCAGCATCTGCCCGAACTTTGTCTTTATTTCCACCTTGTTCAAATGGTTAAACCTGGTATCACAGCCAGGTTTAATATCACTGGCTTGTTGTAATCCCCAGAAAAAATGAATAACCGTGGTGTCCCGTACAGTGTTAGAAGCGCCTGCACATTGCGTGCTGGTGATGATGCGGGTGGTAGCAGTGCATTGCACAAACACCAGCACAATGATCGGCAGCATTGTTATACGAAGGAGTGATTTATATTCTCGCATAATAAATGTTTTGGATCAACAATATTTCTGTTGTTATTTCAAAGAGAGAATGAAAACCTATAGGGAAGGTAATCGATTTTTCGATAAATTATTATTGAAATTTTTATATATGTCTTCTTAAAGTGGCCCCTGAATAAAAAAATACACAGAAAATTTCCAGAATTAAAATGAAGCGGTAGATGGGAAAATATGTACTATTTCCAGGTTGAATTGTCGGGGGAAAAAGGGAAAATAAGCCGGCAATGGAAAAAAAGAAAAGCCACGTAATATTTTAATACGTGGCTTGACGATTTAAATTTTTGGATGTAGCCTCGCCGCGAATCGAACGCGGATCCAGGGCTTCGGAGACCCTTATACTATCCATTGTACTACGAGGCCTTTGTTCTCCCGGTAGGCTTGTTATCCAATGCTAAATCAACCCAGGGGCATTGGTAGCAAATATTTTTACCGCAATGGCGAGCAATATTACGCCAAAAAATTTTCTTACGGCAATCAGGCCCACGGGTCCTAATAACCTGGCAATTGCGCCTAATGATTTTAAAACAATAAAAACGATCAACAGGTTTACTAAAATGGCAATTAACAAACTGGTTTCTCCATAATTAGCTTTTAACGACATAATGGTAGTTAAGGTACCTGAGCCGGCTATCAATGGAAATGCAATGGGTACCACGGTTGCCGCTTTTACATCTTTTTCACCTTTAAAGAATTCTAATCCCAGCACCATTTCTAATCCAAGGATAAAAATGACGATGGAGCCGCCCACCGCAAAGGAACGTACGTCCAATCCTAATAATTTCAGGAGGCCTTCTCCTGCAAACAGAAAGAGGATCATTAATCCCCCGGAAATTATGGTGGCTCTGACTTCACGAATACCTCCCATTTTTTGTTTCAACAGGATCAGGATGGGGACTGATCCTATAATATCAATTACTGCAAAAAGAGTAAACGTGACGGTGAACAATTCGCTGAAGTTTATTTTCATATTACCAAATTTTGCCAAAGGTAATATTTGAGTATGGGAAGGATTTTTATTTAACAACGGCCGTAATGAAAAAGTAATCCGAAAAAATTACAATCCTTGATGATTAGTAGTATCCATTTTCTTTTTTAGTTTCTTCAAACAATTTAAGCAAAGGCAATCGAAATAATTTTGTTCAATGAAGGCTTTTTCTTTTGCTGTTAATTCAATCCCATAACACTGGCATTGTTTAATATTACTTTTATTACACTCAAATTCTTTTTTGCATTGGGAGCATTTTTTGATTTCCGGTTCGCTCATTTTATTATGCTTTATCAGAAAGAAAAAAGGATGCCGCCAAAGCCATTAAATCCGAGGGTTCTGAAACCACTTATTTCTGTGTATTTGCTGTCGGTAACATTTCTCAAATCTGAAAAAATTTTCAGCTTGCTTTTTGGTATACTTAATTCTGCATATACATCCCACAAAAAATAATGACGGAGTGAAGTGTATAAGGTGGTAAAGGTATTATTATCAAAATAGGCGTCTCTTCTTTTACCCACCCCCATTAAATTGGAACTGATAAAAAACGTTTCATTCAACTGGCTGGCGAGATTGATTCCAAAACTTGATTTGGGCCTTCTTAATAAATTATTATAAGTGGTGTCCTTTCCTGAACTCCGGGTAGTTATTTTTCCTGTAGTGTAAGTATAAAAAGCCTTTATAGTCATTGCCGGTGTTATTATATAACTGGCTTCCAGTTCAAAGCCATGATCTTTTTGTTTATCCTGGTTTATATATTTAGAGGTAAAAGTATTGGGATCGAAAAAAAAGAAAATTACATCTTTTACAACCCGGGAAAAGCCAGCGGCTCTCCCTGTAAATTTTTTATTGGTTGAAAAATATTGCAGCCCTCCTTCACCGGTAAGTCCATATTCCGGACGGAGGTCTTTGTTTCCATATTCTGAAAAAAGTTGGTACAGGGAAGGGGTTCTGTAGGCAGATGAAAAATTGGCGAACAATTTTATTTTGTTGTTTACAAGGCAAGATGGGTTAGCATTGAAAACAAAATGACCGCCATATTCTGAATGAAAATTTACCCGGCCTCCCAATTCCAGGTTAAAACCAACTTTTGAGGTAAAGTTGATAGCAGTATAAATTCCCAGTTGATCTTGATTCAGGCTATCGTTTGAATATTTGGTTGCATAAGGTCCAAAACTACCGATTGACAAATAATCCTGGTCTGATAAGGAAGACCGGTAATCAAAGCCACCGGTTATTTTCACCTGCGGGCTAAGCGGCACATGAAGATAACTATCAAAAAAATGTTCTGATCCTTTATAGCTTCCTCTTGAATAAATATCATATCCATTCCTGCTCCTAACGGAATCATCTGTATAAACCCGGTTTATTTTATTATAACTATATAATATATTCAGCCTGGAATTTTTTATAATAAATTCATTTCTCATTCCAGCTTGCCAGCTTTTTTGCGTAAAAGTATAATCCAACTCATCAGTGAAAGCACCCTGGTCTATATTACCATTTAAATTTCCATATCGAAAAAACGGCTGGATATAAATAGTAGATGAGGGTCTAATTCCTATTCCCGCCTGGACCGAATTTTGTTGAAATTTATCTTTGTCAGTGACCTGCAAAATATCGTTGTTAATTGTTTCATCTATCCCTTTAGTTTGATGGCGGGAGTAAGATACCTGATAATCTAAAATCCCGATTTTGCCGTTCATGCCGCCATGTCCCCGGATGGTTTCATTACTACCATAGCTTAATCTTACATTACCTGCCACCGTTTTTTCTGTTGATTTTTTTGTGATGATATTGATGACGCCATCGATGGCATCACTCCCATATAGTGTAGATTGGCTGCCTTTCAATATTTCAATTCTTTCAATATTACTGAGGGCCAGGTTCCTGATATCAAAATTGCCACCAATGCCTGAAGGATCATATACCGGGATTCCGTCAATAGTAATCAATGTATGAGATACAGACCCGCCCCTCAAGTATAAGCTTTTGTCCTTTCCGGCATTGCTGTTAGCACCACTGATGAAGATGCCGGCTTGCTCAGTCAATAGTTGAGCTAAGTCCTTGCCACCGCTTTTCTCCAACTGGTCTTTTGTGATTACGACAACTATTTTTCCTGTAAGCGAAGCCTTATTGGGGTACTTGTTTGCAGTAAGAACGACTTCATCCAGGGTAGAGGCAATACTGTCGGTCCGGGATAAAAAAATTTGTTGGGCCTTCAAGCTGCTGCTGAATATAACAGCAGCCACTACAAAAATTTTTCTTTTTATCATTTTAAAAAAATTTGTATGACTGCTTCCGGAAATAAGAAATGGAAATATAAACGCCTCCCGGCTTTTACATTTCACGCCTTTCACCCGAAAGCTGAATGTTGTTGATTGATAAGGCAGGTCTTCTGGCTTGAAGCAACATTGAAACCTTCCCATTCAGTTACACTGAACAGTGGTCAATCTTCAATAATCCCGGCACTTGTCTTCGGAAGACGGTGCGGGAGCTTCTTACAGCTACGGGGATAGCGCCGGTCTTTCACCGGCTTCCCTTTTAATGCTACACCATAGGCGGAGCAACCTGATCACTGCAAATGTAAGAAGAGAAGTCTTTCAACAAGTTTTTGAATTACTTGCTATCTATTTTTTTTTGAATATTTATCCAAACAAAATTTTAGATCTGATCAAGTAATATTTGAGAGTGGAAAGAGAGATCATAAAAGAATAGACAGAACGTTTTTTTGCTATCTTCAATTCTATGACGCCAAAAAACAAGCTGGGCCTTTTTGATCTCACTATGATCGTTGTTGGTTTGGTAATTGGCATGGGAATATTCCGAACTTCTTCAGATGCGGCGAATGCCGCTATTACTCCTTCCATATTTTTTATAGCCTGGTTTACCGGAGGAATAGTTGCCTTGTGCGGAGCCCTTACCTATGCTGAAATTGGGTCCAGGTTTCCTGTCACGGGAGGATATTATAAAATATTTGCAGAATGTTATCATCCATCCATCGCATTTGCCATCAATTGTATTATTCTTATTTCAAATGCCGCTTCCATGTCGGGAGTGGCGTTGATAGGGAGTGAATATATTTCACAGGTTATTTTTAAATCTGCGCCTGACAATACCACCCGGGCACTGGTGGCTATGATACCAATCATAGTTTTTTATTTTGTGAATTTGCTGGGTCTGCGGATGAGTGCCACGGCTCAGAATATTTTAATGATTATTAAGATCGGGATGCTGGTTTTATTGATCAGTTCTATCTTTTTTATAACGGGTGATGCCAACGCTGCAACTGCTGAAGAAGCGATGAGAGAATTGACCACCATGGATTATATTAAATCATTTGGAATTGCACTTATTGCTGTATCCTTTACCTATGGAGGATACCAGCAAACCATCAATTTTGGTGAAGAAATACACCAGCCAAGGAAAACCATTCCAAATGGTATATTTATCGGGATCCTTATTATAATTTCCCTTTACCTGGCGGTCAGTTATGCTTATTATAATGCAATAGGATTTGAAGAATTGAAAACCTCCCGCGGTATTGCTTCCATAGTTGTTGAAAAAATGTTTGGACCCACCGGAAAAACAATTGCTTCAGTTTTACTTTTTATCGCGGTACTGGCGTATGTAAATGTTTTGCTTTTAAGTAATCCCCGGGTAATGTATGCCATGAGCATGGATAAGATCCTGCCCGCATCGTTTCAACAGAAAGATGAAAAAAAAGATGTTTTAACTGTTAGTCTCACCGTTTTTGCTGCCATGGGAATTATTGTTTTGTTTTTTGCAAAAGAGTTTGACCAAATTCTGGGCTTCACTATTTTCCTTGATTCCATTGGTATGGCAACGTCGGCAGCTACTATTTTTATTTTGCGTAAAAGAACAAAACACCTGGATGGTACAGGCATATATAAAATGAAACTATACCCTTTATTACCTCTCATTTTTATTGCCGCTTATATTTTTGTTGGTACATCCATAGCTTTTAATACGCCGGGGCTGGCTTTAATTGGAACAGGAGTATTTCTTGCTTTTCTTTTGATTTATTTTTTAGTAACCAAGATGAAAAAAAATAACCATGCCTCAGTCTGAAGATCTGTCTTACATTTTAAATGAGTTGGGTGAAAATCGGGACCACTATTTCAATGCAGTAGCTCCGCCTATTATTCAAACAAGCAATTTCACTTTTAAAAAAGTGGAAGATCTTCACCGGGCATTTGAAGATGAAATGAGCGGTTATATATATAGTCGCGGATTAAATCCCACTGTTGAAATATTAAGAAAAAAACTGGCCGCCCTGGATGGTGCGGAGGATTGTTTGGTTTTTAACAGTGGGGCTGCGGCCATTTTCGCCGGAATTCTTGCCAATGTTAAATCCGGAGACCATATTGTATCTGTAAAAGCCCCTTATAGCTGGGCCCAAAGAATGTTTGATGTGGTGTTGCCCCGGTTTAATGTATCTACAACTTATATCGACGGAACAAGCCTGGAAGATTGGAAGGAAGCTACGCTTGCTAATACAACTTTTTATTATGTAGAATCTCCCAATAGTTGGTTTTTTACATTGCAGGATATCAGGGCTGTAACAACCCTGGCTAAAATGAAAGGCATCACTACATTAATTGATAATAGTTATTGTACACCGCTTCACCAGGATGTAATAGAAATGGGCGTTGACCTCGCAATGCAAACGGCTACAAAATA
The DNA here is from genome assembly GCA_041743125.1 of Chitinophagaceae bacterium. GTDB lineage: Bacteria > Bacteroidota > Bacteroidia > Chitinophagales > Chitinophagaceae > Terrimonas_B. The sequence goes on from JBGTNK010000311.1 coordinate 47,438, forward strand.
TATAGGTGGCCATAGCGATACGTTAGGTGGGGTGCTTAGCGGATCAAATAAAATGATCCAAAAAATTTTTGCCAGCGAATACTTAAATATTGGAAGCGGAATTCAACCATTTAATGCCTGGCTTTTGATAAGAGGATTGCGCACTTTACCCATCCGGTTGGAGCGGATCAGCCGCTCTGCTAAAGTATTGGTTGGTTATTTGAAGGGCCATGCCAAAATAGAAAGTGTTCTTTACCCGCTCGATCCGTCATTTCCGCAATATGAGCTGGCCAGGCGCCAGATGAAATATGCGGGGGGATTGGTTACGTTTTTTCTGAAAACAAAAAAAAGAGAAGATATCATTCTCTTTTGCGAATCGCTGAATCGCTTTATGATGGCCGTGAGCTGGGGTGGCCATGAATCATTGATCCTTCCAAAATGTGCAGGCATTGCTGTTTCCGCGTTCAACGGTGAGGATCCGGACCAACGTTCGGTGAGAATGTATGTGGGTCTGGAAGAACCTGATTATTTGATTGCAGACCTTGAGCAGGCTTTAGAAAAGATAATTTAGTAAACTTTTTACTCCCGTTTATCAAAAATCGATGTCCCCGGAAATGAATTCGTTTATTTTTGCCCGATTATGACCCGAACAATCAAGTTGAGCTTTTATTTATTCGCCATATTTGGTTTTTTTAATGGAGATGTATTTGCTCAAACAGGAGAAAGATGGGACATGCGCAAATGTGTGGAATATGCTATGCAGCACAATATTTCTGTTCGCCAGGCAGACGTGCAGGCAAGGATTGCCGCATTAACCTATCAACAAGGGTTGCTTTCACAGTATCCTTCTGCTAATATTCAAACGAGTGCAGGCTATCAGTTTGGCCGGTCTATTGATCCCTCTACCAACCAATTTACCAATGCACAGATATTGTTTGCAAACCATTCACTTAATGTAAACCTGGACCTCTTTAATTGGTTTAGAAAGAAAAATACAATAGCCGCCTATAAATTTCAGGCAGATGCTGGCCGTGAGGGCATTCAAAAAGCAAAGGACGATATCGCATTAAATGTGGCTAACGCCTTTTTGCAACTGGTATTAAATGCAGAACAGATCAAGATCAGCGACGTGCAGGTAAAGCAAAGCATTGAGCAGGTTGAAAATGTAAGAAAACAGGTAGATGCCGGTTCCTTGCCAGAATTGAACCTGGCCGAAATGGAATCACAACTGGCCAATGATAGTTCTACTTTAATTACCGCAAATGCCAATTATACATTGTCTGTTTTACAATTAAAAGCCTTGCTGAATATTGATGCAGATAAGCCATTTGAAGTAGAAATTCCACCAGCGGAATCAATACCTGTTGAGTCATTGGCGGATCTTGATCCTGCTGCAATTTTTGTTTTGGCCACCATCAATATGCCTCAGCAGAAAATAAATGAACTCAACCTGAAAGCTGCTATAAAAAATATTGCAGCAGCAAAGGGAAATATGTATCCATCGGTTTCCTTATTCGGGGGATTGGATTCAAGGTACTCGGATGCGCAAAAATTATTACCCAAAAATTTTATAAACAGCATTATTCCCATTGGTTTTGTAAATGTGTCTGGTACTGACTATTTGGTCAACACAGAAAGAGAAATACCTACGGGGTTTACGAAAAACACCTATTTCCAGCAGGTGAATAATAACTTTAGCCAGTCAATAGGTTTGGGGATGTCAGTGCCAATTTTTAATGGAGGGATAGCCAGGACAAATTGGAAAAAGGCAAAACTTAACGCATATAATGTGGAGCTGCAAAATGAGCAGGATGCACAAACTCTCAAGCAGGATATTTATCGGGCACATGCGGATGCAGTGGCCGCCATTCAAAAATTTAATGCAGCCAATAAATCTGTTGAAACATCACAGAAGGCATATGATTTTGCGAGAAAGCGATTTGAGGTAGGGCTATTAAAAACAATAGACCTGATTACCAACCAAAACAATTTGTTTCGTGCAAGAATAAATAAGGCTTCTGCCCAGGCTGATTATGTTTTTAAAATGAAATTACTGGAGTTCTATAAAGGGCAGGGTTTAAAATTATAATTATTCCGGAATTACATCTTTTAAAACATTGGTATATTAGATAAAGCCGAAAGGGTTAATCTTATAAGTAGAAAAAAAGTAAAAAATATTTTTAAACACTCCGGGTGAAGAACCTTTTAATCCGGAGATTAATTGTCCAAAAGGACAGTGTTGTATGAGTAAGAAATCAAAATGGATATTGATCAGTGTAGCGGCCATAATTTTAATATTGGTTGCTGTTAAACTGATTTTGGGTAATAATGACAAGGGTGAAAAAGTGGCGGTAGATAAAGTGGTTCGGAAAACCATTATTGAAACCGTTACTGCCAGTGGGAATATTTATCCTGAAGTAGAAGTAAAGATCAGCCCTGATATTTCAGGTGAGATTGTTGAATTAAATGTGGAAGAAGGCGATAGCGTAAGAAAGGGCCAGGTGCTGGCACGTATTTTTGCCGATATCTATGCTCTGCAAAGAGATGAAGCTGCTTCCCAGGTAGGGCAAACGCAGGCTACAGTAGCCAATAGCCGGGCGGCATTGGAAGCCACAAAGGCCAATCTTGACCAGGCAAAGCAAGCCTTCGACCGCAATAAAATATTGTATGATCAAAAAGTAATTTCGCAAGCCGAGTTCGAACAATTTCAAACCACCTGGCGTTCTTCGCAGGCTAATTACAACGCAGCATTACAAAATATCAAGAGTTTGCAATCTACAGTAAAAGCAGCGCAAACAGGATTGACCAAAGCGAACAAGGACTTGGGGCGTACTACCCTTGTAGCCCCCATGAACGGAGTAATATCCTCATTAAAAGTAAAAAAAGGAGAAAGGGTTGCTGGTAATAGCTTTAATATAGGAACTGAAATGATGACCGTGGCCGATATGAGTATTCTTGAAGTGAGAGTGGATGTTGGCGAGAATGACATTGTCAAAATAAACTATGGTGACTCTGCCGATGTGGAACTGGATGCATATAATAACCGGAAGTTTAAAGGCGTGGTTACGCAAATTGCTAGCAGTACAAAAAATACCATGGCTTCCTCTGTTTCTAATGATGTTACCAATTATGAAGTAAGAATCAGGCTGGATTACGATTCATATAAAGACCTGGTGGATCCGTCCAAGCCAAAAAAATTTCCTTTCCGGCCCGGAATGAATGCGAATGCAGAAATTAAAACCCGCCGCAATGATAATGTTCTTGCCTGTCCTATAACGGCTGTCAACGCCAGGGTAAAAGGAAGTGATAAAAGTATGGCGGATAAGAAAAATGAATCATCTTTGGGTAAGGAAGAAGAATCTCAAAGCAATCAAATTTCCACTTCAACGGACGAATTGGAAGAGGTAGTTTTTGTTTTGCAAAATGACGGAACGGTAAAAAAAGTAGTTGTTAAGTCTGGTATCCAGGATATTAATTTTATCGAAATTATAAGTGGCTTAAGTGGAGGAGAAGAGGTAGTGATCGGTCCATATAATGCAATCAGTAAAACGTTGAAAAACGGTATGAAGGTAAATGTAGTTCCAAAAGAGAAGTTGTTTGAGAAAAAGTAATTAATCAAATTTATAAGGCCATTTGGCCACTATGGGAAAGGCCACAAAAAATTGTGGCCTTTATTTTTAAAGTGGCCGGGCAATAAAAAATGGCAGAAGCCAGGTGCCTTGAACTACTCCAATTGTATATAGAATTATAATTAAATAATTCATTAAATCGGGGTAAGCTCATTAATCTTCGTTCTTTTCTTAATTTTATTTCCTCATCTTATTTTCATTCAGTAAACAGTATTTCTATGTTTGGCGTTATCGGCAGTGGCAGCTGGGCAACAGCACTTATAAAAATTTTAACCGATAATGGGCACCCGGTAAATTGGTGGATAAGGAAAGAAAAGAATATTGAATTTATTCAAAGACGTCATCATAACCCCGCCTATCTACAATCGGCAAGTATTGATGTTTCATTCCTTTTCATGTCAACAGATATAAATGAAATTGTAAAGAGATCAGAAATTCTTATTCTCGCCGTTCCATCAGCATATATTGAAGAAAGTATTGGTCATTTTAAACCGGAAGATCTGGAAGGAAAGAAAATAGTATCCGCTGTAAAGGGAATATTGCCTGAATTCAATATTCTCGTTAATTATCACCTGGAGCAAAAATTCAATTTTCCGCTGGAGAATTATTTTGCGGTACTCGGTCCCTGTCATGCTGAAGAGGTAGCAGCAGAAAAATTATCGTACCTGACTTTTTCCGGATTGAATGTGCTTATGGCCTCCGAAATAGCTTCCTATTTCTCAAACAGCTACATCAATACAGTTATTAATCATGATATCCTTGGCGTACAGTATGCTGCCGTTCTTAAAAATATTTATGCATTAGGAGCCGGTATTGCTCATGGTTTAGATTACGGAGACAACTTCCAGAGTGTTTATATTGCTAACAGTGCAGATGAGATGGCGGGATTCCTTAAAGAATTCGGTGCAGAGCATATTGTGGTAGGTGAGCATGAGGCGGAAGATCCCATTACGCATCGCCGCTCACCCAACTACGCCGCTTCTGTTTACCTGGGCGATCTTCTTGTAACCTGTTATTCTTTATACAGCCGCAACAGAACTTTCGGAAATATGATTGGTAAAGGCTATTCTGTAAAGGCAGCACAACTAGAACTCAATATGGTGGCGGAGGGCTACAATGCCGCTAAATGTATATTTAATATAAACAAATCTGTAAAAGCTCTCATGCCTATTGCAGCAACTATTTATTCAATATTATGGGAAGGAATAAGCCCTGCTGAGGGCTTTAAAAGTATTGAAGACATTTTAGTGTGATATCGGATTTGGGAGGCTTTATCTGCACAACGATGGTGCTAATTATAATTCATCTTTCAATATACAGCCATCCCATAGTAATTATTTATAAATTTTACAATCAATCAAAAAACAAATCAGCCGTTATTCCATCAGCCAGCAATTTTCCCTGTCGGGTTAATTGAATTGATTGATTTAGCATTTTCATTTGTCCTTTTTCAATATATTTTCTGCATTTCTCCATCATAATTTCTGCTTCTTTTCCTTTAAGCCTGGAAATATCAAGGCCCTCTGTTGTTCGCAATGATATCATAATGTATTCATTGAGTTTCTGCAAATCTGTTAATGTTTCTTTCTCTACGGGTATAATTTCATTTTCAATAGAGCGGATATATAAATTATTGTTTGCAATATTCCACCATCTTGCCTTCCCATCAAAGGAATGAGCAGACGGCCCAAATCCTATATATTTTTTTCCTTGCCAGTAAGCTGAGTTGTGCCGGCTTCTAAACCCAGGCTTCGCAAAATTAGAAATTTCATAATGTTCATATCCTTTCTCCTCAGCCCATTGCATCAGAAATAGAAATTGTTCGGATTGTTTGTCTGTGTCAATCTCGTGTTCTTTTTTTTGTTGAATCAGTTTATGCAACATCGTTTTTGGTTCTACGGTTAATGCGTAGCAGGACAAGTGAGGAATTCCCAATAAAAAGGCTTTTTCTAAATTTTGTTCCCATTTCGAATAGGTTAACTCTAGCGTACCATAAATCAGATCTATGGTTATATTTTCAAAACCCTTCATGGCCATCTCTAAACAATCAATTGCTTGTTTTGCGTTGTGCGCCCGGTTCATCCAAACAAGATCTTCTTCAAAAAAACTTTGAATACCTATGCTAAGCCGGTTGATACCTGCTTCACGCCAATCCTTTATTTTTTCATTTGTAATATCATCCGGATTAGCCTCCAGGGTAATTTCTGCGGAAGGTGTGATGGGGAAGGTTTCCCGGATCTTTTGGATAATACTTTGAATTTCCTCAATAGCCAGTAAACTTGGAGTGCCGCCGCCAAAGTAAATGCTTTCAATGCTTTCTCCCTGAAATAATTCGTATTGCAAGGGGATCTCCTTCAATAAAGCAGATATAAATTCGTTTTGATACCGCAAAGAAGTAGAAAAATGAAAGTTGCAATAATGGCAAGCTTTTTTGCAAAAAGGTATATGAATGTAAATGCCGCTCAATCTGGTATGTGATTTATTGAATATTTTTACGCCCCTCCAGGGGAGCAGGGTCAGGACCTATGATTATATTTAGACTGCAAATATCGGTTCTTGTTTTTTGGTTGATCAGTAGTAATGCTGCAGCTCAAAATAATTATCCTCTTTATATCCGGAGTATTGATAAGGATTCTTCTTTTATTTTTTCTCAACTTGGGCTTAAATCGGCTTTTGCTACACGCAATGAATGCGTAGCCTATATTAATCAATTACCCTCTTTTCTGCAGGGGAAGGGATATGTAACGGCCTCACTTGATAGTGTGACATTAGACTCTGCGTCCGCCGCAATTGTTTTATTCGCCGGGTCAAAATACGAATGGGCACAACTGGATACAAAGAAAATAGATCCTGCAATTCTACAGGCAATAGGGTGGAGGGAAAAAATATTCACGGAAAAGCCCATGGATTTTTCTGAAGTAAAAAAGTGGCAGGAAAAAGTTTTGAGTTATATGGAGAACAATGGCCACCCCTTTGCAAAAGTCTATCTTGACAGCCTGGCGCTTGTTAATGAAAGAGTATCTGCGCTATTGATATTAGAAAAAGGTCCTGCTTATAAAATTGATAGCATCCGGGTGATAGGTGATGTAAAAATAGATAACGGATTCCTGCAGCGGTACCTGGATATAGCAAACGGTAGCCTTTTTAATAAAGAAAAATTGTTACGGGTAAGTAAAAGAATGAGGGAATTGGCATATGTAGAAGAAGAGTATCCTGCAAAGCTTACCTGGCTTGCTACGGGGTCCACACTTGATATGTATCTCAAGCCCAAAAAAAGTAGCCAGATTAACGTATTGGTAGGGTTTTTACCTAATAATGACCAGCTTTCATCCAGGAAAATATTAATAACCGGACAAGCTAATCTTAATCTTAAGAATGCATTGGGAGCTGGGGAAACAATTGGGCTTAACTGGGAGCAATTGCAGGTAAAGTCGCCGAGGTTAAATATTATTTATCAGCATCCTTATATCTTCAATACCGCAGTGGGCCTGGATTTTTCGTTTGGAATGTTTCGGAAGGACAGTACTTTTTTAAACGTCAATTTTCAATTAGGAGGTCAATATATTTTGAACATAAACCAGTCAGGAAAATTGTTCATTCAACGTACTCAAACTATTGTCAACGGCATTAATAAAAATTTCGTTCTACAAAATTACCGGCTGCCTGATGAAGCCGATGTAAGCTCTTCCAATGTGGGTGTAGATTATGAGTACAATAATACAAACTACCGCTTGAATCCCACAAGGGGTAATGAATTACATATTATAACTTCTGTTGGCATAAAAAAATTAAAAAAGAATAATGAAATAATTGAATTAAAAGATCCTGGTAACCCTTCGTTTGAATTCGGTTCATTATACGATACGATAAAATTAAAGACTTATCAACTTCGGCTCCGATTAATTGCCGCCAGATATTTGCCCCTGGGCCAGCAAAACAGGAGCACAATGAAACTAGGTATCAACAGTGGACTTTTTCAAAGCGGCAATACTTTTAGAAATGAACTTTTCCAGATAGGTGGTTATAAGATTTTAAGAGGCTTTGATGAAGAAAGCCAGTATTTGTCACAGTTTATGATTGGTACTGCTGAATACCGGTATCTTGTAGGGCAAAATTCATTTTTTTATGCTTTTACTGATGGAGGCTGGGGGAGAAACAATAGCCAGAATGCAAATGTAAATTATGCCTATTTTGGTACGGGCCTGGGTTTAGCTTTTGAAACAAAAGTGGGCATATTTAACCTGGCCTGGGCAGTTGGAAAACGCAGCGATATGGAATTTAATTTAAGACAATCCAAAATCCATTTTGGGTTTGTCAATTATTTTTAATCAGGTAAACTGATATCCTGATTTTCTTCCCCAAAAAATGTGGCAGATGTTAAATAGGGAGAACCGGAAAATAACGGTTTAAAGAATCAGGCGAAATTAAAAGGTGGGAAGTTTTGAAGTTTGAAACGATTTGTACTTTCTTTGGCTGTTATTTTACAAAACAATCCATTTTACTTGCTGCGAAATTATCTTTTGATCATTTTGTTGAGTTCTGTATCCATAAGGAGTTCAGGCCAGGCTATCATTGATTCAATTACTCAATTTGATTCGTTGATTCAAATGGATAATTCCAGGTCTGTGCAAAACTCGATTTTAGTGGACAAGGATTCAGTTTCAAAGCGACCAGAACAAAAAGAAATGTGGGAATTCATTAAGGGTATAAGTGTGCATGACCAGATTATGAAACGGCATCCTTATTTTGATTTTGAGTCCAAAGCCATTTTATACAAATCAGACAAAAAGAACTTTCAGGGGAAAGAGCTTTTGTTTTATTTGGTCACAGCATTGATTTTACTATTTGCCTTACTAAAACTGGTATTTGCAAAATATTTTAATGACCTTATAAAAGTTTTTTTTCGAACCACGTTAAAGCAAAGGCAGATAAAAGAACAACTTATCCAAACGCCATTTCCATCACTTCTTTTTAATGGTTTTTTTGTAGCAAGTACAGGGTTTTACATTAATCTGTTATTACACTATATTAAGTTTACCCCTGTTGACAATTTTTTATTATTGTATCTCTATTGCTGCACAGGTCTTATAGCTATTTATGTGGTGAAATTTATCGGTTTAATGATTTCAGGCTGGCTTTTTAATGTGCAACAAGCAGCCGGGTCTTATATCTTTATTGTTTTTTTAATTAATAAGATAATTGGAATAACCCTGCTTCCTTTTATTGTTTTGATTGCGTTTTCTGATGGTGTTGTGCAATCGGTATCATTCCTTTTATCACTTTGTTGCATAGGTGGCCTGTTGTTTTATAGGTTTATTTTAGGATTTGCAGCTATTCGTAATCTGGTCAAACTCAATCTTTTTCACTTCTTTTTGTATCTTTGTGCCTTCGAAGCCGCTCCCCTATTGTTGATTTACAAGCTTTTACTATTCTTTTTGTAAATAGAATAGCTTAGCTTTACAACAACTTTAGCCGCACCAAACATGGTAAAAAATGGGAGTTCAAAGGCCAGCATTCAGGCCAAAGCAATAAACAAGATCCTGATCACACAACCTAAGCCTGAAAGTGATAAGTCTCCATACTTTGAACTTTCGAGGAAATATAATCTTGAGCTTGATTTCCAGCCTTTTATTCGATTGGAGGGCATTGCTGCCAGGGATTTTCGAAAGCAAAAAATAGATGTACCCAATTATACAGGCGTCATTTTTACAAGTCGTAATGCCATTGATCATTTTTTTCGGACTTGCGATGAAATGAAGGTCAGCGTATCCCAGGATACGAAATACTTTTGCATTACCGAGGCCGTGGCACTTTATCTTCAAAAATTTATTTTATACCGAAAACGAAAAGTTTTTTATGGTGCAGATGGTACCAATAAAAGCTTATTTGACGTAATTAATAAGCATAAAGGAACCGAGAAGTTCCTTTACGTATGTTCAGAAAATCAACAGGATAATGAGATTGTAAACTGGCTTAAGTCTAATAATTGTGAATTTGCCCTTGCTTTTATGTACAGAACCCAGAGTAATGACATTAAAGAGTTACTGGTCAAAAATCAATATGACGTCATTTGTTTTTTTACACCCAGCAGTATAAAAAGTCTTTTTGATAATCTTCCAAAATATCAACAAAACGGAACTTTTATTGGTGCTTTTGGCGGTAATACTTCCAAGGCTGCTGAAGAAGCCGGTTTAACTCTTGATATAAAGGCTCCCCAACCCCAGGCTCAAAGTATGGTGGCAGCGCTGGATAAGTTTCTTGCAGAATCAAAAAAGACAAAATAATTGTCTTTTTTCTTTTGCTAAGGCACAATACGTCTGTTAGTCATCAATTTACTACTCCTGCATCCATGATTATTTACCTACCTCGATTTCCTGAGAAAGCATTTTCAAATGGAATAACTAATTGAGGTTGATCTGTATAATATGACCTTAAAATCGAATTCTAAATTTTTCAACCGGTTTAATCGGAAAGTTTATTGATTATAAAGGAGAAGTATTGCCATTGCTGCGGGAGTTGAATAAAATTGTAATGAACCTGATATTCAAATAGATAAATGAAGTATAATTAGTAGATTAACCAATTATAACTTGTAATTAAAATTGAAGCATACCTGGCTGAAAATAGGCGGTTTAATTTTATGTTAATACAATAAAATAATCTTAATATGCGTTTGAATAATTACGTCGTAAAATCCGTTTTGGTCAAAAGAAATTAAATTGTAATGTTGTGGTGAAGATTAAACCTAAATACCAAATTTGCCCCAATACCCCTAAGAGTATGAAAATGAAAAACCTAAACTACGCCTTTCTTACAGTTGCCTGCATTGCGATGCTGTCTGGCTGTGGAATTCTGGGTAAGAAAAACAAGAGCGGAGGTCTGCCGAATGATGGACAGGTCCACGGAATTTCTCCCGGAGACAGGTACAGCCTTCCTAAGCCTCCCGGAATGGTTTATATTCCTCAGGGTACCTTTCATATGGGACCCAGTGATGAAGATCCTGCATATGCTTTTAGTTCCCGTAACAGGTCTGTATCAATTAGTGGTTTTTGGATGGATGCTACTGAAATAACCAACAATGAATACAGGCAGTTTGTATTTTGGGTTAGAGATTCAGTTGCGGCACGTAAAATGGGTAAAGTAAAAGCGGGTGCTGACGGAAATGAATATGTTGATTGGGCCGCCATGAAACAAATGAAATGGGACGATCCCAAAACTATAGAAGCCCTTGGTAACACTGATCTTATTCTTTCTCCAGAGGAGCGGATTTTTGGCAAAAAAGAAATTGATGTATCAAAACTCCTTTTTCATTCAGAGATATTCGATCTGAAAGAAGCTGCTCAGAAAGAAAATGCTGGTAAATCCCGCTCTAAGTTTATAATCAAAAAAGATATTCCCATTTATCCTGATACATTGGTTTGGATTCGTGATTTTTCTTATTCATATAACGAACCAATGACAAAAAGATATTTCTCGCATCCGGCATTCGGAAATTATCCGGTTGTAGGGGTGAATTGGAAACAAGCCACTGCTTTTTGCGAGTGGAGGACCCATTATTTAAATGCATTTTTGGACAGTAAGAAAAGAGTTCAGGAATCAAATTTCAGGTTGCCCACAGAAGCACAATGGGAATATGCAGCCCGTGGGGGCAGGTCCCAATCTATGTTCCCATGGGGTAATTATTATCTCAGGAATAAAAAGGGATGTTTAATGGCTAATTTCAAACCCGGAAGAGGTAATTATCCTGAGGATGGCGGATTTTACACGGTAAGAGCGGATGCCTATTGGCCTAATGATTTCGGACTGTATTGCATGTCCGGGAATGTAGCCGAATGGACCTCTTCAATTTATTATGAAGGCCGGAATAACTTTCAGCATGACATGAACCCTGATGTTCGCTGGAATGCAAAAGATGATGATCCGCCTTTGATGAAGCGTAAAATTATTCGTGGTGGAAGCTGGAAGGATGTAGGTTATTATCTTCAGACCGGTACCAGCACATACGAATACCAGGATTCAACTAAATCTTACATTGGATTCCGTAGCGTTATTGACCTACCAGCTGCTCCTCAGAAAGGACGTCGCAGATAATATTTCTATCAAGAGGATTTTCTGCGACCTCTTTTTTATACAATTTTTTCCTTTCCATATCGTTTTATTTAAAATTTAATAAACTATAAAAACGAACCCCTTATGCTATTCTTTAAAACCCAAAAAGGTCAGGTAGTCCTCAATTTTCTCTTTAGCTTTTTTGCTGC
>JBGTNK010000312.1:0-8699 GCA_041743125.1 Chitinophagaceae bacterium
CGGCCACAATTCAAACCGGCCGAATGATCTTTAAGTTCCCACAGAATTTCATGAAGCTGAAAGCTGGCCAGTATGGTTTCTACCAATACAGTGGCTTTGGTGCTTCCATAGGGTACGCCGCAATAATTCTGTGAGAAGATAAATACATCATTCCATAGTCTTGCTTCATTATAGTTTTCAATCTTAGGTAAATAAAAGTAGGGGCCTGAACCTTTTTGCAATAATAATTTTGCATTATGGAAAAAGTATAATCCAAAATCGAACAGGCTGGCGCTTACAGGCTCTCCGGCAATCAATAGGTGTTTCTCTTCCAGGTGCCAGCCTCGCGGGCGAACAAACAGGGTAGCGGTTTTTTCATTCAGCGAATATTCTTTTCCGTTTTCCGGGTTTGTATAAGTAATCGTTCCATTGATCGCATCACGAAGATTGATCTGGCCTCCCATTACATTTTCCCAGGTGGGAGCGTTGCTGTCTTCAAAGTCGGCCATAAAAACATTAGCACCAGAGTTCATGGCATTGATGATCATTTTACGATCAACCGGCCCGGTAATCTCTACCCGGCGGTCGTTGATATCTTGTGGTGTTTGGGGAATTCTCCAATGGGTGTTTCGGATCACTTCTGTTTCGGGTAAGAAATTCGGTTGCCAGCCGGCGTCTATTTTTTGTTGAATAGTTGCTCTTTGGTCTAAAAGTTTCCGGCGATGCGGGTTGAACCGCATATGTAAAGCACGGATAAAATACAAAGCATCTGGGGTTAAGATATGGCTGTGATCTGCATGGAACGGGGCTTTGATCGTGATGTCTTCGGGTGTGCTGAACCGGGTGTGGGGGTGTTTGATGATGGTTGCCATTTTTAAATGTTTCCTCTAAAGTAATAAAATTCTTTAAAAGCGAAAATTTCGCTAACATTTATTTTTTCGTAAATAGTCCCTTTTTCTTATTTTAGGTGGATGATGACAGATAATGACAGCGTACGCCTGATATTTGGACTCAAGGTGAAGGCCCTCCGGCAGGAAAAAGGTTTGTCGTACCAGCAGCTGGCGGAAAAAACCGGGATGTCCCTTTCTTATGTCCATGACATTGAAACGGGCAAGAAGTTTCCCAAGGCCGATAAAATATTATCCCTGGCCAAATCCCTGGGTGTTGATTATGATTACCTGGTTTCTCTCAGGGCCAGCAAAAAGTTGCAACCAATTATTGACCTGATCAATTCTGATTTTATTAATGCTGTGCCCTGGGATCATTTTGGATTAACACCGGCTTCCCTGCTGGACCTGTTTTCCAATACTCCTGATAAGATCACGGCCTTTATCAGTACACTATTAAAAATATTTCGCAGTTACCAGTTATCGAGAGAAAGTTTTTATAATTCAGCTCTTCGTTCCTACCAGGATCTGCAAGACAATTATTTTGAAGATATAGAAGAGGCAGTAAAAAAAATCAGGGATACGTATAAATTAAAAAACAACCTGCCGGTTGACATTAAGGTGCTGGAAAACGTATTGGACAAAATGGGGATCAGTGTCAACCGCAAGCGGATGGCGGGTCTTGATTCCCTGAAAGAACTAAGATCTTATTATTCTGCTACTAAAAAGACATTCTATATTAATAAAGCATTGAGCCCGGCACAGGAAAAATTTTTATTGGGCCGGGAGATCGGTTTTCAATACATGGACATCCTGTTGCGGCCTTTTGAAACCGTGAGCCACCACAGCGATTCATTTGATATGCTGCTGAATAATTTCAGGGCATCCTATTTTGCTGTCGCTTTGCTGATGCCGGAAGAAAATTTTGTAGAGGATGTTAAGCGGATCGTGATGCAACCCAAATGGAATGACAAAGCCTGGCTTGATCTGTCCTCTCATTATGATGTAACACCCGAGATGATGATGGAGCGGTTGACGAATGTATTGCCCAAACATTTCGGTATTGATCATTTATTTTTTTTACGAATGGCAGGAGACCCGGAGAAGAACGAATTTGAAATGACAAAAGAACTGCATCTGTCCCAGTTGCATAATCCCTATGCCAATTCATTGCACGAACATTATTGCCGCCGCTGGATCTCTATTAACAGCATCCGGCATGTAGCAGAATTGGTAGCAAAGAAAAAGTATAAACAACCTGTAGCAGAAGCGCAGATATCCCAATACTGGCAAACCCATAATCGCTACCTGTGCATTTCTTTTGGTAAGCCTTCCTTTAAAGGAAGCAGCGAAATGGTGAGTGTCACCATTGGTTTATGCATAGACCAAAAATTATTGCAGGCTATGCCATTTGTTAATGATGAAACCATCCCGGTAAGAACGGTGCATACCACCTGCGAACGGTGCGGAATTATGGATTGTAAAGAAAGAGCCGCCCCGCCTGTGGAAATAATAAAACAGCAGCAGCAGGAGAAAATGAATGCCGGGCTCACTCAACTGGATGATTAGTTTAAAAAAAAGAAATTAATAAAAGATATTGCAATGAATTCGGGAATTGTTCTTTATGCTCTGAAAACTCCTGATCAGGCGAGCACATCTGCGTATTCCGGTTTCTTTTTAAATACAGCATTAGCAAAGGGACAAAGCGCTATTATTTTGATATGGTGTGTTCTGGCATATTCAACAGCTGCATGTACTAATTGATAGCCGGTATCCATTCCTTTCAGCTCATCACTCACTTCTGTATGTTCAATAATTATTTTATCTGCTGAGGGAATTGAATAACTCATTTCAGCCAGGATATTGCCATCCTGCTCTACAAAGAATAATCCTTTGCCATTTATTTTCTTGTTTTGAATGAGCATGTCATTGCTTGAACGGTTAAAAAAATAAACCTGGAATGAAAAACCCGGATTTTTTATTGATCTATAATTTTCAAGGGGCAAAGTTAATTATTCATTTAATGAGCTTAGAATAAATGAGCGGGAATGGTTTTTTTTAAAATTGTAAAGAGCCGGTCTACCTATTCTTTTTACAGATTGACCAGCTCTTTCCTGAAATATTTATTACCACTTTTCTAATCCCAATAATTTTTTTCCTAATTCATTCAATTCGGCTTTTTCATATTTTGTCTGTTCCCAATTACGGGGATCTCCGGGAAAGGCATAACCCTGTGGAGCCACCCGATCTTTCCAGGAAGTTATACGCCATTGACGCAATGCTTCATTTTCTTCTTCCGCCGGCATCATGGAAATATATTGTGCAATGCGAACTTTGTTTTCACTACGGTTGGGTCGTATTCCATGCGGTTGCAGGCTGTTAAAAATTAAAAGATCACCTGCTTCCATTTTTACTTTCTTAAATTCAAAGCCAGTTGTGTCGGGTTTAAAATGATCCCGGTCTTCAGGCTGAGTCAACTTCCATGTTTCATAATTTCTGAATAGTTCCGGTAAGCATTGAAAGCCTCCCATATTTTCATCCGTTTGATCGGCCAGCGCCAGAACTCCCTGCACATTTACGGGTTTGGTGTCAGGGTCATAATCCCAATGAATAAATCCTTTATATTCAAAACCCGGCCTCATCGGAAAGTTTAAATTGGCCCTGTCTATAGTGACCCATAATTTTTCCGTGCCCCAGATATCTGAAAACGCATCGTAAATTTTTTGCACCTGCCGGTTATTCCATAAATGCTGATGATTATAAACTTCAACCATACCTGTATTGGTGAGTTCTTTCATTTGCATTTCAGCCCGGGGTGGGGCATACCATGTTTCGGGATTGGCAGGATCTTTTTCTTCAAACTCCCAGAGGAAATCAGCGGTAGCCTGCACCTGTTCTTTTGGCACTGCGTTCTTAATTACAATATATCCATTGTGCTTCCAGAATTGCCAGTCTTCTTCACTTAATACTTTTAAGGGTTTGCCATTGCTGCGGTCGTTTAATTTGACAGCACTACTTTTTGCCGTAGAGGGATTACCGGGAATGTCTTTGTGTGCATTATCGGGTACCATGGTTGGAGCCATGGTGGCAGCCATTGTTTCTTGTTTCATATAGCAATATTTAAAGTTTATTTATTAATAATGAAAAATGTATACATTGTTTTTTACTGCGGTTACAGAAACCGGTTGCTGTCCGGTGCTTACAATTTTGTTCTATCGAATTTTTAATTCTTGTTGTGGTTAGGGAAATCTTCTTATTCAAACCCGAATGTTCGTTTTCCAATCTTTGGTTTGTATTGACCAGTGTCCCTATAAAGTTACTGGTTATGATCTCATTGGTTTTCTTATCTGGCATTTGATCTGTTTTGCAATCAGTAATGATGTAAATATACCCCGGCGCAATGCCTGTTGACTACATTTACAATAGCCTGTTTTTGTTCTCTATTGATATTTTTTCAGGTTTTTGCTTAAGCAAAGTATATTTATGGATAAATATCCTGAAATGAAAGTAAAGCTTGAGGAAGTGATCTCGGATGCTGACAGTTCATTCAGAATATTGCTCACCCCTAATCTGAATGATATCTTTTACTGGCATTTTCACCCGGAGTACGAAATCGTATTTGTAGAAAACGCCAGTGGTACCCGCCATATCGGCGACCATATTTCACGGTATGAAGGAAGTGATCTTGTTTTTATCGGGCCTAATGTCCCTCACCTCAACTTTGATTATGGCGTACAGAAAACATGTGAACAGGTAGTGATCCAAATGAAAGAAGATTTTTTAGGGAAAGATTTTTTTTCTGTTCCTGAAATGGCCTCCATTAAAACGCTTTTCGAAAAATCCAAATACGGAGTTTCCTTCGACAAGGAAACCAAACAATTGGCGGGAGAAAAATTGAAACGTCTGGTTCATCTGAATCATTTTGAACAACTGATAGAACTCCTTCAAATTTTTCATCTGCTTGCCAATAGCGAAATAACTATGTTGAACTCCCGCCCGGTTGCCAGCGAGATGATCAGGAAAGATGCAGGCAGAATAGAACGGGTATATCATTACGTGGAGCAGCATTACCAGCAACATATAGATGTAAAGGAAGTAGCCAGGCTCAGCCATCTTTCAGCGGCTGCATTTAGCCGGTATTTTAAAAAAGTGACACGTATGACGTTTACTGAATTCCTGAATCAATATCGTATTACACAGGCAAAAAAAATGCTTTTACAAAATAAATCGGTAACGGAAGCAAGTTTTCAAAGCGGGTTTGACAATCTTTCTTATTTCAACAAAACATTCAAGAAACTGGCTGGCATAAATCCTTCCCATTTTAAAAGGCAACATGTTTGAAAGCTAACCGGGAAGCTGAAGAACAAAAAAGATTTGTATAAACAAATTTTCTACCTCATATTTGCCAAGCAATGAAACAAAAAATTAATATTCAATGGTGGTGGCAAACAGACGCTGAAGGGGGTATGTAATGTCATTACTTTATTTATAAGGTATACAGAGCCCCGGATTATTTCGGGGTTTTTTTATTTAGTAAGGCAGATTGGGAAAAAGCGGTGAATAAATTAATAATCATGTTTTCGATTTAGATCCAGTAGTATGAAGAAAATACAGATCAATACCAGCACAAAGAAAATACTGGCGGATGTATTCACACCGGTAGGTATGTACCTGCGGCTTCGTGACCGGTTCCGAGATACCATCCTCCTGGAAAGCACCGATTTTCATGCGGCAGAGAGCAGTTATTCTTTCATAGGTATTAATGCCATCGCCGGGATGGAGATCAGTTCAACTGAAAGAATAGAATTTAAATTTCCGGGTCAGCCTCCGGAAAGAGCAGCTATTAATCATGTAAATGAAGTTCCCGGCCAGCTCTGGAATTTTATGCAACGCTTTGAGGTAGTACCTCCGGCAACCCGGGAAGCAAAATTTGCACAGGGATTATTTGGGTACACCACATATGATGCTGTTCAGTTTTTTGATACGATAAATCTTACGGGTCAAAAAAAAGGAACCACCCCTAATATTCCTTTGATGCGATACAGGCTTTATCAATATGTTATTGCCATCAATCATTTTAAGGATGAATTATTTATTTGTGAGAACAAAGTAAGCGGTGCAGAGAGTGAACTGGAAGTCCTTGAATCATTGATTCGCAGTAAGGATATCCCTGCCTATCCTTTTCAATCAAAAGGAGAAGAAAGTTCAAACATGACGGATGAAGATTATATGGACATGGTAAAGAAAGGAATTGCCAGTAGCCATAGGGGTGATGTTTTTCAGATCGTGTTAAGCAGGCGCTTTGAACAGAAATTCCAGGGTGATGAATTCAATGTGTACCGGGCCCTGCGTAATATCAATCCATCGCCTTATTTATTTTATTTTGATTATGGTGATTATAAACTGATGGGATCTTCCCCCGAAGCACAATTGGTCATTAAGAACGGTAAAGCGATCGTTCATCCTATTGCAGGGACATTCAAAAGAACAGGAGATGATGCGATGGACCAGGAGGCTGCCTCTGCCTTATTGCTGGATGCAAAGGAAAATGCGGAGCATGTGATGCTGGTTGACCTGGCAAGAAATGATCTGAGCAGGCTTTGTGATGATGTTACTGTTTCCCAATACCGGCAAGTTCAATATTTCTCCCACGTTATTCATTTGGTGAGTGAAGTAACGGGTAAGGTGAGAAGCGGAAGCAACCCTTTTGAATTGCTGGCAAAAACATTTCCGGCAGGTACATTGAGTGGTGCACCCAAGTTTAAAGCAATGGAATTAATAGACAAATATGAACCAACTACCCGAAGCAATTATGGAGGAGGAATAGGATTTATGGGATTTGACGGAAGTTGTAACCATGCTATCATGATCCGTACATTTTTAAGCAGGAATAATAGCCTGATCTACCAGGCCGGGGCCGGTGTGGTAGCAGCATCGCTGCCCGAAAATGAATTGCAGGAGGTAAACAATAAATTGGGAGCATTAAAAAAAGCGATCCTGCTGGCGGAAGAACTTTGATCACATTACTCAAAAATTAAAACTTCTGTTTTGAATTTGAGCAGGGTATTAAAAAGAATATGAATTATTAGTAATGAGGCTTTGAACAATTAAAACAAAAATTTTGAACATACTAGTATTCGATAATTACGATTCATTTACCTACAACCTGGTTCACCTGGTGGAGAAGATAACACACGGGAAAGTTGACGTATATCGCAATGACCAGCTACCCCTTGAGAAAGTAAAGGATTATGATAAGATCATTTTGTCACCGGGACCGGGTATTCCTGTAGAAGCCGGGCTTTTATTACCCTTGTTAAAAGAATATGCGCCAACAAAATCTATATTGGGCGTTTGTCTTGGCCACCAGGCAATCGGCGAGGCCTTTGGTGGAAAGTTGATTAATTTATCAACCGTTTATCATGGCGTTGCCACCAAAATAGAAATCGGGATTCCCCGTAGTTCTGTAAAAAAGGGGAGTAACTTATGTTCATCCAGCAGGTTATTTAAAGGACTGCCATCTGAAATTGAAGTAGGCCGGTATCATTCATGGATAGTTTCAGAAGAAAATTTTCCTGAAGAATTGGAAGTGACCGCAAGGGATGAAAATAATTATATAATGGCTATGCAGCATAAAAAATATGATGTACAGGGAGTGCAGTTTCATCCGGAGAGTGTGCTGACACCCATGGGTGAAGTGATCATGCAAAATTGGATTGGAAACTAATGAACAAATTTCAAATCAGAAAAGGGCCATGAAAAAAATATTACAATTTTTATTTGAACATAAAACCTTAAGCCGGCACCAGGCTAAAGAAGTTCTTGTCAACATTGGCAAAGCCATTTACAATGAACACGAAGTAACAGCTTTCATGACCGTCTTCCTGATGCGCAGTATAACCATTAAAGAGTTGCAGGGCTTCCAGGATGCGTTGCTGGAGTTATGTGTGCCGGTGGACCTTAACGGGTTTGAAACAATCGACATTGTGGGCACAGGCGGTGATGGCAAGGATACTTTTAATATCTCTACACTATCTTGTTTTATTGTAGCCGGCACAGGCCAAAAAGTGGCCAAGCATGGAAATTATGGTGCCTCATCTGTAAGCGGGGCATCCAATGTAATGGAGCAATTGGGATATAAATTCAAAAACAATAATGAAATCCTGAAGAGAGAAGTAGAGGAGGCAAATATTTGTTTTCTTCATGCTCCTTTATTTCATCCAGCGCTTAAAACGGTAGGTCCCATTCGCAAAAACCTGGCTATGCGTACCTTCTTTAATATGCTGGGGCCCATGGTAAATCCGGCTTCACCACAATACCAACTGGTAGGAGTGTATAGTTTGGAAATGGCCCGTATTTATAATTACCTGTTACAATTATCAGGCAAACCGTTCACTATTATTCACAGTTTGGATGGATATGATGAAATTTCGCTGACAAACGATACAAAAGTTATTACCAATGAAGGAGAAAAAGTAATGACACCTGAACAATTGGGGAAAAGAATGGTTTCTGCTTCTGACATTCATGGCGGCAGATCGGTGGAAGAGGCAGCTAAAATATTTTCAACCATTATTAAAGGCGGGGGCAATTGGGCACAAAATGCGGTAGTGCTTGCCAATGCTGCTATGGCTTTGAATTGTACGGGTAAGTATAAAAATTATAATGACGCATACAATGCCGCGGTAGAAAGTTTAGAAAGCGGAAAGGCAAATGAGGCGTTGGTAAAATTGATTGCCCTGCAATCCGCCAGTAATAATTAAATTGAAAAGACGAACCGTGAGGTAATAAATGGAAAGGTTCCCGGATTCATGTTTTTAGCAAACGCATTTT
>JBGTNK010000313.1:0-2695 GCA_041743125.1 Chitinophagaceae bacterium
TATCAGTGATGCCCTTATACAATTGTTATATACACAGGATCTTTTCCCTTATGCCGGATTTTATAGTCACCAGTTAAAAAATTATCTCATTCTGTTTACAGCCACTATGATCGGCTGGCTGTTGAAGGGCAGGAGCTATGGTAGTTTGCTGGCAGGAGCCATTGCAGCGCCTACTTTGTTTTTCCTGCTATCCAATTTTAGTGTATGGCTAACGGCAGGTGAAGTAATTTATACAAGAGACTTTACGGGGATCATGACCAGCTATGCTGCCGGTCTTCCTTTTTATAAGAATGCGTTGATGGCCACCCTGGTATTTCTGCCGGGCATTTTATTAGTGTATAATTACTTGATGACAAGGAAAGCAGAATTAAGAGTGGCGTGAAAGGGGAGTGGTGAGTATTGAGAAGAAAGAAGTAGTAAAGAAAAAATTGAATACTTAAAAGAGTTCATTCGTAAGCATGGACTCTTTTTTTCACAGTAAAAGAATGGGTAAAAACTCAATGCAAAAGAGAAGGAATGCCACTAACTATATTCAGGAAAGATGGGCAAACCAAAAACCGTCATGCTGCAAGGTAGCCGAAACGCATGCATCTATGCGGGAAGAAAATAGCGGGCAATTTAAAACCAGTGTATGATATTCTCCGTTTTCCCCGCAAACATCGATACCCAATGCCTCCAGTTCGCCGATCAAAGATGGAGTAATGATGCGGCCAATAAAACCTTCGCCCATATTGTTATTACAACTGACGATCATGGTTTCCATACCAGCAGCCAGCATTTGCATCACCAATGTTTTTCTATCCTGCTGCCACAAGGGAAGAACTGCTTCAAGACCTGCATTCAAACAAACTTTTTCTTCCCAGTCGCGGTGTGCCTGCAGATCAATATCACCAAATACAGCATGCGTAAGTTCATATTCATTTTTTAAAGAACGAAGTGCCTGTATAAAATGCATTTCATAATCCTGCCATGAACTGCTGATCATGTGAATGGGAAGACCTGCTGCATCCGCTTGCTTTTGCAGGATAGCTGAAGGAATGCCATGCGAACGGGAAATCTTTCCTTCTTCATTTAATACATTTAATAAAACCTTGGGAGTAAAACCCAACGGAAGTGTTTGCATCAAGGCAAAACAACTATCCTTACCGCCGCTCCAGGAACAAAGGGAGTTTCTGTTCATTGTATATTATCTGAAAAGAGAATTTTTCTCTGCTTCATAACCCGTATCAATGGCCAGGGATTTACTATCAGCGGCGGTTGTCGCCAGTTCATCACAGCGGTTATTATAAGGATTGTCTGCATGACCTCTTACCCATTTAAATTTAAGAGTATGCTTATGAGACAGCGCATAAAACTCACGCCATAAGTCCGGATTTTTTTTGCCTCCTTTAAAGTCGGTCCTGATCCAGTTTTTCAGCCAGCCTTCTTCCCAGGCTTTTACTACATACTGGCTGTCGGAATATATGATCACATGCATATCTTCTTTTTTCAGGGCTTTCAGGCCGGCGATCACCGCCATCAGTTCCATCCGGTTATTCGTTGTAAGCCGGTAACCCTGTGATAATTCTTTTGAATGTTGCCCGGTCATCAGTATGGTTCCGAAGCCACCCGGTCCCGGATTGCCACGGCTTGATCCGTCGGTGTATATTGTAATTGTATCAGACATCAGTTAAATAAAATAAAATGAAAACATAATAAACCCTTCAACAACTCTTCAACCCTTCAACAACTTTCAACCATCTTCAACCCTTAAACCACTTTTCAACTCTCCCTCCTCCCTCACACCTGGAACACTCCCGTTTTCAAACTACCTATCTCTGCATTATTATTCGCTGCTGCTATTCCTTCCGATATCATTTTTCTTGTATCTGCAGGATCGATAATGGCATCCACCCACAAACGGGCTGCTGCATAATAAGGCGAGGTATGTTCCTCATATTTTCCTTTTATATCATCCAGCAATTTTTGTTCGGCTTCTGGTGTTATTTCTTTCCCTTTCTTTTTTAATGAAGCCACTTCTATCTGCAGCAAAACTTTTGCCGCTGCATCACCACCCATGACGGCGATCTTTGCCGATGGCCATGCATAAATAAACCGGGGATCATAAGCCTTGCCGCACATAGCATAGTTTCCGGCGCCATATGAGTTGCCGATCACAATGGTGATCTTGGGCACCACGGAATTAGCCACTGCATTCACCATCTTTGCCCCGTCTTTGATGATGCCCGCATGTTCACTACGGCTGCCTACCATAAAGCCGGTTACGTCCTGCAAAAACACCAGTGGTATTTTCTTTTGATTGCAGTTTAAAATAAAACGGGCCGCTTTATCAGCACTGTCATTATAGATCACACCGCCCATTTGCATTTCACCTTTTTTTGTTTTTACAATCAGGCGCTGGTTGGCCACGATGCCCACTGCCCAGCCATCAATACGTCCATAACCACAAACAATGGTTTTACCATAATCTTCTTTGAACTGTTCAAATTCAGAATCATCAACCAGGCGTTCGATCAGTTCCACCATATCATAAGGCTTGCCATCCGATGGAAAGATGCCGTATAATTCTTCCGGATTTTTTTTCGGCTTTATGGCGGTAATGCGGTCAAAACCGGCTTTGGGTTTATCGCCCAGCATGCTCATCATTTTTTTGATGTGGTCCATGCAATCCTGCTCGGTTTTAAATTTATAATCC
>JBGTNK010000314.1:0-54851 GCA_041743125.1 Chitinophagaceae bacterium
GTTAGCTATAACACAAAGAGTTAGTGGTCAATCCTGGTCGGCCTGACGGTCGGCTCTATGTTACGTTTGTACCGTTATCCTCACCCCCGAGACGAGAGGGCATGTCTGCCAAAAATTTCATCACCCCACAGTATTTCGGATCATCCTGATTTAAAATCGTAATCCGTTTAAAGAACTTTGATAAGACAAATATAGGTCCGTTTGTCATTTCGTTCCAAATTATTCAATATTTATTTTGAAATTATAGAAATATTTCAAACATTTGCATCATTATATAAATAAAATTCAAAAATTAATCCTCAAATGTCAGCTAAATTAAATCTCGACAAATTGGATCTTGACATTATTCATAACATGATGGAAAATGCAGAAGTTTCATATGCCGATCTAGGGAAGAAATTATTTGTTTCCGGTGGTACCATACATGTTCGCATTAAAAAACTGCAGGAAGCCGGCATCGTTAAAGGTACCAGGTTGAAAGCAGATCTGAAGCAATTGGGATATGATGTTATAGCCTTTATTGGCATTTATCTTAAGGAAAGTTCACTTTATGACACGGTGGCTAAAGACCTTCAGAAAATACCTGAGATCGTCCGGTTAAATTATACTACCGGAAACTACAGCATGTTTGCTGAGATCGTTTGTAAAGACATTGCACAACTACGGTTCGTGTTGCATGATCAATTGCAAAAGATTAAGGGTATTGAAAGAACAGAAACATTTATTTCGCTGGATGAAAGTTTCAGCCGCAACGTAAAAGTAGTCAGCTAAAAAAAGGTAAAAGAAACAAATCCTTTATTATTCAGAAATTATTGCTCATTTTTTCCACGGTCATTACTTAAAACAAGGTCGTCGAATCACTATCAAGATTAGAATTTACCTCTTACATTCAACGCATCTCTTAATCCATTGCCTAACAAATTAAAGGCTAATACCAATATCATAATAGCGAAACCAGGTGCCAGTGCAAGCATCGGGTTTTGTGTAATTATAAAATTATAATTTTCTTTTATCATCAATCCCCAACTGGGTTGAGGAGCCTGAACACCGACCCCAAGAAAACTTAATCCTGCTTCAATAACTATAGCGGATGCAAAGTTTGAGGCGGCTATCACCATTACAGGTCCCATAATATTGGGCCAGATATGCCTGACTATAGTGCGAAAATGGGAAAAGCCCAAAGCCCTGGTTGCTTCTATGTATTCAAATTCCCTGGCGACAAGAACCTGGCCCCTTACAAGCCGGGCCACACTGACCCACATTGTTAAACCTACAGCTATAAACACCTGCCAAAAGCCTTTACCCAATGCAAGTGTAATGGCAAAAACCAAAAGCAATGTTGGAATACTCCATATCACATTAATGAACCACATAATCAGCTTGTCTGCACCACCCCGGTAATAGCCCGCCAGCGAACCCAATACTAATCCAATCGATAAAGAAATAATTACCGTTATCAATCCTACACTCAGGCTAACCCTGGTACCAATGATTAGCCGGCTAAGAATGTCGCGGCCAAATTTATCGGTACCTAATAAAAAGGTAGTTTGTTTTATCGGTACATCGGGCAAATCCGTCTTTGCGAACGACAGCCTTTCACTTAGTCCCTCATCAATGTATTTTTCTACCAGGATACTATCTCTTTTTTCTACAACACTAACAACAGGAATAAAATAATACTGATCCTCTTTTCCGGAAAGTATGTGGGAAAAGAATCCAATGGATGCCATTTCCTTTTCCTTTTTTAGCTTGATAAAGCGCTGAGTGAAACCTGGCTTATTACCGGCAATTTCCAGAATAATGCGGTTAGCAAAAGGGGAAGAATCCGGGGCTATAAAATAAGCGAATATTGCTGTGCAAATTGTAAGCAAAATAATAACTAGCCCAAATACGGCTCCATAATTTTTACGCAGACGTTTCCATGCTGCCTTTTGAAATGAAATGGAATGAGTAGCCATTAAAAAGAAAGATAAACAGAATTGAACTATTAAAAATCAGGCATATTCAGAAAACCTTCCTGAGGGCATTAATCAATATTTTACAATTGCCTTATTTGACAGTTCTTCCTTTCCATTCATATTTCACAATCTGCCCCAGAATTCCTGAGATTATGGTATAATAAATATGAATGGGTTGTAATGAGAAAAAAAGGAAGAAAGGATACCGGTTTTTGTAAAATTGGGAAACAGCACTAAAAAATGGAAACTCTACTATTGCTTTAAGTAACAGGCTGCATAAAAAAAGAAGCCAATAAAAAGGAATCCAAAACCCAACAATTAACAATATCAAAAATGAAAAATTAAAAAAATACACCAGCAATAATACATGTAAGATTTTTTTGTCTTTATAATGGGTAGCCTTACTGGCCCAACGGATACGTTGATTTATAAATGCCCCCCAGGTTTTCATGGGGCGTGTACTGACTATGGCTTCAGCTGATTTCAGATATTTGATTCTGCCAGGAAATTTTTTTGCAATTTTATGCATTAGCAGCATATCATCGCCGGAAGCTATATCATCTATTCCTTCAAACCCCTTCACATCATAAAACAATTTCTTTTCGTAAGCAAGGTTAGCGCCGTTGCACATAGAATGAATGCCCTTGTAAACAGCAGCAGCTGTGATGCCCTGCAAAATCATGAAATCCATTGCCTGGAAAATTTGTACCATCGAAGAATTACATTGGAACACTACGGGAGCCACAATGAAACCTGCCTGGGTATCATTTTTACAACGGGCAATGGTTTGTAACCAGGTTTTTGCTGGTACGCAATCTGCATCCGTTGTTATTATCAACTCGCCGGAGGCAGCTGCTATCCCTATTTCAATTGCTTTTTTCTTATATGAGTTAATAGAATTCTCTTCCAGATCCAGCAATTTTACATTGGGAAATTGAGAAACCATTTCTGATGTTTTATCAGTTGAATGATCATTGATAACTATCACTTCAAAACGATCTTGTGAAAGAGTTTGTTCCTGCAAAGCATTTAACAGAATTCCGATATTGTCTTCTTCATTTCTGGCTGGAATAATAACGGAAATATAAACCAGAGAGTTTTCTATTGCTATCTCCTCATTCAGATCTTTGGTATCCGGTATAGAAATAAAGGCACGCCAATAATAGATAACAAGTATGGAGTATAAAATAAATAATGTTGTGAAAATATATACCAGCGCCATTTAAAAAAAGGTAAATCTAATGAATGCATCTTTAATGAAGTAAAACAGGTAATATTTCTTCAATATGGGATTCGTGTATAACCTGGTGGCCAGATTTAATGATTGTAATGGTGCAAAACTCCTCTATGTCTTTTTGAAATAAATGTCCTCTGACGGGTAATATGATACGATCAAATTTGCCGTAAACAAGGCGTGTAGGTGTTGCGTGAAGACGGATGGAATTTTTAATAAGCTTTAGGTCAGGTATCAGTTTTCGCAAACTTATCCATCTTTGAAATAATAATTGGCGGGCGGTTTCATTACCGATATAATAATTTACAAACTTGCAGACACTCGCATTAATAAAACCTGTTTTTTTTAAAATTTTTATAAAGGCGAAAAACCACCCCGGGTATTTCATAGTGAATGAAAAAAGCTGAACACCCACCCACGTTTGAGTGGAAAGCCAATACCAAAAATTTACTTTCAATCCATCAGGTGCCAGCAAGATCAGTTTTGTAATTTTTTCGGGTTGCGATTGATAAAGACGCAAAGCAACCCTGCCCCCCAGGCTGAAGCCAAGTAAAGTGTATGCTTTATTAACCTGTTGCAAACTGGTTTTATTTTGATCCATAATTTCCTTGATGATATTCTGCAAATCCCGCGTGGTAAAATCCTGGTCATCCTTCCAACGTGTTTTGCCATGAAAGGGCAAATCGATGGAATAAAAAGAAAATTGATCTCCTGAATATTTTTCTAAAAAGTTATATACTGTTCCATCCTCTCCAAAACCATGAAAACAAATTAGAGCCCTGAGACCATGTCCGAATCGATAATAACAAATCTGTGAACCATTGTATGAAAGGAAATGCTGATCCATTTTTGAGAGGCAGTAATTTGCTTAAATTATAGTTGTACTAATCAAAAATAATATTAATTTTGATTAGTTGCACAAACAACTATATGCCAAACAACCAATTTAAAAAAGGTGAGCTTTATAGCTTTGTTACCGGGAAGGCTTCTACAGCCATTGCCCGGCGCTTACAGAAAAAATTCAATAGTGCCGGACTGAATATAACCATTGAACAATGGAGCGTTCTATATCATTTGTGGAAAGAAGATGGAAGAAGTCAGCAACAATTATGTAAGGCTACGTTTCGTGATAAACCAAGCATTACCCGTCTTGTAGATAATCTGGAGAAATTAAATCTGGTGAAGAGGGTTGCGTCTGAAAACGACAGACGAATCAACCTGATTTACCTGACTAAAAATGCAGAAAAATTGGAAGAAGAGACTATGCTGATTGCTGACGAAACCCTGAACGAGGCGTTGAAAACAGTACCTGCCGACAGGATAGATGTATGTAAAGAGGTTCTGCAAATTGTATATGATAATCTAACATAGAACATTATTTTTTTCGAAACGAACACTAATATTTTTACCTGACCATTTTTATTTGTTTCCATTTTAGAAAAGGGATAAATATCAAGGGGATTTGAAGCAGTAATAATTTGAACAATTCATATGATCATCCCGGGTGGAAGTATTTTCAGAATAAGGATAATTTGTCAAATATTCAAATAATAAAATTCAGTTTCCTTGAGAAATAGAATTGGACTTAAACTTTTAAATTTTATACTATGAGTGCAACAACCCAAACCAAAACTTTATTAAAAGGTGGTGAATGGTTAATTAAAGAATCATCAGCTTTTGAAACCTTTATTCCTGAAAATTTTGTGGAAGAACAAAAGATGATCAGGGACATGTGCGATCAATTTCTGGATGCAGAAGTGTATCCCATTCTTGACCGGATAGATAACCTTGAACCAGGGTTAATGAAGTCCCTGGTAGCCAAGGCCGGTGAACAGGGGTTGCTTTCTGTTTCTTTCCCGGAAGAATATGGAGGTCTGGGAAAAGATTTTGTAACATCAACCATTGTCAATGAATATTTGGGAGCGGGTCATTCGTTTTCAGTGGCCATTGCCGCCCATACAGGTATCGGAACTTTACCCATATTATATTTTGGAACGCCAGAGCAAAAACAAAAATATATTCCCAAACTTATTACAGGTGAATGGGCAGGTGCTTATGGTTTAACAGAACCCAATAGTGGTAGTGACGCCTTGGGTGCCAGGTCAACAGCCAGGCTAAGTGATGATGGTAAATTTTATTTGCTCAACGGGCAAAAATGCTGGATTACAAATGGCGGTTTTGCGCAGGTATATACTGTATTTGCAAAAGTAGATGGCGATAAATTTTCTGCATTCATAGTTGACAGAGGCACTGAAGGGTTTACCCAGGGACATGAAGAACAAAAAATGGGTATTAAAGGGTCTTCTACTGTTCAGTTATATTTCCAGGATGCAAAAGTGCCTGTTGAAAATTTGTTGGGGGAAGTTGGCAAAGGACATAAGATCGCATTTAATATTCTTAACATTGGCCGTCTGAAATTATGTGCAGCGGCAAATGGTGGTGCAAGGAGAGCATTGAGTAATACAGTAGAGTATGCAAAAACAAGGGAGCAATTCAAACAACCTATTGCAAATTTCGGAGCTATAAAACACAAGCTGGCAGAGATGGCCATCAGGATCTTCGTGGCTGAATCAGCTTTGTACAGAACAGCAAACTGGGTAGATGAAAAAGAGGCAGAATTACTGGCAGCGGGCAAGCCGTTTAATGAAGCATTATTAGGAGCGGCTGAGGAATATGCCATCGAATGTGCCATGTTGAAAGTTTATGGAAGCGAAGTGCTGGATTATGTTGTTGATGAGGGCGTTCAAATACATGGAGGTAACGGATTTAGTGCCGAGTATAATATTTCCAGGGCATACCGCGATAGTCGTATCAACAGGATCTATGAGGGAACCAATGAAATCAATCGCTTACTAACCCTGGATATGACTTTAAAAAGAGCAATGGGCGGAAGACTGGACCTGATGAGTTCAGTGATGAATATTCAAAAGGAGTTATTGAGTATTCCCGATTTTGGGGCAGAAGATGAAACGCCATTTGCAAGGGGGAAGAAATTGGTGGCTAACCTGAAGAAGGCTCTGTTGATGGCTGCAGGAGCAGCTGTGCAGCGGTTAATGACGAAAATAGAAAATGAACAGGAGGTTCTGATGAACCTGGCTGATATGGCTATAGAAACTTTTAACGCCGAAAGTGTTTTGTTGCGTGTAATGAAAATGACGGATCAGCAGGGAGATAAACCAACTGAAATTTACCAGGATATCATGAGGGTTTATTTATATGATGCTGCGGATAAAGTAAATAAATCAGGTAAGGATGCAATTAATGCATTTGCAGATGGAGATGAACAAAGAATGATATTAATGGGTTTGAAAAGATTCACCAAAGCAGAACCTTTTAATACCAAAGAGGCAAGAAGAAGAATTGCTGATCAAATGATACAAAAGGGAAAGTATTGTTTTTAATTCCAGGGCTCTTTCCTGAAATTAATGGCAGCCTCAAAAGGGTTTGCCATTTTTTTTGGTCCTTCTTCTCCGTAAATTTCTTTTAGCTCCTCACGTGTAGTTTGCAATTCCATCAATTGCTCCACTCTTTTTCTTTCAAGGTGTATTCCAGCTGACATGGCTACACAAGAAAAAATAGTAATTAAGAAAAAGACCAGGTGAGCATCATCTTTATATTGCGTTTGTACCAAATAAAATACGCAATACACAAAACCATATCCAACATAAGCAAAAAGAATTGAAGCCGCCATTACTGCTTTGCCAAAAGCCTTATGATGTTCTACAGCAATTTTTACCTGGTGTAAAAATGAAAATAAGGCAATAACAATTGAAAGAATTAAACCCGGCGCCAGTATAATGGTTGTAGCTTTTACGGTATATCCGAATACACCCAGGATAATGATTTCAAAAACGATAAAGCTTAGAATAAGAGCCTGTAATTTTTTTCGATAGGCCCTCGTTTTGCTGAAATAAAGTAAAAAACATAAAATCAAAGGGGTGTCCATCAAATTGGCTGCGATACCCAGGTAATTTCTGGTTTCTCCGTCTATTTTAATATACCCAAGTAGCAATATATTATAACAAAAAACGAAAGTATAGTAGAAGAATAATGCCGGGAAACTTTTGTACCATGTAAGTTTTGTGGCCAAAAGGACAATAATTGGTATAGCAAGAGCAATCGTAGAAAAAAAGCCCATTAAGTTAAAAAGGGTCATTGGATTGGTTTTCGTTAGGATAAGGTAAACTCCTCATGTCACCATACGCTTCAGTGTAAATGTAACGCCCTTATATAACTTATAGTGCCAAAAACTAAGTGTTTATACTAAAATTCAGTAAAACCATTAAGATTTTTCGTATTAATACGCAATCGATTGACAGGTGTTTATATGCAATCAGCAATATTTACCTGGCTTACCTCATTAGCAGATATTGCAAATTGTATTGTTATTAAACAAATGATCAGTGGCCTTAAATAAAAAAAAATTATTCTTCAGGAAAAGGTTCTCCGCGGTGGCAGGTTTTACAATTCACAACTTTCAGGTATTCGGGCTTCTCGGTTTTATCAAAATAAAAATAGCTTGTATTAATTAATATAGTCATTCGCATCATCTCCCTTGCATTTTCTTTCATAGTATTATCATCGGATGCATAATCCAGGCTATCAGGAAAATTTTTTATTTCCACATGACAGAAACTACAGCTTACTCCCAATGCCTTTGAATAAGACTCCATAATGCTATCTAACTTTTGTTCCCCGATATCCTGTGGAAGTATTTTCAAATTTTTATACTTGCCTTTTGGTAATTCGATGGCAGCCATACCGGTAATTACAAATGCAACTAACAGGCATACCGTAAACATTTGTTTATTTAGGATCATTGTTAAATGAATTAAACATATTTACCAATAAAAAACTTTGCCTTGCCATTAAAGATCAGCTGAGGCAGCTTCGTCATAAAACCAATACAGCTCACCATTAAAAGGTTGTATGATTTGTGCAGGGTATAAATAAGGTTCGTGTTCACTTCCAAAAACATGAAATAATGCTGCAGCTTTATCACTACCGCTAATCAAAAAAGCCACTCTTGCTGCCTTATTAACTACCACAGGCGTTAGGGAAATTCTATACATCTCCTGCTCCTTCAGGTAAATGGAACTTACCCATTTTCTTCGTTCCCCTATATTCTCATATCCGGGAAATAAGGAGAGTGTATGAGCGTCATTGCCTATGCCTAATATAACAAGATCGAATGTACTGGCGCTATCCTGAAAATAATTAAGAAGTGTTTTTTCGTATTCTAATGCAGACGCCTCCGGATCTGTTCCGGTTGTATTCATTATATGAATATTATTCTTATTAACAGGAACCTGATCAAGCAAATTGTCAAAAACCATTTTTGCATTATTTCTATTATCATCGAATGGAACAAATCGCTCATCTCCCCAAAAAAAATGTATTTTATCCCATTGTATTTGCCTGGCATATTTTTCAGAAGCCAGTAATTGATATAATCTTTTGGGCGTGTTGCCACCAGATAAGGCAATAGTAAAGAGTTCTTTTTTGTTTAAAACTTCCTGGATATACAATACCAGCCAGCGGGCAAAATGGTGACTTAAAGCCTCTGCATCTTTTGAAACATGAAGATTCTTCTGTGACATCAATTAAACAGTTATTTTTTACAAACTATTCTTTTTCTTTTTTCCTGGGTGGTACAGTTACCCAATTATGCCCATCTCTCGCAATTAATGCTTCAGCATCCTCTGGCCCCCAGCCATCCGGAGCATAATTAGGAAAATCAACAGGTGCCCGCTTTTCCCATGTTTCTAAAATAGGTGTGATCACCTTCCAGGCGGCCTCTACCTGGTCTGCCCGCATAAATAAGGTAGGATTGCCTTCTATTACATCTTCCAATAGGGTTTCATAAGCTTCAGGTTCCTGCTCATCATAAGCTTCAGCATAACTAAAAACCATATCAACCGGGTTAAGGATCATCACTGGCCCCGGCCTCTTGGCTTGAAAACGAAGCCGGATATCTGTTTGCGGTTGTATGCTAAACATTAAGCGATTAGGCCTCCAGGTTTCTGCCGCTTCCTTTGGAAAAGCGAATTGCGGGGCATCCTTAAACTGGACAGTAATCAAGGTAGATTTTTCATGCAGGTACTTTCCTGTTCGGATATAAAATGGAACATTCTGCCATCGCCAGTTATCTATAAAAAATTTGGCAGCAACATATGTTTCTACTGGTGATTGAGGGCTGACATTTTTTTCCTGGCGGTATCCCTTTACTTCATCTCCTTTCAGCCACCCACTGCTATATTGGCCTCGAACAGTATGCGAATGAACGTTTTCAGGACTTATTTTCCTGATAGCATTGAGCACATCCACTTTCTTATTCCGGATCTCATTTGCTTCAAAAGAAGTAGGAGCCTCCATTGCCACCATACAAATTAATTGCAAGATGTGATTTTGTACCATATCTCTCAAGGCGCCTGCCTGCTCAAAATAACTTCCCCTGTCCTCTACTCCCACTGTTTCGGCAGCAGTAATTTGAATATGATCTATATAGTTACAATTCCATATCGGTTCAAACATGGTATTGGCAAATCGAAAGGCCAGGATGTTTTGCACGGTTTCTTTTCCTAAATAATGATCAATACGGAATATCTGTTCCTCATCAAATAAACCGGCCAATAGCGAATTAAGTTCAGTTGCACTCTTAAGATCATGGCCAAATGGTTTTTCAAATACCAGCCGGGTTTGAGCGGGGTCCGTGCAAATCTTTTTATCGGATAATTTTTGAGCTATA
The DNA here is from genome assembly GCA_041743125.1 of Chitinophagaceae bacterium. Classification (GTDB taxonomy): domain Bacteria; phylum Bacteroidota; class Bacteroidia; order Chitinophagales; family Chitinophagaceae; genus Terrimonas_B. Next base: position 9,941 of record JBGTNK010000314.1, read on the forward strand.
CCCGGCGCTAATTGCGGAGCCACTGCCAGGTAAAAAATAACGGTAGGCCGGGCCTTCCATTCATTGCCTTTATCATTTATCCAGCCTGTTATATCAGAATAGGTTGCATCATCCAGCAGGTCTTTTTCAAAATATAAAATGCTTTCCGAAAAGGTTTTCCATTGCCCGTTTTCCTCACCCTTGCGCCGTGAAAATTGCATTACCCCCTCCAATAGTTTAGCTCTGTATTCCTCCTGGGAAGAAAACTTTGTACGGCCCACACCAATGACAAAAAATTTTTCCGGCAGGTAATTATCGATATACAAATTGTATAAGGCGGGTATTAACTTCCGGTTGGTAAGGTCCCCGCTTCCACCAAATATAAAAAGTAACGTAGGGTTTGTATTTTTCTTTGCTTCCATTTTTCAATAATTGATAAATCCAAAATTTCATTCGTCCTATTCTAAGCAGAGTTAATTCCTGAATTAATAATAAAATCTCAACCAATTCTTTTAAACATTTGCCCTGACAAAAGTCTCTTCTATAAAATGCTTACCATTCGGCATGAAAACTTCCTTCCTTATCAATTCGCTGGTATGTGTGTGCGCCAAAATAATCTCTTTGTGCCTGGATAAGATTAGTTGCCATTCTATCACTGGAATATGCATCAAAATAAGCCAATGCGCTCATTAGCCCCGCAGCCGGAATTCTGGCGCCTGCATATTGTTGCACCATTCTTCTTAAGGCAGTCATTTTCTTTTTTAAAGTGGCCGCAATCTTTTTATCTAACAGTATATTCTGAAGTTCCTTATTCTTTTTAAACGCGACGGTAAATATTTCTAACTGGGCCGATCGGATGATACAGCCTCCTCTCCATATTCTCACGACGTCCTGCAATGGTATATTCATTTCTCTTTCTTCCGATGCCTTATGCAGCATGGATAATCCCTGGGCATACGTGATAAGCATTGCTGCATACAGGGAGTCTTCTAATTGTTTAATAATTTTTTCTTTCGAACTTGAAAATGTCTTGATCTTTTGATTGTACAGGGTCGATGCCTTTATCCTTTCATCCTTATATCCCGACATATCACGCATGGCAACAGCCATGTCTATAGTTGGCAATGGTACGGGGAGGTTCATGGCCTCCTGGGATGTCCATTTACCAGTACCCTTCGAGCCTGCCTTATCCAAAATCATATCAATAAGCCGGTTGTTTGTCAGGTCATCCGGTTTTGTATAAATGTCAGCTGTAATTTCCAGTAAAAAAGACTGCAGTTTTCCTTCATTCCATTTTTTAAATACCAAATGCATTTCATCATTAGTCAATTCAAGACCTCTTTTTAAAAAATCATACACTTCACTGATTATTTGCATGATGCCATATTCAATTCCGTTATGTACCATTTTTACATAATGGCCCGCTGCATGATTGCCCATATAAGCTACGCAAGGCTCACCCTCCGGCTTTCCGGTTGTAATTACTCTGGCGGCTATTGCCTCAAGTATGGGCTTTACCAGGTTCCAGGCTTCCTTGTCTCCACCGGGCATAATACTGGGTCCGGTTCTGGCTCCATGTTCACCGCCGCTGACTCCCATACCCATGAAATGGATTTTTTTATCTTTCAGGTATTCTATTCTTTTCAAAGTATCAGTAAAATGGGAATTACCTCCATCTATCACAACATCACCTTCAGTCAATAATGGAATTAAGTCGTGGAGGACAGCATCTACTATTGGGCCTGCAGGCACAAGCAACATCAATTTCCGGGGCGTTTTTAATAAGGAAACCATTTCCGGTAAAGAGTTGACTCCTTTTATAACGGTACCTGGGATTGCAGAATTTTCTAACAGCGTGGCTTTTGAAATATCTTTATCAAAACCAATAGCCGCCAGGTTGTGGTCAGCAATATTCAACAACAGGTTGCGACCCATGGTACCTAATCCAACCATTCCAAAATCGTACAATATATCAGGCATAAAGAGTGTATTGAACCTGTAATTTATTACAAATACTTAACGTGATGTGCCCTCATAATTCTAATCTGGGTCTAAGTTGGTTTTTCATCCTTATTTCTTAATGGAGATTCGTAATTTTATACCCAATTTATTATTATGAGTGAAGTGATAGCAGCCGGTCCGGCCCTTACGCCTAAAGATTTTGCAACCGACCAGGAAGTTAGGTGGTGCCCCGGATGCGGGGATTATTCAATTCTGGCCCAGGTTCAAAAAGTGATGCCTACATTGAGCATACCCCGGGAAAATATTGTAATAATTTCTGGAATCGGCTGCAGCAGCCGGTTCCCTTATTATATGAATACATATGGTATGCATTCCATTCATGGACGGGCTACTGCCGTAGCTTCCGGGTTGAAAGCCAGCCGGCCGGAACTTAGTGTTTGGATTGTGAGTGGTGATGGTGATAGCCTGAGTATCGGTGGAAATCATACAATCCATTTATTGAGACGGAATTTTGATGTGAATCTTTTAGTATTTAATAACCAGATATATGGTTTGACGAAAGGACAGTATTCCCCAACCTCCGAGGAGAATAAGGTTACTAAATCAACTCCTTTCGGAAGTATTGATCATCCGTTCAATCCCCTGGCCCTGGCGATGGGGGCGGATGCCAGCTTTGTAGCCAGAACAATGGACCGGGATCCAAAGCACATGCAAGCCATGCTAATTAGAACCAACCAGCATAGGGGCGCCTCCTTTTTAGAAATATACCAGAACTGTAATATTTTTAATGACAAAGCCTTTGAGGTTTTTACAGAAAAAGGAAGCAAACCACAGGAAACATTGTTTTTAGAGCAAGGAAAACCATTGACTTTTGGACTTGCAAATGAAAAAGGCGTAAAGCTGGACGGGTTTACTCCCAAAGTTGTAGATCTGAATATTGGGCATAGCGCTGACGATCTTTGGATACATGATGAAAAAGATATTTATAAAGCACAGATATTGACCCGCATCTTTGACGATCCAAAAATTGAGGGCCATTTGCCCAGGCCTTTTGGCGTGTTTTATCAAAATGACCGCCCTTGTTATGAGGACCAAATGAAACTGCAAATAGATAGTGCAAAAGCTTCCAGGCCAGCTGACCTGGATAAATTGCTAAGAGGAAAAGAGGTATGGACAATTGATAAATAAAATTTCTGTAGTAATTATAGCGGGGACTCTTCAAGATATTTTTGAGGATTATTAATCTCAAAGCAGTAAATATTTACCCGGAGAAGTTCAGTTAATTGTGCACAAACCGAAAACCGGTTAATGAGCAGCTAATTCTTTAGCCGCATTTTCAAATATCTTTCTCTTTTTTACGTCAAACCACCATTGGGGAGCTGTTTTTTTCATCAGTGTATCTATGCTGCGCATTCCAATTAAGTTCCATGCTCCTTTTATTTTTCCTGTCCACCCGGGTTGCATAGCACGCAAACTCATTGCCACACCACTTTCTAAGTATTCCATATGATGCCAGTATCCTGCAGGCATAAACAGGGTATCGCCATGATCTAATATAAAATCAAAGCCTTTGGCAAATTTTAAGGCGGGAAATTTTTCATAATCCGGGGTACCGTTTCCTTTGTAATAATGCGAAAAATCGGCCAGGCTCAGAACCTCAAATGGCTTCCGGTATATCTTATTTTGCTCGGCATAGGGAAACATCAACACCCTTTTTTTTCCCAGGAATTGTGTATGCAGAATATGTGACATGTCCATATCAAAATGCATATGGGTAATGCTGCTTGCTCCCCCGGTAAAAAGCATTGGATATTTTTTTACAAAGCCATTCATCAGGTGTTCTGGCCAGGTAAAATCATTGATGAGGCCAGGGGCATGATCAAAAATGTTAAATAAGAAAATACGCCATCCTGCAGGCCCCTGGCTTATCATATCAATATATTCACCAAAAGTTTTATAATCATCTGCTTTGTTTATTGGCGTGTATGCATCACTTTTTATATTATTATAGAGCGGTACTTTTTTATCCCCTACTAGTTGTTTAAAATAATCCCAGCTCCAATTATGGTAGGCGGGCCAGTCTTTCGAAAGATCTTTAATAACAATAGGAATGCCGGGTTGATAAAAATCCTTTTTAAATGTCTCGGGCCTTATAGAATCAACCGTAGTAACAGGGCTGAGCTGCATAACAGAGCGGTTTTAGTAAAGATAAAATTAGCTGAAAATATAAATTGTCGGGTTAATAACAATTAACATTAATTGAATTAAAAAAACACCAGTAGTTTTATAGATTTAATCATTTCCGAAACCGGCATTTTTAATTTGTAATTTATGGCCATGTTGCTTCAAATTCATCCTGAAAACCCCCAGCCCCGGCAAATAAGGAAAGCGGTAGAATGCCTGCTAAAGGGCGGTGTTATTATTTATCCTACAGATACTATTTATGGTCTGGGCTGCGATATTTTACAGCAAAAGGCAATTGAACGGATTTGCAGGATAAAAAAAGTAGATCCAAAAAAAGCTCAGCTTTCTTTTATTTGTGCCGACCTCAGCCACCTGAGCGATTATGCCAAGCAACTTCCCACCGCTACCTTCCGGATATTAAAGGAATACTTGCCGGGTCCTTTTACATTTATTTTGCCTGCCAGTAAAATGGTTCCTAAGATCCTGCAAAGCAAAAAGGATACAATTGGATTGCGGATTCCGGATAATAAGATTGCGCTTGCTATCGTAAATGAATTGGGCCGCCCGGTTCTCAGTGCTTCATTACCGGGAGAAATGGTGGAAGATTATACGGATCCGGAGATCATGCACGAAAATTTCAGGAATGAAGTTGATATTGTAATTGAAGGCGGCATTGGCAGCACCATACCATCTACCGTTATTGATTGTACAAAAGTTGATTACGAATTGATAAGGCAGGGCGCAGGTGTTTGGAACGGATAAAAAAGTTTATCGGGTAAAAATTTCTTCAGGAGCTGAGTTTATTTAACATACCGTTGAAAATTAATCCATGAAATGGCCACACCAGGTACCAATATAATCTTCCTTTTATACCAAGGGGTCTGAAGGTGGCTGTTTGTTCCAGTTCGTCTTTTTCATTAATAAAAAATTCAAGCCAGGCTTCACCCGGTAGTTTCATTTCTGCATATAAAAGTAAACGCCTGTCCTCCCGGCTTGCTATCAATACCCGCCAGAAATCAAGCGTGTCACCCGCATAGATCCGGGTTCCACTCCTGCGCCCCCGCCTGACACCAACCCCTCCCAACATTTTATCTAAAAAGCCTCTTGCATTCCACATCCAGTTTCCATAATACCAACCTGTATCTCCACCGATTTTCCATATTTTGTTCAACGTATCTTCCACCTGATTTACTTTTCTTTTTCTTTTATCTTTAAAACATCCGTCAGATGGAACCTGCAGATGGGATGTAACACCTTTGTATAATGTATCACTGGTTAATGCATCTTTCCAACTGGATAATACCTGGTCTGTTTCTATTTTCACAAAAGCAAGTTCAATGGCCTTTTCATATGAGGTAGGCTCAATTCCCAAATTTTTACCAAGGTCGTTTGGTTTTCCAATTACTTCAACTTTCATGCTGTTAACCAGGTTCTTTGCAAGTGTGTAAGAGGTTGACGTTACAAAATACAACCAATATGAAGATAGCCTGGGGGTTAATACTGGGAGTACTAATATTTTTCTTTTAAGGCCTCTTGTTTTTGCAAACCTCAATAACATTTCCTTGTAGGTCATCACTTCTCCACCACTGATATCAAAACTCTTTCCAAGGGCATACGGATGGGTAATTACACCTTTCAAATATTGGATGACATCACGGATAGCAACTGGCTGTGTTTTAGTATTCAGCCAGCGGGGCGTTATCATTACAGGAAGTTTTTCCACCAGATCGCGGATAATTTCAAAAGAAGCACTCCCGGAGCCAACAATGATTCCTGCTCTTAAAGCCGTAAGAAGAAATTTGCCTGTTGATAATATTTCTTCAACTTTTTTCCTTGAGCTCAGATGCTTAGAAAGAGATTTTTCATTTACAATTCCTGTCAGGTAAATTACCTGTTTAACCCGGGTTTGATTCATTCGGGTCACAAAGTTTTCCGCGGAATTACTTTCTTTTTTTTCAAAATCCCCATCAGAGCTGCTCATAGAATGTACCAGGTAAAAAGCAATTTCAATATCCGCCGGAATATTTTCCATAGAAGCCTGGTTCAGGAAATTGACTTCAATAACACTTATATGGGGATTATCAAACCGGGAAAGATCAAAACGATTCTTATCTCTCACACAACAAATTACCTGGTGGTTATCCTTTAATAATTCAGGAAGTAATCTTTGCCCTATATACCCTGTGGCACCAGTTAATAGAATCTTCATTGTAATTGTTATAACAACAGCAGGTTTGCATAAAAGTTGTCAATTCTTTATTTTGAATGGTCCTAAGCAATAAAAAAAGAAAGTGGTACCGGAGATTTTTTACAAAGAAGAAAAGGTTTTTTCAATTCTCAAACAGTTCATATTGTTCGGGCAATAATCTAAAACTCTTTCGGTGATATTTACATAATCCGTATTCAGCAATTGCATTCCTGTGTACAGGAGTGCCATATCCTTTATTACTTTGCCAATTATAATGAGGGAATTCCTGATGCAATTGCTGCATATATTCATCGCGATAAGTTTTTGCTAAAACGCTGGCAGCCGCTATACTGGCAAATTCTCCATCACCTTTAATTATACAATGATGTGGAATAGAATGGTAGGGTGTAAACCGGTTGCCATCTATCAGTAACAATTCAGGTAAAATTGATAATTGGGCAATAGCCAGGTGCATGGCCTTAAAAGAGGCTTTTAAAATATTGATTGAATCAATTTCAACATTATCTACTGATGCTACTGCAAAAGCTAAAGCTTGTTTTTCTATAAGAGGTCTTAATTCATTTCGCTGATCAACGTTCAGTTTTTTTGAATCATCCAGGAAAGGATGGGTGAAATCTTTCGGTAATATGACGGCAGCTGCAAATACGGGTCCCGCATAGCAACCACGGCCGGCTTCGTCGCAACCGGCTTCACTTACCAATTCCTGGAAAAAAGATTTTAGCATGGTGTGCAATATAATCTGAAAATATTTTTGGAGAAAGATTGTGGCAGAAACAATATTAAATTTTAATCCACAAAAATTATCTCACCACATTTTCCACAATTACCTTTGCACCCGCAATGGCTTTTTCAACTCAGCAAACTAATTCTTCAAGACCTGTGGCCATCTGGCTGCTGACAGGTGTTTTTATGATCATGGGCCAGGTTTTATTAGGTGGAATCACAAGGCTCACCGGATCCGGATTATCTATTACTGAGTGGGAACCTATAATGGGTGCATTACCACCCTTGAATGAGCAGGACTGGACTTTAGCATTTGAAAAATACAAGCAAATTGCACAATATAAATATCTCAACTCTCATTTTACTATCCAGGATTTTAAATCAATTTTTTTCTGGGAATGGCTTCACAGGCTCTGGGCCAGGCTAATCGGCCTTGTATTTATTATTCCATTCATTGTCTTTATTATTCAAAAGAAGTTCAGGCCTGAAATGATACGTCCCCTGATCATTCTTTTTTTATTAGGAGCCATTCAAGGGCTGGTGGGGTGGATCATGGTGCAGAGTGGACTCAATGATTCATCACTGGTTTATGTCAGTCATTATAAACTGGCTATTCATTTTATATTAGCACTTATCCTGCTGTGCTACACTTTGTGGTTTGCCCTGATGCTGTTGGTGCCTGCGCAACAGATCACCCGGCATATCGCTCTGAGAAAAGGAATGAGCTGGTTGCTTTTGTTACTTACTGTTCAATTGACTTACGGAGCTTTTATGGCCGGTATGAAAGCAGCCACTACAGCTCCCACCTGGCCCACTATAAATGGAGTATGGTGGCCAGAAAATATTTATTCATTTGGTGAACGAAAATTTAATGGGATTAGTTTTTTATTTGATCATCCCCTGGTCATACACTTTATTCACCGCAACCTGGCCTACGTCATTACTTTGTTTGTTATTGTGTGGACCTGGAAAGCTTTTCAGTTTAAAGGGAGTTCTTTGTTTCAAAAAACAAAAGCCTGGCCATTAATACTTGTATTATTTCAGACTTTCTTAGGGATATTGACAATTTTGAATGCTATTGACCCGGATCGTTTTTTATGGTTAGGAGTAGCTCATCAGTTTGTGGCCATGGTTTTATTACTTTCTTTTGTGTGCATGTTTTATATCCTGCGAAAAAGCAGAATTCAATAAGAGCATTGTCATAAAACCAAATATAGGGGCCACTTGATTACCCGGCCACCTTTGCATAATGTAAGATTATTTCCTTTAATAGCTTTTCCCATCTTTTTAAATTATGCAATTGCAGTTTGCATTGCTGGCATTAAATAGTATTTTTAACAATCATCAGTTACTGTTTTCATGAAAGCATGGCTTAGAGGTTTTTACTATTCATTTCCTGTACAGTTGTTATTTCTTCATTTCAGGAAGTACCAGGTATTGCTTCTTTTTTGGTTTGTTCTTTTTGCCGTAGTGAATAGCAGTTTTATGGAATCTTTTGGAGCTAATTCCCTATACCTGGCGCCGGAGTACCTGGACAATGTAAATTCAATTAGTGCTGCGCTGGTGGGTGCCTCTATTGGCATGTTTATCATGAGCTGGAATATCAGCACGTTTATTTTATTCAGCAAGCACTTTAGATTTCTTGCAGCCACTACCAATCCCTTTTTAAAATACTGCATTAATAACGCTGGTATTCCTATTCTTTTTATCCTGGTTTACTTTTTCAGGGCTTATGAATTTACCCGGTATAAAGAACTCATCAGCAATGTTGAAATCCTTTTCCTGGCAGGCGGTTTTTTATGCGGTCTCTTCCTTATCCTGGCTGCTTCTTTTCTTTATTTTTTCCGTGCCGACCGGTCCATATTGCGAAGAATGATTCCTGAAATCAGTAACCCGGGTGAATATATTACTCACCTGCGCCCTGTACGGGAAATATATCATAGTGAAAGTGTCATCCATGTGGAATGGTATTTTGAGTCGCCCCTCAAACTACGGCCAACCCGCGATGTGAGACATTATACTCCTCAATTTGTAGAATCACTTTTTAAGCGACACCATTTCGCCGCCATCATTAGTGTATTTGCTGCTTTTCTTTTTTTAATAGGAATCGGGTTTTTTCTTGACTCTCCTTTTTTTCAAATACCCGCTGCAGCCAGCATCACAATATTTTTTTCAATATTGATTGGAGTGGCAGGAGCGTTCTCTTACTTTCTTCAAAGCTGGAGTGTACCCTATCTTTTATTGTTGCTGATCGCTCTTAATTTTTTTTACCAGAAGGAATGGATAGATCCACGTAACAAAGCCTATGGCATCAATTATAATAATAAAAGTGAAAGGCCTTTATACACACGTGAGGGTTTAATGGCATTAGCCACGCCTGAAAAAGTAGAAGCCGACCGGCGCAATATGATCGGCATTCTGAATAACTGGAAAAAAAACCAGGATAGTAGTTTGCCATTGCTTGTTATGCTAAACACAAGCGGAGGGGGCCATCGAAGTGCAACTTTTACCATGAGTATGTTGCAGCACCTGGATAGCCTGACCCATGGCAAGATCATGAAAAAAATATTCCTTATCAATGGGGCCTCAGGCGGCATGATAGGGGCCACCTATTTCCGTGAATTATACTTGCAGCGCCAAAAAGGTAAAAGCATAAACCTGCAGGATCAAAAATATATTGAAGATATTGCTGATGATGTATTGAATCCCGTATTTTCTTCCTTTGTAGCAAGAGATCTTATTGCACCGGCACAAAAATTTAATGTTAATGAATACAGGTATGTTAAGGACAGGGGATATGCTTTTGAAGAAAAGCTAAATATGAATACAAGGGGTTTATTAAACAAACAGCTGAAGGATTATGAAGCTGATGAAAAGGCAGCCAATATACCGTTGATGTTTTATAATTCTGTAGTAACAAGGGATAGCCGTAAACTGATCATTAGTACGCAGCCAGTTAGTTTTATGATGCAGGGATGGCAGGATACATCACGCATCCCGGTAATGGATCCGGATGTAATTGACTTCGCTTCTTTTTTTGCAAAACAAGATCCTTATAATTTACGGATCCTGACGGCCATGAGAATGAATGCAACCTACCCGATTGTTTTACCGAATGTATGGCTGCCTTCCAATCCGGTTATTGATGTAATGGATGCAGGTTTAAGAGATAATTATGGACAGGAAACTTCGCTTCGTTTCCTGGAAGCTTTTGATGCCTGGATATCTGCCAACACCAGCGGCGTTTTATTGATCCAGATAAGAGACCGTAGCCCGGGCGGTTGGGAGTTTCCATATATGTCAGATGATATTACAGATCATGTAACAAAACCCTTTCTGTTATTACAGCACAATTGGTTTAAAATGATGGAGTATTTTCAGAATGACATGCTCAGTTACTATAGTGAACATCCCGGAAGAATTGTCCATAAAATACTGTTTCAGTATGCTTCCGATAAACAGGAAAACAAAGCGGCCCTTAATTTTCACCTGAGTAAAAGAGAGCAAAAGGATATCATGTCATCGGTTAACTCTTCCGCAAATGAACAAAGCTTTGAACGGTTACAACAGTTATTAGGGAATGATTAGGTTAACCTGAGATCCCGGGCTATTCTTTTTCTGAAACCTATACAGGTTGTATCAATCTGAAACATTTTTTACTGATCTCAATTTGTAATTCATCCGGTGCTTCCGCTGGTTCGCCATCAATATGCATGGGCGCCAGCTGACCATTTTTAATAGTAATTTTTTTTGCCTGGAAATAGATAACAGGAAGTTCCACGGCGGATTCAATTTTCTTCGATTTTCCTGCAAATACTTGCTTTAGGATATTGTATAGAAAAACAGGTTTAGCTGTTTTTTTTACAATTACAATATCCAATAATCCATCTGAAAGAAGTGCTTGCGGAGCAATGGTAAAATTATTTCCAAACTGGTTACTATTGGCAACGCTTATAAAAAAAGCTTCGGTTGAAAATTCCATTCCATTGGCATCAATGATAAAAGGGTAGGGCTGCATGGAAAAAAAATGTTTGCTTACCAGGGAAGCATATGTTTTTAATCCCCGTTTAGGTTGCTGACCAAATTCATAAGCTACTTTAGCGTCAAATCCTAAACCGCATAACATACAGGCAAAATGGTTATTGACATAAAAACCATCTACAGCGACAGCTTTGCCGTCAAAAATGATGTCTAAAGCCTTCTCCGGATTTTTCGGAATTTTAGCAGCGAAGGCCAGCCCATTGCCTGACCCGCATGGAATAATTCCAAAATTTACATCGTCCATCATCAGGCTGCTGACCACCTGGCTTACTGTACCATCCCCTCCGGCAATCACCACATCGGTTATTTTCTCTTCAGTAATAATAGAACGCAGAAAGGAATAATCTCCATCAGCAACTGAAGGAAATAAGTGAAAGGATATACCCTTGTCTTTTGTATTCTTTTCCATTAATTGCCGGAGGTCTTTTTTTGTACGGGTGCCTGCAATGGGGTTGATGATATAAATGATTCGTTGCTCCATTCCTTATTTTAATTCCAGGGTACACAGGTGAATTCTTCTCACACGGACAAGGGCAGCTTCTGAGGGATCCGATGGTATAGAAACTGTGAATATTTTAATTATTTTTTTCTCTTTAAATAAATCGCTTAATTCATCAGGAGTAAGTTTGATGGATGAGCTTTCTTTCTTTAATAATTCATTATCTGATTCATCAAAAATAAGTATGGACCGTTTCCATTTCTTTTTAACCGGTTTATTCATCTCCCGGTAGGAAAGCATAAAACAGTTATCTGGTTTAGTAAGATCAGCAGCCAGAATAGAAACAGTATTTTTTGATTGATCTTCTTCATCGGCAACAAGAAGTACCCTGCTGGCAAAACTAACTTTCCAGGTGTCGCCATCCTGTTTAAAAGGAATAACTGCCATTAGTAAAAATATAAAAGGAAAAAAATTTTTCATATTATGATGATTGCCGGCATCCCGGTTATTATACTCCAATTTTACCACCTGAGTAATACGCTTCCCCATGTAAAACCACTGCCAAATGCGGCTAAACAAACCAGGTCATTCTCTTTTATTTTTCCTTGTTCCCATGCTTCACACAAAGCAATTGGAATGGAAGCGGCGGTGGTATTTCCATATTTATCAATATTATTAAATACCTGGTCATTTTTTAATTTTAGTTTCTGTTGAATAAACTGGGCTATTCTTAAATTGGCCTGGTGGGGTATCAGCATGTTAATATCAGCGGGCTGAAGGCCATTAGCCGTTAGTGCTTCTATAATGACCTCCGGAAATTTTACTACTGCTTTTTTAAATACTGCCTGCCCGTCCATGTTTGGAAAATTTTGTGCCTTGTCGATCATGGCGTGACTCATAAACATATCAGCCATTCCTGATTCATTAAAATCAGCAACGGGTTCGGGAGTCCAGTGATTGGCATGTGTGCCAGGATTGAACATAGCCAGCAACTCAGCGCTTTCGCCATCACTGTGCAAATGCGTACTGAGGATGCCTTGCTCTTTATTTTCTGCTGGCTGTAATACAACTGCACCTGCCCCATCGCCAAAGATTACAGAAATATTCCTGCCCCGGGTGCTTAGATCCAATCCGAATGAATGTTTTTCACTTCCTACCACCAATATATTTTTATACATCCCGGTTTTTATAAACTGGTCGCCTACACTTATTGCATATATAAAACCACTGCATTGGTTGCGAACATCCAGGGCGCCAATTTCTTTCATCTTCATTGCCCGCTGTAACAATACACCACATCCCGGAAAATAATAATCTGGAGAAAGAGTGGCGAATATGATAAAGTCAACATCCTGTGGTGTTATTCCTGCTCTTTCGATTGCAATTGTTGAAGCTTCAATGGCCATTGTTGTAGTGGTCTCCCTGGTGCGGTCGGCAAACCTTCTTTCTTTAATGCCGGTTCTTTCCTGTATCCACTCATCACTGGTATCCATGTATTTTACAAGGTCATTATTGGATACAATGTTTTGTGGCACATACATTCCAATACCTGCGATTTTCGATTTATGCATTTCCATGATTTAACGGGCAATTTACCAAATACATACAAAATGTTATGAATTCGGTTTTAAGTGCCATAATATCCGGAATATTCTCTATTTCGGTTGCTTGTCAATTGTTTTCTGTCAACTATACTTTAAATTGTGAATATCAGATTACCTGGGAAGAAATTCTGTTTATTTCGGGCCAATCCATTTTTCTCCCTGTTTAGCACGATATTTTCTAATCTTGAATTTAATCCTCCTTCCCGGAGGAGGTTATAGAGTTAATGAACCCACAAATAAGAACACCTGGTACTGCCAAACGTATCGGAAAAATTCTGCTTAAAACGCTGATGGGGATTTTTTTCCTCATCCTGGTTATCTTTTTGTTGATACTTACGCCGCCAGTTCAAAATTTTCTGCGCGGCAAAGTGGTTACTTACCTCGAAAAAAAACTGGAAACAAAAATAGAAGTAGGTAGAATTTTTATTGGTTTAAATAAGAATCTTGTGCTCGAAAATATTTATATAGAAGACAGGCAAAAAGATACATTGTTTTCAGGGGGCAACATAAAAGCGAATATCGATTGGTGGCAACTGGCTATAAATAATGAAGTGAATATTAAAGACATTTCTTTTGAAAATATAACGGCCAAAATAAAAAGACAACTTCCGGACACAAGTTTCAATTTTCAATTTATAGTTGATGCTTTTGCGACGGCCGATGCCTCTACGGTAAGCACAACAGACAGTGCTGCAAATCCCATAACTATACGGTCAATCAAACTTGATAATATTAGAATCATTTATAAGGATGTGATAACCGGAAATGACATGGTAGCCAGGCTTGATCACCTGGATACCCGCATTGACAAGATGAATCCCGGGCTTATGCAATTTGATATTCCCGAAACTAATATCAGAGGGCTTGTTGCCAGCATCTATCAGTCAAAACCTCTTGCTATTCCTGAGCCGGAAATAAAAGATCAATTAGAAGTGAGTGAACCCGCATCCCTGCAGTTTGATTTTAAAAAGCTGGGACTTGAAGGAATTAAAATAGATTACCGGAATGATGTTTCGGCCACCTACAGTAAAATGGATATTGGTTTTTTAAATGTAATTGCCAAAAGTTTTGACCTGGCTAACAAAAATATCAACCTGGAAAAAATATCCCTTCAGAATACTGTAGCGAGTTTTCATTTGGGTAAAAAGGAAGAAGCAAAAATTGTAGTTATAGAAGGGAAGAAGGAAGTTAAAAGCCAGGCTGAAGCAGGTTGGCGGATCAATGCAGGCCTAATTGAGCTGGTTAATAATTCCGTTCAGTATGATGATGAAAATAACCCTAAGTTGAAGCAGGGTATGGACTATAGCCATTTAAAGATGGAAGCTCTTTCATTGACAGCGGGTGATATTTTATTAGGCTTGGATACTATCAGTGGAAATATCAGTCAAGCTTCCTTTAAAGAACAAAGCGGTTTTGTCTTAAATGAATTGAGAACTGATTTCCTGTATACGGACAAGGAAGCCAGCCTCAAAAATTTCTACCTCCAAACACCGGGATCAGAATTAAAGAATAGTGTGTTGATCCGTTACCAATCTATAGAGTCTCTCGAAAAGGATATAGGCAATTTGATTCTTGACCTCGATATCGATAACAGTAAATTACTGGTCAAAGATGTGTTAACATTTGCCCCTGCCCTTCAACAACAACCCATCTTTTCATCTCCACAAGCAACATGGTATATTAACAGTCGCATTACGGGTCGTATAGCAGATCTTCAAATTGATGCTTTACAAATTAATGGCCTCAGTGATACAAAGATTGATGTTGCAGGAAGAATTTCAGGTTTACCCGACATAAAGAAATTGAGGGCAGATGTTGTCATCAGGAATATCAGCACTTCAAGAAGGGATATCAATTTGTTTATTCCAAAAAATGTTTTGCCTCCTTCCATTACTTTACCAGGCCATATTAAATCCAGCGGCAGAATACAGGGTAACAGCGGCCGCATGAATGCGGATCTTTCTTTTTTAACCGACCTGGGGGATGTAATGATAAAAGGAAGTTTCAGCCAGCTGGATGATCCCCAAAGAATGGGCTACAATGCAAAAATTGAAACAAGGGAATTGGATGCCGGTACAATTTCGCAGAATAAAGAAATGTTAGGTACCATCTCTGCAACATTCAATGTAAAAGGAACCGGATTTGACCCAAAAAACGCAGATGCAGAATTTAAAGGGTCCATTCACTCAGCATTTATCAAACAATACAATTACAGGGATCTTGAATTGAATGGCCATATCGCAAACCAACAGGCAAGCTTGGATGCCAAGATGAAAGATCCAAATATTCATTTTTCATTAAATGGACAGGCTGATCTTTCCCAATTGTTTCCTGCATTGCATTTAACAGGATTGATCGACAGCATAAAACTTCAACCACTCCATATCGCAGATAACAAAATAATTTATCATGGTAAGATCAATGCTGATTTTCCGACTACTGATCCTGATAATCTGGAAGGCCAGTTATTCCTGACGCAATCTGTTTTGGTGTACGAGGAAAAAAGAGTCGTTCTGGATTCTATTCAGTTGAAATCAGGAGGCACAGAAAACAGCCGGTATATTCAAGTGAATAGCGACCTGATGACTGCAAGATTAGAAGGACGTTACCAATTAACAGAGTTGGGTTCAGTATTTCAAAAATCGATTCAACCCTATTTTGCAATTTCACCTGCTACTTCTTTTGCCTTATCTGCACCTTATGATTTTACCCTGAACGCTTACTTATTAGATAACCCGGCACTTAAAGCATTTGTACCCGGCCTTGAGAAAATGGATTCCGTTTCTTTGAATAGCCATTTTTCAAGCGAGTCAGGCTGGACTGCATTTATAAAAGCTCCCACTATTGAAATGGGGGGTAATAAAATGCGGAATATAGAGTTTACCGCAGGCACTAATCAAAATGCAATTAATATCCTTTCAAAGGTAGAGAGAATCAGTAGTGGGGGAAATATTGAGCTCGATAACACGACCGTGAAGGCAACTATAGCAAACAACCAGATTGATTTTGCCCTGAATATTAAAAACAAAAAATTAGAAGATAAATACAATATAAAAGGAATTTTTGAACAACTACAGGGAGGCAACTACCAGTTTTTAATAAAACCAGATAGCTTGTTGCTTAACTATGATGATTGGTCTATTGCAAACAATAACAGATTTCTGATTACAAAGGATGGTATTAATGCACGCAATTTTCTATTGAGTAAAAATGGCCAGCAATTAAAAATCAATAGTACTTCGGAGAAGGCAAATGCACCGATGGAGGTAAACTTTGATCAATTTAACCTGGCTACCCTAACAGGTTTTGTTCAAACCGATTCCACTTTTGCCAATGGAACGCTGAATGGGAAGGTCACATTTACAGATCTGTCTAACGAGTTTGTATTTGTTGGTGATCTCCGTCTTGATGATTTAAGCTTTAAAGGAGATACCGTAGGCAATGTAAAAATATTAGTGAATAATCAAGTAGCGGATACTTATACAGCCGACATAACGCTTAGTGGCCGTGGTAACGATGTGAAACTTGCGGGCAACTATTATTTAAAAAGAGAAGCCAGTAATTTTAATTTTATCCTGGATATAAAGAAAATGCCTCTAACCACAGCGCAGACTTTTTCAAACGATATGATAAGGGACGCAACCGGATTTGTAAACGGAAAATTTGCAGTGAATGGCTCTATAGCGAAACCTGTTGTTGAAGGGGATCTGAATTTTAATAAGGCAGGATTTACGATGAGCATGCTTAATAGTTATTTTACTATTGACCAGGAAAAAATAAAAGTAAATGAAGAAGGCCTTCGGTTTACCCAGTTTGAAATAAAAGATTCCGCTCAAAATTCATTACGATTAAATGGAATTGCTGCCACGGATAATTTTATTAATTATGATTTTGACCTGGATGTAAGGGCCAGGAATTTCCGGGCTTTGAATAGTACCAAAAAAGATAATAAGATCTTTTATGGTAAGCTGTATTTTGATACTGATCTGAAAATTAAGGGTACGGAGGAGTCTCCCGTGGTAGACGGCAACCTTGATATCAATGACAAAACCGAATTGACCGTGGTAATACCACAGAAGGAGCCTGGTATTGCTGACAGGGAGGGTATAGTAGAATTTGTCGACATGGATGCCTCTTTAAGTGACTCCCTCTTCCTGGTTGATTATGATTCATTGAATATTTCCTCTTTTACAGGGATGGATATTGCGGTAAATGTTGAAGTATCCCGTGATGCAGAATTAAATCTTATAATAGATGAAGGCAATGGTGATTTCCTGAAAGTAAAAGGAGAGGCCTCTTTGACTGCAGGCATAGACCCCAGCGGTAAAATAAACCTGGCTGGCACATATGAGTTGGACCAGGGTTCATATGAACTTACATTTAATTTCATCAAAAGAAAATTTTTGATAGAGAGAGGGAGCCGCATTGTTTGGGAAGGAGAGCCCACCAAAGCTACAGTCGATATAAAAGCCCGGTATATTGCTAACGCAGCACCTCTGGACCTGGTCAAAAACCAATTAGATAACGCCACAGCATTTGAACGCAATACTTACCTCCAAAGACTTCCATTTGATGTACACCTTATCATGGAAGGTCAGTTACTTAAGCCAGAAATAAGTTTTAATATCATTTTACCTGAAAGTAAAAATTATGCAGTATCCAATGATATTATTACTACCGTCAGAACAAGGCTTGATCAACTAAGGCAGGAGCCCGGCGAAATGAATAAGCAAGTTTTTTCCCTGTTGTTACTCAATCGCTTTATTGCGGATGATCCATTCAACAGCAGCGCAGGCGGTTTTAATGCGGGAGTCTTCGCCCGTCAAAGTGTAAGCAAATTATTAACGGAACAATTGAATAGACTGGCTGACAACCTGGTAGCGGGAGTGGATTTGAATTTTGATGTACTGTCATCCGAGGATTATACAACTGGTCAGCGAAGAGACAGAACAGATCTGAATGTAGGGTTGTCCAAGCAGTTACTAAATGACCGTCTTACTGTTTCCATCGGAAGCAATTTTGAATTGGAAGGACCACAAAACACTAACCAGCAATCAAACAATATAGCCGGCAATATAGCATTAGACTATCGCATTAGCAGGGACAATCGTTACTTGCTTCGTGCCTACAGGAAAAACGAATACCAGGGAGTGATTGATGGTTATATCATTGAAACCGGGCTTGCATTTATTATTACAGTTGACTACAACAGGTTCAGGGAAATTTTTGTCTCAAAAAGAGAAAGGGATAAACGCAGACTTATGCGGGAAAAGCAACGGGAGCTGGAAGAACAACAAAAATTACAGGAGCCCATGACCTCGTTGCCCGCCAATGAATAAAAATGAACAAGACGCTTAATTATAGTATTGTATTAATAATACTTTCATTATTATTTTCATGCAGTGCCACTAAAAAAGTGCCGCCAGGTGATGCTTTGTATTTAGGCGCTTCAATAAAGTTTGATAGTTCGGGATTAAGAGCGGGAGAGAGAAAAGAACTGCGGGAAGATCTGGCCAGCATCACAAGGCCAAGACCAAACGCCAGGATACTGGGTATCCCCTTTAAATTATTAATGAATAATATCAAACCACTCAGAAAAAAAATGGGTGAACCGCCGGTATTATTAAGTTCTTTAAACCTGGAACATAATGAGAAAGTTTTACAAAGTTCATTAGAAAACAGGGGCTATTTCATAGCCAGCGTATGGGGTGATACTACCGTTAAGAGAAAAAAGGCGAGGGCAGTATATACCGTGAGGCCGGGTCCGCAATATCATATTGGCGAAGTTTATTTTTCAGAAGATACATCGCTATTACAAAAAACAATTGATGAAGCTGCGGAAAAAACATTTTTGAAAGCTGGCGACCCATTTGATCTTGCGGTGATCAAAGGGGAGAGGGATCGGATAGATGCATACCTTAAGGAACGTGGATTTTATTATTTTCATCCGGATTTCATAATTGTGCAGGCAGATACTACCATTGGCGGGCACAAAGTCAATTTATTTGTAAAAGTAAAACCGGAAACACCCAACTCTTCAAGAGAGATTTTTAAGATTAATGATGTATTTATATATAGCCAGTTCGGACTACGTGCCGGCGAATCTGATACGGCAAAAACCAAAGCAGAATTTTATAAAGGATATTATGTAGTGGATCCAAAAAATATCTACAAGCCCCGTTTGTTTGAACTGGCCATGCAGTTTGATCCCGGTGATATATATAACCGGACCGATCATAACCAGACCATCAGCCGGCTTATTAATCTTGATCTTTTTAAGTTTGTAAAAAACAGGTTTGAACCGGTACCGTCAAGAGATACTGCCGAATTAAATGCTTACTATTACCTGACTCCCTTTCCAAAAAAATCATTAAAGGCCGAAGTGAACGGCAATACGAAATCCAATAATCTCACCGGGTCCTCCATCACTATAGGCTGGCGCAACCGGAATACATTACGTGGCGGCGAATTGTTTACTGTTGATGCTACCGGTGGGTTCGAGGTTCAGTATGGTGGCCGCTTCAGGGGCTTTAATACTTTCCGGGCCGGCATTGAAACAAATTTTGTTTTACCCCGTTTCCTGGTTCCTTTTATTTCCATAGAACCTAAAGGAAGCTTTGTGCCTAAGACCAAATTTTTATTAGGATTTGATCTGTTGAATAAGCAAAAATTGTATACTATGCAATCTTTCCGCGGAGGACTGGGCTATAACTGGAAAGAAAATATTTACAAAGAACATGAGATCAATGCGATCAGTATTAACTACGTACAGCCTTTAGTGGTTACGGATATGTATAAGGATAGCGCAAAGAAAAACCCAACTCTATTGAAAGCAATCGAAAAACAATTTATTCTCGGAACTAATTATAATTACAACTATAACCAGTTGGTTGGAAAGCCTGCAATGAGCAGTGGAATATACTTAAATGGAAATATAGATCTGTCAGGAAATGTGGCTGGGTTGCTGACGGGTGCAGATGCTAAAAATAATAAGACAAAGAATATTTTTAATGCTCAGTTTGCTCAATATGCCAGGCTGGAAACCGATCTACGTTACTATGCCGGTCTGTCAAAAACATCGCAATGGGCCAACCGGTTTATTATGGGAATAGGATTGCCATATGGTAATTCACTTCAGTTGCCCTATATCAAACAATTTTTTGTAGGTGGTACTAATAGTATAAGGGCCTTTCGTAGCCGGTCCCTTGGCCCGGGAACATATAACGATTCAACAAACACTTCTTTCTTGCCAGATCAATCAGGGGATATAAAACTTGAAATGAACACTGAGCTACGACAGAAATTATTTGGCATTGTGCATGGAGCTGTGTTTGTGGATGCGGGAAATATATGGTTGTATAATGAAGACTCATTGAAAGCAGGCGCCAAATTCAGCAAGAATTTTATAAAAGAGATCGCTATAGGTGGAGGAGTCGGATTGCGGTTTGATATTTCTTTCCTCGTAATTAGATTCGATATTGCCGTGCCTTTACGTAAACCCTGGCTACCCGAGGGTGACAGATGGGTATTAAATAAATTTAACTTTAGTAGCCCTGAATGGCGTAAGGAGAACATCATTTTTAACCTGGGTATTGGATATCCATTTTAGAAAAATGCCAGCTTATTTTTTTGATGAATACTTTCCTGGTAACGTTACAGTATAATTTTTTTTATAGGACCATGTATTACTTTGCTTTTTAAAGTGGTTGGGTTTAAAATTACTTCAGAGTCTTATTAATTATACGTTATTACTTCCAGCTGACATAAGCCATTTACTTCAGATTATATTATTTATATTCGGTTTCAACATCCATGTATGACTCCTTCTTCGCAGCGTTTTCTGGCTCTCGATATTTTTCGGGGCATGACGGTATGTTTTATGATCATCGTTAATACCCCGGGTAATGGTGATACCACTTATGCTCCTTTGCTTCATGCAAAATGGAATGGTTTTACGCCCACTGACCTTGTGTTTCCATCTTTTATGTTTGCAGTAGGAAATGCTATCAGTTTTGGCATGCTAAAGTGGAATCGGCTATTACAAGGGCAGGTGATTGGAAAAATTTTGAAAAGAACTATTATTATATTCTTACTTGGTTTCCTGATGTATTGGTTTCCATTTGTTCATTATAACGGGCAGCATGAATTGGTGGGGAATCCCTTTAATCATACAAGGGTCATGGGTGTTTTGCAACGTATTGCACTAGGATATTGCTTTGCTTCTTTAATGATCTACTACCTGAAGCCATACCGCGTTTACGTTTTGTCTATCGTCCTTCTTTTGGTTTACTGGTTGATCTTACTTTTGTTTGGTGATCCTAATGATCCCTATAATTTGCTTACCAATGCCGGCAACCGGTTTGATATGTGGTTGCTGGGTCCCGATCATCTTTATCACGGGGAAGGTGTTGCTTTTGATCCCGAAGGAGTTTTAAGTACTTTACCGGCTGTAGCCAATGTAACTTTTGGATGGCTGGCAGGAGAATGGATCAGGCGCAAAGGAAAAGAATATGAAGGATTGACCAAATTATTATTGGCGGGAGTAGTGTTAATCGTTCTTGCAATGATGTGGAACCCGTTTTTTCCAATCAACAAAAAATTATGGACGGGCAGTTTTGTTTTGTTAACAACAGGCATTGACTGTGTTATTATAGCTGCACTTATCTATATCACAGATTTTTTGCAGCAAAGAAAATGGGCTTATTTTTTTGAAGTGTTTGGAAAAAATCCCCTGTTCATCTACCTGATTTCCGAAATTGGTGCCATTCTTCTCTGGTTTTTTAGTGTGGGTGACAATTACAAGCCGCTGTATAGTTGGATTTTTGAAAATTTCTTCAGCCCAGCCGGTATGTACTTCGGATCATTTCTATTTGCAATAAGCTTTATGCTGGTTTGTTGGTTTATAGGGTATATACTGGATAAGAGAAGGATTTATATACGTGTTTGATCTACTGTGCTTCGGGCATTTTTAATATTTCTATTCCAAATTTTTCACATTCATCGGTTACCGTCTTCACGTCCTTTGATATTATATGGGAGCCAATAACATGATCACCGGTATTGACTGTTGCAATTTCTCTTTTCAAGCTATCGGGTGTACCTAATTGCCTGAACATTCTTTTCATAGCGGATACTTTTACAGTTTCATCCTGGTGCTCTTCATCTTTATAATAATATAGCAATAAAACAGGCTGTGTCACTTTATGAAAGACAGATGCCTTCATAGTAGTTTCCAGCAATTCCTCCAATGCCACCGTTGCTTCCATCCTGTATTTATGATACCAATACTTTTTATAGGCAGCGCTGGTATCTTCCGACGTATTATATTTTCCTTTTATCAGGTTGGCCATTTGCAACCCCCAATGATCGTTAAGGAGCCATGCATTTGGATCATTGATGGCTATATTGGGTGAAAGGAGAATAAGGCCGGCAATTTCAGGATACTCTGCTGCTAATTTCAAGGCTAATGTGCCACCGGTTGAGGTACCTGCGATGATCACCTTTTGTCCTATTTGTTTTCCGATTGCATAAGCCTCTTTAGCAGAAATCCAGAGTTTATCCGCCGTCAGATTTACCATGGCTTCTGCTGTATCTATTCCGTGTTCTGCAAGCCTTGATAAATAGAGATTGCAGCCAAATTTTTTTGCAAATTGATGATGAACGGGGTCTCCTTCTTCCTGGCTGGCAGAAAAACCGTGGAGATAAACAACGGAATAGGTTGTCTTTTGTTTTAAGGAATCATTAGCCCAAAGGATCCTTGCTTCATTATCTGGTTTAAGCCTATGACTTGCTTCTTTGTTTTCTACATATTCTTGAAGAAGTGTTGCTTCATTTGGAACAATAGGGAGATTCAAATCATATTTTGGGGTCGATGGCCGGGGACCAAGAAGGTATACAATGATCAACACTAATAGGATGGATGCTAACCATTTAAAGAATTTCATAGCAGCAATTTCCATAAAACTACGCTAAAACCATATTTCAACCGGTTAAACCTCCATTAATTATTCGTTTCGTTTGCTGCCCCCGCTTTATTGGTGTAACTTTGCAGCCTCAAAAAAAAACGGCATCTGTTCTGTAATTTATTAGGCTGTATTCAATTGGATATCGCTAATCGTTAACAGTCATTGGCTAACAAAGTAACATGGAAATAAGAAATATCGCCATCATTGCACACGTTGATCACGGAAAAACTACGCTGGTTGACAAAATTCTACATGCAACCAAGGTTTTCAGGGATAATCAGGAAACGGGTGAGCTGATCATGGATAGTAATGACCTGGAAAAAGAAAGAGGTATTACCATATTTAGTAAGAATGCCTCTGTAATGTATAAGGGTGTTAAGATCAATGTTATTGATACACCCGGTCACTCCGACTTTGGTGGTGAAGTAGAAAGGGTTTTAAAAATGGCTGATGGTGTTTGTTTGTTGGTGGATGCCTTTGAAGGTCCTATGCCCCAGACAAGGTTTGTTTTGCAAAAAGCATTGCACCTCAACTTGAAACCAATCGTTATCATTAATAAAGTTGATAAACCTAATTGCCGTCCGGATGAGGTTCATGACGCTATTTTTGAATTATTTTTTAACCTGGATGCATCAGAAGAACAACTGGATTTTCCTACCTACTACGGTTCAGGAAAGAACGGGTGGTTCAATGACTCAATAACTGCCATAGATAATATTGATCCATTACTTGATGGTATTATAAAATATGTGCCACCACCCAAAGTAAGTGAAGGTCCTTTGCAAATGCAGATCACTTCTTTGGATTATTCTTCTTTTCTTGGCAGAATTGGCATAGGTAGAGTAGCTCGCGGAACGATTAAAGAAGGGCAGGCCGTTGCGTTGATGCAAGCTGATGGCACTATTAAAAAACCAAGGGTTCGTGAATTATATGTATTTGAAGGAATGGGTAAAAAGAAGGTGACTGAAGTGGTGGCTGGTGACCTTTGCGCGGTTGTAGGTATAGAGGATTTTAATATTGGCGACACCATTGCAGATCTTGAAAATCCGGAAGCATTGCCTGTCATCAGTGTAGATGAACCAACCATGAATATGTTGTTCTCAGTAAATAATTCGCCGTTTTTTGGTAAGGATGGAAAATTTGTTACTTCAAGACATCTGCGTGACAGGCTGATGAAAGAAACTGAGAAAAATCTAGCCTTGCGGGTTGAAGACAGTGAGGAAGGGGATAGCCTGATGGTGTATGGAAGAGGTATTTTGCATTTAGGAATATTGATTGAAACCATGCGTCGGGAAGGATATGAGTTGACCGTTGGCCAGCCCCAGGTAATTGTAAAAGAAATTGACGGGAAAAAATGTGAGCCTTATGAAAACCTTGTAGTCGATGTTCCCCAGGAGTTTGCAAGTAAAGTGATTGACCTGGTTAGCCGCAGGAAAGGAGAAATGTTGGTAATGGAAACTAAAGGCGATATGCAGCATTTGGAATTTGAAATTCCTTCACGGGGTCTGATAGGCTTAAGAACGCAAATGCTGACAGCCACTACAGGTGAGGCGGTGATGGCTCACCGCTTTACTGAATATAAGCCATGGAAAGGGCCGATACCCGGAAGAAGCAATGGTGTTTTGCTTTCTAAAAATACAGATAAGACAACAGGGTATTCTATTGATAAATTGCAAGACAGGGGATCTTTTTTTGTAGACGCGGCGGAAGAAGTATATGCGGGACAGATCATAGCAGAAAATATAAAACCGGGTGACCTGGTAGTCAATGCAACAGAGCCAAAGAAATTAACCAACCACCGCGCTAGTGGAAGTGATGATGCTACTCGTATTGCACCAAAAACTTTGATGACCCTGGAAGAGTGTATGGAGTATATTCAACAGGATGAATGTATAGAAGTAACTCCCAACTTTATACGTATGCGAAAAGTGATCCTGGATGAAAATGAAAGGGTGAAACAAAGTAAGAAAATGAGTGCACAGTCTGCTTAAGCAAAGACTGATATTTTATAGAGAGCCGGTTTTTATTTAATATAAAAGCCGGCTTTTACTTTTATAAAATGAATGCAAAAAACTAGCGGATGATGAGTTTCTTTTTTACGCCTTCAATTTCTATTAAATAAATTCCGGGAAGTAAATTGGGTAATTCAATATCCACCCTGGTTTGCCTGCCATTGAACTGGGTTTGCCATAATAATTTTCCAGAAATATCAAACAAATTTAATTTTGACCGCGGGAAAAAATTTCCTGATACAGTTACTTTTCTTTGGGCAGGATTGGGAAAAATTCTTACCTGGTCATTATCCCTGCCTGCATAGATTTTCCGGACAGGAGAATAAACCACAGCATTATTTTTATCAACCAATTTTAATCTATAGTAATTGATGTATGGAAGGGGAGCCAGGTCCAAATCCTTGTAAAGGGTTACATGATTCAATACTGGTTGTTCACCTATCATAACCCAAGTTTTACCATCTGCGGATCTTTCAATTATAAAATGATCTGCGTTTTCTTGTTGGGCTATTTCCCAATTAATGAGGGCATGCCCGTTTATATACTGTGCCTTAAACCAGATCAGCTCTACAGGCAATAAATAGGAACAATAGGTACTGGAGAACACCAGCGAACTGGAGTAAGTGTAATCAGGAACAATTTGCCCTGCTGCTCCGGCCTGCGATGGTATTGCGGGATTACAGGTAGCTGATCGGCGTGTTTCCGGACCCGCAAATCCTCCAGCTACAGACAGAGTAACAGCAGGCGTATCATCGGAAAAGTAAATGGCACCTCCGCTTCCACCCCCTCCGCTTCCATAGCAGCGTCCGTTGATGACTCCATTATCTTCCGTGCCCCCCTGTCCGCCCCTGGCTTCTATCGTTAATAGGCCTGAATAATTAATTGCATTCAGGATAATTGTTCCTGCAGCTCCACCACCTGAAGCCCCATCGCCGGCTGATCGTCCTCCCGTTTGTCCATTGGCACTAATTTTTCTATTGTTACCTACCAGGTTTTTGGTTTGGATAAAAATAATACCACCTCCGTTTCCACCTCCATATGCATTGGCGATCCCATTATTAACATGGCCTGCACCACCACCTCCGCCCATGAATATTTTATTTCCGCTATAACTGCTAAGGGCTTTTCCACCCTTGCCGGGAATAGAAGTCTGGCAACCTAAGGAACTGGAATTTCCACCGCCATCCCCGCCCAGTGAAAGATTGGCCCCTCCTCCTCCTCCGTTATTGTGATTATTTCCTCCACCACCACCATTTGCCGGTGCACCTCTGCCGCCACTTTGCGAGGCAATAACATCAGATACTCCTTCCCCTTTAAATCCACCATTTTGAGGATTAAGTGTACTTGCATTATAAGCATAGGCTGTGGCCGGGGAAAAATTGGAACAGGTCCCGTCGCTCAATTGGTAAGTGCCTCCTTTAAATCCTGTGGAGTCAACGAAGACAGGTGCATTCAGTATCAGGTCTTCCTCCACATGGATTGCCAAAACGCCGCCTGTACCGCTCGTGTTATTCCAGGGTGCGGCTTTTAATGTGTCTGTTACATCTGCAGAATAATATTCGGGGATTTTAACCAGTTGTACTTTGCCTGCAACTGTATATGAATTAATAAACATAAAAACCATAAAGACTGAATCACCGTCTACATGGCAAACAGTGCCGATCTCATAATTACCGGCATTATTAAGACCTGTGGTGTCACCAAAGGAACTTGAATTGGAATTAGACGTGTTGATGGCTGCACCTTTCATCTGGATAAGCATCACTTTGTCATTATAACTTAAGCCAGTTGCATCAGTAACCCTGACGCAGGCTTTTGCGGGAATGATATCAATTACTCTGTAATAACTGTTGACAACGCCGCTGATAGAAGTAATTTGTGACCAGGAGAATTGAGACCACGAAATTATCGCAGCAAGCAAAATAAACGAACGAAATATATCTGGTCGTATAGGATAAAGCTTACGAAGGGAAAAGGCCCCGGTTTTCATGGGAAGAAAAATACAAATTTTTTCCTTCTGTTAATAGTAAACTCTTAATAACCGGCTCTTTTACAAAATAAAACTTTCCTGAAATGATCATGCCTCTCTATTGTGACCAATATCAATACTTCAGTTTTATGGCGAGGTAAGCTTTGTTCAGTATTTTTGCTTTAAATATTAGAGTAATGAAACAGAGGTCGCTGGTATATTTCCTACTTCTTTGTGTGCTTTTTATCGTTGCTAATTCTGCCTCGGCACAATGTTCCATTTGTACAAAAACAGCCCAGCAATTGGGTGAAGGTCCGGCCAAGGGATTAAATGCTGCTATTCTCTACCTCGCTTTTATGCCCCTCCTGCTCATTGGGTTCATCGGGTATCGTTGGTGGAAAAATAATAAGGATGCATGAACCTGGCGTTTTTAGCTGTCGTTCCTTTTAAATTATATCCAGGCGATTGACATTTACTTATTAGCAACGAATTGGTAAAGATTAAAATTTCCTTGAAGACAATTCGCCTCAATTTCATTTTTCAGCACCTCTTTATCCACTCCTTTCATTCTTTTTTTTTCCAACAGGTAGTACGCTTTTTCAGCCAGTAGCCAAAATTTCTTATTTGTACGGTGTGATTTTTTTAACTGATGAAAAATGATGTCAAGTAATTCTTCGATACCTTCCTTTTTAGATGCCACTGTTTTTATTATTGGCACCTCCTGGTAATGATTCCGAAATGTGGGTGCCAGCATTTGCAATAGATTTTTGACAAAAAGATCAGCATCGGGCCGGTCTGCTTTATTTACAACAAATACATCGGCAATCTCCATAAGCCCGGCCTTCATTGTTTGTACTTCATCGCCTGCCTCAGGTACCAGAACAACAACCGTGGAGTCGGCCAGCCCTGCAATTTCAATTTCGCTTTGCCCCACGCCCACTGTTTCAACAATAATGTGGTCGAAAGGAAACACTTTCATCAGGTCAGTGATCTCAATGATTTTTGGATGCAAACCACCCATTGAACCTCTTGTGGCCAATGAACGAATAAAGACCCCGGGATGTGTATACCATTTACTCATCCTGATCCGGTCGCCTAATAGAGCACCCAGGTTAAATGGAGAGGAAGGATCAACACATAGAACACCGATTGTTTTCCCTTTATCAACCATAAGTTCTATCAAAGCATCCACCAGTGTACTTTTACCCGCACCCGGAGGTCCGGTAATGCCAATTATTTTGGTGGTAGAGGAAGGAAGTAATTGTAATAAAATCTCATAGCCGGCATATTCATTTTCTATTAATGAAATACAACGGGCTAGTGTTTTTTGATTTCCCTCTGCTATTTCCTGCAGGTACTGTTGCCACATAATTTTATAATCTGCTTCCTTCAAAGGTAAGTCGCTAAGCCATTACGATTTTTACTGACCCATTTGTGGCGGATGTATATTTGCCGCCATGTCATCTTCACCTGGTATATCAGTTGTTATTCCCAACTTCAATGGAGAGGCTTTGTTGCCCCAGGTGTTGCCAGCTGTTTATACCGCATTAAATAATACTGGATTGGCAAATGAAATAATTGTTGTGGATGATTGTTCAAACGATTTATCCTTACAAGTACTAAAAGAACAATTTCCGGAAGTAAAAATTTTGCAAAATGATTATAACAGAGGTTTTTCAGTTACTGCCAATTATGGAATCAGGGAATCCATGTTTGACTGGGTGTTACTTTTAAACAGTGATGTAAAGCTGGAGTCCGATTATTTTAAATCCCTGCTACAATATACTACCCGACAGGATGTATTGGGTGTGATGGGCCGCATTATTGGCTGGGACGATGATGTAATACAGGACGGGGCAAAATACCCGTTCTTTCATGGTGTAAAGATCAAAACCTCCGGAAATTACCTGATGAAGAATAAGGACGATATGAAGCCTGGCATCTATTCAATGTATCTCTCAGGTGCCAATGCTTTCCTGAACAAAAAGATTTTTATGGCTATCGGCGGTTTTAATGAAATATTCTCTCCCTTTTATGTTGAAGATTTTGAATTGTGTCTCCGGGCCTGGCGCCTGGGATACATTTGCCTTTTTGATTATCATGCTGTATGCCGGCACAAAACATCCGCCACCATTAAGAATGGGAGTAAAAAAAAGAGGATTAACAAAATATATAACCGGAATAAATTGTACCTGCACGGCATTCATTTAAACAGGGGCAGGAGACTTTTATGGTTTTTCCAGGTAATCGGGGAAAGCCTATTTCATTTTATTTTGTTGAAATGGAGCTACCTGTCTGCACTATTCCAGTTTATGAATTCATACAAAAAAGTAATAAACTCCCGTATCAGAATGCATAATATAGCGGAAGGTAAAGATTTGCTAACAGTAAACCAGGTAGCAAACAAGATTTTGAATGAAATAAAAGGTAAGGAGATATTACGATTTTAAACAGTCAGTTTTTTTCAAGGGTAACGGTTTTCATATGAGGGTTTTTCCTCCTTATCCTCTTGCCCAGTAGTTTTATTCTTTGAATAAATTTTACAAAGAAAAAAATAAGAGGAGTATTATAAATTTTGTTTTTTAAAACAGAGTTACTCAGGTAAAATTTGGTACAGGTGGTCTCCATATACCTGCTCCTTATTTTTCTTCCATATTGTTCAATGAATAGATTTGTATGCTTATTCAATTCCGGGAGGTTGCCAAGACTGAGATGGCGGACCATAAAGGGAATTACATAGTTTGTATATCCCAGGTAGTCTGCAGTCATGCAAAGATCTGTTCCGTAGAGATGAAACCCTGAAAGATCTGATGATGCAATAATTGAAGCCTCCTTTTTTATGATTAAAAAATTTTCGTCCAGGGAACTAACTTTTGCCGGGAGGTTAGAATGCCTAATGATTTTATTGGCATTTGTAATATGATAAACAAATTGATGGTAACCGATGGCACCGGCATTACCGCAGATGGCCCATTTATCGTCAATTGATGAAAGTTGTTCCAGGCAATGTTCCAGGTGAACCCTGGCATCAATACAACGAACATCCTGGTGAACAATGATCAGGTATTTTCCACGGGATTCATGTATAAACCGGTTGATGGCATTGTATGCATCAAAATTATTTTCATTTGTATTATCAGCAATGATGTATTCACAGTCCTCCGTAAATCCACATGCTTTAAAGCTTTGATGCATTAAATCATATTCTTCCTTATTAGTAACGATAGAACAAATGGAGAAGAGATGTTCTGTATGTTCCTTGTTTATTGATAGACTCTTTATCATCCAGGGGCCGTTTAATTTTCGGTATAAAGAAATGAATCTTTATTGAATATAAAATCAACTTAATAACTTTACCGGGCCGACAGTGATAAATACTTCATTTCTCCAGGCCCTCCGGGTATATTATAAATACCTGACTGGGTCTGCAACCCATTCCATTTATGAAATTTTTCAAGCGAAAAAGATTTACACCCTATTCAACTGCGTTCAGAGGTCATACGCTTTATATTCATGATCGTGCTTCTTTCCGGCTTGGGAAAAATGAATTGTTTAAAGAGGAGGTTTATAAATTCATTTCCTCCCGGCCCGATCCTTATATAATTGATTGTGGATCCAATATTGGAATGAGTATACTTTACTTTAAATCTTTATACCCGGTTTCAAAAATTTTAGGGTTTGAAGCAGATCCGTATATTTTTTCTTTCCTTGAAAAAAATATTGAGTCATTTGATCTTAACAGCGTTACCGTTATTAATAAAGCGGTTTGGGATACGGAAGACCAGGTATTGTCGTTTATGGCGGAAGGTGGTGCAGGAGGGCGACTCCAGTTGAGTTCAGATCAATTTAAGTATATTGATGTGAAGACAGCCAGGCTAAAAAATTATTTAAATGAAGAGATCGAGTTTTTAAAGATCGACATAGAGGGAGCAGAATATAAAGTGATGGAGGATTGTTTTGACAAATTAAGTTGGGTAAAGAATTTATTTATAGAATATCATAGTATGGCGAACGAGAAGCAGAATCTCCACCATATTTTAAAAATTGTGAATGAGGCAGGGTTCAGGTATCATATAAAGGAAGCGTATACTACTCCCAGCCCTTTTATAGAAAGAAGATTAAATGTAGGTATGGATCTGCAATTAAATATTTTTTGTTATCGCATCTGAATGTAATCCGCACTCAATCTTATTTTTTTTAATTTGATTAAAATTTTGGTTACCGGTAGCACTTGAAATGAATGTATTTGCAGAACTTAGCGTTCTTTTTGTGCAATAATGACCAACTTCATTCCGATATTTCCATTGGGCATAATCGTATTTCCCGGCGAGGATCTTAACCTGCACATCTTTGAACCCCGTTATAAGCAACTTATAAATGAGTGTTATGAACAAAAAAAACCTTTTGGCATTCCTGCAGTAATAGATAATAAAATGCAGGACCATGGTACCCTTGTAGAAATAAAGGAAATTTCCAAAGTTCAGGATAATGGGGAAATGGATATTAAAACAGTTGGTGTACAGGTGTTCCTGATTTTGGAACTGATAAAGGAAATTCCTGATAAATTATATAGCGGTGCTATTGTTAATTATCCGCATACGCAAGAACAGGGCAAACCGGAACTGATGAAAAAAGTACTGGCTGGCTTCCGCGATCTGCATGTGTTATTAAAGGTGAGTAAAGATTTTAAAAAACCTGATATAGAAATAAAAAGTTATGATCTGGCCCATCATATAGGTTTATCGCTGAAGCAGGAATATGAATTGCTGAGTTTGCTGGACGAGCGGCAGCGGCAGGAGTATTTAAAAAGACACCTGGCTAAAGTAATTCCAACAGTCGCCGTAATGGAACAATTAAAAGAAAAAATTAAATTGAACGGACATTTTAAAGATTTGCCGGGATTTAATTTTTAGCCATTCATCATCTCTCTCCTTATTTATGTACTATTTTTATCACCTAAAATTTCTTCATGTCCAATACTCTTTGTTTTGATTTTGGTAATACGCGGCGCAAATGTGCTGTGTTCAATAATGAAGAAATCCAAAAAGTAATTGTTTTAAAAGACGATTCGAATGAAACTATTCAAACACTGATAGACCAATATACACCCGGCAAGTCAATTCTTTCTTCTGTCATTGATCATAATACCGGAATGGAAGAAATCTTAGGATCTCAAACCCGCTTTCACAAACTCAATCATTTAACCAAATTAGATTTTACAACGCCTGTGGGTAAGCCAGAAACAATTGGCGCAGACCGGCTGGCCCTAACGGCCGCGGCCGTACATTTTTATCCGGGAAAAAATAACCTGGTGATTGGTTTGGGAACCTGTATCACCTATAACTTCATCAATAAGTACAAAGAGTTAATAGGTGGTTCAATTTCACCCGGTATGGAGATGCGGTTGAAATCATTAAATCATTATACAGCCATGCTGCCATTGGTTGATGCTGACAGTAATGTGCCATTGATCGGCTACGATACCAAAACAAATATGCTGAGTGGCGTAATACTGGGAATGGCGTATGAGATGGATGGGTTTATAAATGATTATGCTAAAAAATTTGACAACTTTAACGTGCTGTTAACCGGGGGGGATATAGTGCATTTGGCTTCGCACCTTAAAAACAAGATATTTGCAGACCCCGATCTAATATTCAGGGGTCTTTATGCCATCAGCGAAATTAATAACCTCTAAGAGAATCAAAAGATTAGCCGTATTTCAAATAGTATTTAGCCTTGTGTTAGCTGCTCTTGTTTTTCCTTCATTTGCGCAGGATAATTCACCTTACAGCCGTTATGGTATTGGTGATCTGGTCCCTTCCACTAATGTGAACAGCCGGGGTATGGGTGGTATTTCTGCCGGATACAATGATATATTTTCTATCAATTTTAATAATCCGGCATCCTACGGATCCTTTCAAACAGTACGAGAGTTGAACGCAAAAAAAATATTGTATGGACGGGCAATACTGGATATGGGAATCAATATTGAGAACCGGACACTGCGGGAGCCCAATAATATTCAAAAATTTTCTGCAAGCAATGCCTTGTTTTCACATATCCAGGTGGGGGTACCATTAAGTTCTAATTGGGGGTTGAGTTTTGGGTTGCGTCCAATTTCACGCATTGCTTATAAGCTAAATAAAAGGGAAGGATTGACCGACCCTTTCTCCGGTCTTTTCATTGATTCTGCAATTACAACCAATGATGGAGATGGCGGTTCTTTTCTTGCTTCAGCGGGCCTGGGACATAAAATTATTTTAGGTAAAACCCAGTCATTGAGCCTGGGAATGAACGGAGGCTATTTTTTTGGAAAACAGGATTACAGCAGTCGCCGATCAATCTTTAATGATTCCATCACCTACACCAGTGGAAATTTTCAAACCAGGACAGCATATGGTGATTTATATTTTAATGCCGGCCTGCAATATGAAGCCATTATAAAACAAGGAATGCGACTTATTGTAGGCGCTCATGGTAATTGGAAGCAACAATTCAATGCATCAAGAGATGTCATTAGGGAAACTTACTTTTTTGAAGAATCAACAGGAAATGTAAGAATCGATAGTGTAAGAGATCAAAAAAGTATACAGGGAGATATTATTTATCCCGGCTCCATTACCGCTGGGTTTATTTTAGAAAAATTTGTAACCGCAAAAGAAGCCGGTTGGTTAATTGGTATTGACTATACACAAAATAAGTGGAGTGATTACAGGGTTTATGGTCAGGCTGATATATCAATAAAGGATAAATGGGAATTAAGAGCAGGCGCTCAATTAAGACCAATACCAAAAGCAAATTATTTCAGTAATGTCGCATATCGTGCCGGTGTATTTTTTGGACCAGATTACATTAATGTCAATAAAGAATTACCCGTCTTCGGAGCCACCTTTGGCCTGGGATTACCCATACTAAATTACAACCGCCAAAGTCCCGGCCAGGCTACGATCATTAACCTGGCTTTTGAATACATAAAGCGGGGCAATGATAATAATCTGCTTAAGGAAAATTTGTTTCGCTTATCAGCCGGTTTTTCACTCAGCGATTTTTGGTTTACTAAGAAGAAATATGACTAGGCTATGGTTATCTTCCAATGAAAAAGGATTTCTTAAAATATAATTTCCTGTATTCAGCAGCTTTATTTTTAAGCTGCTTTTTTGTATGCAGTTGTGAAAACACGCAGGAGGAAATTGATGCACTCACCCGGACAAAAATAATGGAGGAAGTAGCTATTGGAGTAGAAAGCTTTTTAAGCCAGGATGGTAAAATGAAAGCGAAACTGAAAGCACCTCTCTTGTTAAGAGTGATGGCCGACACGCAATACCTTGAATTTCCCAATACACTTCATGTTGATTTTTATGATGACAGCACCAAAGTGGAAACCTGGCTTGATTGTAAATATGGGAAATACCTCGAAAATTATAATAAGGTTTATTTAAGGGATAGCGTGGTTGTCATAACGGTGAAAGGAGATACCCTGAGATGTCATGATTTGTGGTGGGACCAGAACAGGGGTTTATTTTATACTGATAGTGTAGCTACATATCGCTCCCCGGGAAATGATATTACGGGTGGAAAAGGAATGGAAGCCACCCAGGATCTTAAGACGATCAAGTTCAAATATCCGCTGGGTGAAATAAAAATAAACGATAGCGGATTTCCTGAATAATTATTGCAGATTATTTGTACCCGGTTTTTATCCTAATGCCGGATGACACATAATAAAAATCAATCCCGCCATTTTGGTGACGGGATTGCATTCATTTTTTTTGGACGATCGAATTTTTCAGTTGGTTGGATATATTGGATCAAAAACGGGACGAATGAAAAAAGTTTCCTGATAACAAAATCATTTAACTTCTGAATCAAAGCTAATCACCCTTTTGATATACTGCCAGAGCATATTTTACAAATTCATCAGATAATGAAAATACGGCTAACAAGGGTTATTTACGATAAATAATAGGGAGTCCTGTCGGGCTGTTTTCTTATCTTCAACAGACAATTTTTTTATATGTCATTGAAAAACAAAACAGTTCTTATCACAGGGGCCAGCCGCGGTATTGGAAAAGCTATTGCGTTGCGCATGGCCAGGGAGGGGGCAAATATTTTAATAGCAGCCAAGTCGGTAGAAGAGAATTCCAAACTGGGTGGCACTATCTATTCCACCGCCTCTGAAGTAGAGGAAGCTGGTGGCCTGGCCTTACCCGTTCAGTGTGATATTCGCTTTGAAGATCAAATTCAAAACGTAATAGATAAAGGGGTTGAAAAGTTTGGGGGAATTGATATATTGGTCAATAATGCATCAGCCATATCATTGACTCCAACAGAACAAACTGAACCCAAACGATACGACCTGATGCATGATATTAATGTCAGGGGAACCTTTTTTGTAACGAAAGCATGTATTCCTCATCTTAAAAAAGCTTCCAATCCACATATACTGACATTATCTCCGCCGGTAAATTTGGATCCCAAGTGGCTGAAAGGTCACATTGCCTATACTTTGACCAAATATAATATGAGCATGATGGCCATGGGCTGGGCGGCTGAATTGAAACCTTTTAATATAGCTTCCAATGCGCTGTGGCCACGAACCACCATTGATACCGCAGCTGTTAGAAATTTATTGGGAGGAGAAACCCTTGCTAATATGAGCCGGACTCCGGATATCCTCGCAGATGCAGCTTATTATATTTTTAATAAAGCCTCTTCACTATGTACAGGGAATTGTTTTATTGATGAGGATGTTTTTGCAAAGGAAGGGATCACTGATTTGAGCAAATATGCAGTTGTACCGGGGGCAAAACTTTACCAGGATTTATTTATTTAGACAGGCTTCTAAAAAAAGGCTGTATTACATTTTGTGCAATACAGCCTTTTTAGTAATGCGAACTTTATATTTAATTGGTTGCAGGCGGAACGGGTGGTGGTACTACGTTTTTGATGGGTTTAGTTGTTTTCAGGTAAGCAAAGATCGCCTTCAGTTCACTATCTGTCATGTGCCTGTACATCTGCCAGGGCATAGGGGGTAATAAATCTCTGTTAGAGGCAAGCCCCTTCGATTTACCTTCCCTGATAGCCCTCAAAAATTGTTCTTCTTTCCAGGCACCGATCCCCGTAGAATCTGACGTAAGGTTTGCAGTATAGGAAATGCCCCAGGGTCCCACCCATGAAGTAAGATCACCTGTAACTGCAAGGCCTTTATCCTGCATTTCTTTCCTGTTGACTTCGGGCACAGGGGAACCGGCGATATAACCTCCAAATAACAAGGAACTGTCAATATCCGGACCCATCGCTGTCATTTTTTTTGGAGTATGACAATCGTGACAGGCCGAAACAGTAACTAAATGTTCGCCCCATTGTACCTGGCTTTCAAAGCCTCCATTATTATCCGTGGTTGTTGGGTTTTCTTTGCTGGTAGAATCCGTACAAGCATAAAAAACGATAGCCGTCAGGCAAAAGAACATTACTACCGGGAAAAAATTTCTCATGATAAAAAAATTTAAAGTTGAAAAATCACACTTCAAAATTTTCAATGAGTAAACGAACAGAAATCAAAGAGTAGGAAGGGAAATGCGCTTGACGCAAATCAAGCAGGAAGGTAATAGTTTTTCTTCATTTAAAATTTATCCGGCGCCACTTTTACTCATCCCCTTTTTTTTCAGGCCGCATTTGTGGAAAAAATAATACATCTTGAATGGAAGGTTGGTTAGTTAATAACATGCATAACCGGTCAATACCAAACCCAATTCCCGATGTGGGAGGCATTCCATATTCCAGTGCCCGTAAGAAATCGTGGTCGATAAACATCGCTTCATGATCGCCTCTTTCCATAAGTTTCACCTGTTCTTCAAATCTTTCCCTTTGCTCAATAGGATCATTTAATTCAGAGTACGCATTGGCGATTTCTTTTCCATTGATCATTAATTCAAAACGTTCTACTAATCCCTGCTTATCCCGGTGTTTTTTTGTCAATGGACTCATTTCTACCGGATAGTCAATGATGAAAGTAGGTTGGATATAATGATGTTCACACCGGCCTCCGAATATTTCATCAATGAGTTTGCCCTTGCCCATGGTTTTATCTACATGAATATTTAATTGCTGGCAAACAGACCGCAATTGTTCTTCATTCATGCGATCCACATCAAAGCCGGTATGTTCTTTTATAGCATCATAAATGCTGATTCTCTTAAAGGGTGCTTTGAATGAAATAGACTTATCACCCACCGGGATGTCGGTGGAATTACAAACATCCCGGGCCGCTTTTTCCAATAGCTGCTCAGTTATTTCCATCATCCACAAATAATCTTTGTAAGCAGTATAAAACTCCAGGATAGTAAATTCAGGATTATGCGTTCGGTCCATTCCTTCATTGCGGAAATTTCGGCTGAATTCATAAACCCAGTCAAATCCGCCAACAATCAATCTTTTCAGATACAATTCATTGGCAACTCGCAGGTAAAAGGGTACGTCCAGTGCATTATGATGCGTAATGAATGGCCTGGCGGCGGCTCCCCCGGGAATACTTTGCAGCACCGGAGTATCCACTTCCAATGCACCATGCCCGTTCAAAAATTCCCGCATGGAATTAATGAGCTTGGTTCTTTTTATAAAAGTTTCTTTTACAGAAGGGTTGATGATCAGTTCAGCATATCGCTGGCGATATCGAAATTCAGGATCGGTGACGGCATCAAAGGTTTGTCCCTCGGCTTCTTTTACAATAGGGAGCGGTCGAAGTGATTTACTTAGCAATGTAAGTTCTTTTACATGTACAGATGTTTCCCCCGTTTTGGTAATGAAGGCATATCCCCTGATACCGATGATGTCACTTATATCTAATAACTTTTTCCAGACAATATCATACAGTGTTTTGTCTTCGCCCGGGCAAATATCATCCCGGCGGATATATAATTGAATTTTGCCAAAAGCATCCTGGATAACTGCAAAGTTTGCCTTCCCCATATCCCGCACACTCATAATGCGGCCGGCAAGGCATACATCAGCAAATTCAGCTTTTCTTTCTTCGCTATAATTTTCTTTTATATAAACCGAATTACTGTTGACGGGGAAGAGAGGTGCAGGGTATGGTTCGATACCCATCATGATCAGTTCAGCTAATTTTTCCCTGCGCAGTTGTTCTTGTTCGGACAGTTGTTGTGTACTCATTGCTCATCTTTTCAAAAGTGGGGCAAAGGTACTGGAAACGATGCTTTTTTATGGATGGTCTTTTCCAAAATAAAACA
The DNA here is from genome assembly GCA_041743125.1 of Chitinophagaceae bacterium. Taxonomy (GTDB): domain Bacteria; phylum Bacteroidota; class Bacteroidia; order Chitinophagales; family Chitinophagaceae; genus Terrimonas_B. The sequence goes on from JBGTNK010000314.1 coordinate 48,280, forward strand.
GAAGGATCCGGTCTGAAATTTTATTTTCCTTTGGCACTGCCGTATTAAACAAGTTATCCCAAAAAGTTAAGCAAGTACTGAAACAATGATCCGGATATTTGCAATGATGATGAATATGTGATAGCTGCAATTGGGGAAAAACCTTTTTGGCCCAGGCTTTATGTAAGAACACATGCATGAAACAGTAATACAAAAACCCTATGGAAAATCCGGTAAAGAAGGTAAAATAGTTGTTGAGTAAAATGGATGCTGCTACCAGGACTATATTAGCAATAAATAATTTTGTCCGGACCCGGGTCGTGATCTTCAATTCGGTCGGATGCCGGTGATGATTCATGTGCCGCTCAAGACTTTTTCCCGGGTGTTTATTTTCTTTACCATGCATCCAAAACCGGTGGGCTATGTATTCGAAAAAAGTATAAGTGATGAAACCTGTAAAAAGTAAAATGAAATGAAAGAAAAAGCCAGTTTTATTTTCAAGGATTAGCACTACAGGAATAAAAGGACATAATAAAAGAAGATAAACGACATAGCATTGTATCTCCGAAAAGCTCCTTGCTTTTAAACGGGTGACGATTGTTTTTGTATTCATGTGATTATATTTTTGCTTGGACTTTGGGAAGAAGATTATATATAAACAGGAAAATTATTTTGTGATACTAACCGGAATCGGAAAGAGGTAATGTGCCATGGAATTTTCCTTGTTTAATTTTTTCATCCCGTTACTTGTGATTGTTCTTTTAATGACTTCAGGTAAAATTTTATCCAGGAGCATGAAAACATTATTCAACCTGCCCGGAATAATTACTTCCTTTCCTTTCAATAATCCATCAATAGCAATTTTCACTACATCTTCCGGGTTCATCACGGACAGGCGGCAAAGGTAGTTACCGGTTTTATTCATCAGCGTAAGAACAAGATTGGTATTCATACCTCCGGGGCATAAAACGCTTACATGCACATTGCTTTGTTTAAGTTCCTTTCGCAGGCTTTTTGAAAAAGAATAGATAAAGGATTTTGTGGCGCCATACACCTGTTTTTTGGGCAAAAAGAAAAAGGAGGCCATACTGCCAACATTAAGTATATAGGAATCTTTATGGCGCTGGAGGGTTTGGAGAAATAACTTTGTTATGATTGTTGTAGCCAATACATTTAATTTGATTTGTTTTTCATAGAGATCCACAGGTCCTTCTGTAAATAAAACGGTGCTTCCAATCCCGGCATTATTAATTAGCATATTAATTTCAAGTTGCTTTTTCGTTACTTGTTGGTACAACTCCATGCAACTTTCATCTCTGCATAAATCCATTTCAATAGCTATTACATCAACGGCATAATTTCGTTTGATAAAACAACTAAGATTGTAAAGCTCAGGGCCAGCCAAAGCAACCAAGATTAAATTCATATTTCTTCCGGCACATTCAATGGCAAGTGCCTTTCCAAATCCTTCACTGGCACCGGTGATTAATGTATAGCAGGGGTCAGGCATACAGGCGGGTTTAAGAAATGAATGGTAGATTGCAATGCAAGCGGAAATGGGGTAATAGTGTATCCTAATTGTTCTATAGCTTTTAGACAACTAAAAGATTTATTGCAATAAATACTATTGGCACCCTTCTCGTTGAAAAACGGTTCCTTGTCCATCATTTTTGAATAGATAACGTGCCAGTAACCATACAACCTGGCAATTTGTTTTGGGATCGGAATCAATGAACCACTTGCGCCTGCATTGCGTATGGTTTCAAAGAAAGCAGCATAAGAAAGATTTTCACCTCCCAGTATATATTTTTCACCACTGGTTCCTTTTTCTATGGCGAGGATATGGCCTCTTACCAGGTCATCAATAAATACAAAATTGGAAATGTAATGAGACGGACTGGGACAAAATACTGGCTTCCCTTCCATAAACCGCTTTAGGGTACTATTGATGCTTATTGGGTGCGTTTCTATTCCCGGACCAAAAACTTTCGAAGCATTAACTATTACTGTATGCAGGTTTTTTTTCGCATACTCTGATACTAGTTTTTCTGCTGAATATTTTGTGAGATCATAATCATTGTCAAAACTGGTAATTCGTGGATCTGTCTCACTAATCGGCACATGAAGCGAGGGACCAAAGACACCGCAGGTACTTGTAAAAACAAATTTCTTTACTCCTGTTTGTAATGCTGCTTCTAAAACATTGCGGGTGCCTTCCACATTTATATCATAAAAATCAGAAGAATTTCTGGCATAGAGTTTTACCAATGCTGCTGTATGAAATACTTGTTCACAGCCCTGCATAGCAAGGCGGATGGTTTCATTTTTAGTAATGTCGCCGGTAAAAACATTTATATTGGAATGATCCGGGATAAAAGCAGATTGAGGATTGCGCACTAAAATATGAACGATCTTTCCTTGCCTGGCCAGAGTTAAAGCGAGGTTATGCCCAACATATCCGGTGGCTCCTGTTACTAATATTTTCATGTGTTTAATTTTTATTGATTTTTTGTCACAAAGAATTCGCCATAAATAATCATCCACTACAGGCGGACAAGTTTCCGGTTGTTGACCCGCCGCGGCGGATCATGGCTCATTTCATAAAACAGGTTTAGAATTTTTAAAAAAAGGCGATAATAGAAAGAACTCATGCGATGATGATAAAAGCAAATGCAGCAGGATAGCAGGCCATACTGATTGAAACCACAAAGTGAATACGCACAGAATTAAGCCAAATGGTACGGAGCCGTACATTTCCTTTTTACCATTGAATGAATGAATGAGAGTGTACAGTAAAACATTAATAATAATTGCCGGCAGTGCGCCAAATAATTCTAAACAACTGATCAGAATATAACCTCTGAAAAATATTTCATAGCTGATAAGAAAGCCTGTTCTTAATGCGATATACAACGTGGCATCAAAGATGGAGCCTTGTGGGTGGATATGCTTTTCAAATGATCCGCCATACCTGTTTATTATAGCCAATGTTATTAGCATCAATGCTGTTATAATCAGTGTAAGCCATTTTATTATATTATCGGACGATGGCCATAAGAACATATTACCAGGAATTTGTAGTGTTAGGGAAGCCGGTAATACAGCCAATATAATAATGCCTGCTACCTGGTGCATGTGCAGCAGGATCCAATTACCATTCAATACTTTTTCTGAATGCAGGGTTTCACTTTTCATTTTCCCTATCAAAAAACAAAGAAGAAACAGAAGGCAATAACAACCGCCAAGAATATATATTTGAATTAGGGGCATCATTTTATTTATCTTTCAGGGTGTGGTTTTCAATTCAAAAGAGGATCTATAAATACTATGGTGTACGTTTACCTTTGTACATAGCCCGTTGTTATAATAATATTCATTGTAATTACCATCAGGGAAATTGATTTTATAATGATGATCATCCAACTTGTGAATATCAAGCAACTGCTGAAAATTGTCCGAATAGATTTTTGAAATGCCCGTGGGCTCCTTCATATACAGGCATATCATATTAAAAAGTATAGGATATCCTGTGATCGTTTCTGTCTGATTCCCTTTTGTAACTACATATTTCCTGCCCTTCAGGTTTATTTTTTTATTAATCCGGTCACTGCCATTTATTTTCTGATGTATAGTTGACCAGTTCATGATCCCATTTTCATACTCAGCTTCTTCCAGGGCTTTAGCTGTTATAGTAAAGATGAAGCGGGTTTTTATTGCTGACTCAATCTTTAGTAGGGTCTTATTCCCGGACAATTGCAGTGAAAAAGACATAGCGCCAATTGTACTGCCATTTCTTTTGATACTATATTCTAGTCTCGTTTGTTGGGGCAATGCAAAAAGACTCATGAGGACGAGAAGGATAGAGAGGAGTATCATCCTGCTTGCTTTTTGGAAGATTGATATGAGTTTTTTTGCTTTCTCAGGATGGGTTCGCCTAAACCTGCGCAGAAGCAGGTAAATGATAGTTGGAATCATAAAAGGAGGTTTAATCGTTAATGAGCATTTGATCAGGACCCTTTTATCAGAGATTGTAAGCATACATAGCATAATACAATCCGCCGATGGATGGGTTGGCATAGCCGTTCTTATAATAATGATTGAAAATATTTGTGCCTCCCAAACGTATGGTCGATTTTATTTTGGGAAATGCATAGCTAACCTGTGCATCAACGGTGGCAAAAGCTTTCAACGGTCCATTTGCCAGTTCACCTTCCCACTCAAAGGCATCCTGCCAGCGCATCATTATATTAAAACCAACCTTCTTGTTTTTACCCAGGCTGTCATTGGCAAAACCGGCATTCATCCTGTATTTGGGTGTGTTAAAATATGCTTTGAATCCAGAAGGCACATCGGTGATAACATCGGAGTAAACATTGATGAACATTGAATAATTTTTCCTCATTCGGTAATCCATGCCCAATCCGTAACCATGAGTTTTTACTTTGTTTGTGCTGTTGATAACAATAGAATAGGCCTTTTTCGTTGCAGGCTGGTATAATCCGATCCGGCCAAGAAAATCTTCATATTTCCCGATATAGGCATAAGCATCTATCAGGAGTTTCTTTTTTAAAAGAGCTTTATAGCCAAATTCAAATGATCGCATGGTTTCCGGCTTGAACTCTTTGTAAGTGTAAGGGAATGGATTGATTGTTCCATCATTGTTGATCTGGTGTACCTGGTTCTTATCAGCTTGCATATATTCCATTACCCAGGGTAAACCGCCCAGCAGCATAAAACCACCGCCAACATCCAGTCGGATCCATTGTGCCAGGTTGCCGGGAAAACGGTAAGCTGTCTGGTATGACATACGGAGATTATGATTCTTTGCCAGTTTTACTAAAGCCGCAAACCTGGGAGTAAATTGTGCTTTGAAATTTTCGTTTTTGTCAAAACGGCCAGACGTACTCAACGTTAGTTTATCTTCAAATAGTTTTTTAGAAACCTGCATATAAGCCCCCACTTCATTAATGCCTATAGAATTAGCCGTATCAATAAAAATGGTGCCGTCAGAGTCAAGGATATATTTCTTATAATTTCCACCCACAATGATCTCAGCTGATTTTACGGCATTTCCGAATGCGTATTGACCCTCTGTCATCCAGAGTTGTGATTGCTCTTTAAACAAGCCTCCTTCAGGAATTGGTGTCTTTCTTACTTTGTCAAATATTTGTTTGAACTGTGGCGAACCTGCTTCAGGCCGGTCCCTGTCAGCATAAGCCCGTCCGGCTGCATGCAGCATGGTAGCTCCATTAAGAACTGCAGCCTGGGCCTGTTCTAGAATACCACCACTCATAAGTACTTTTTGAAAAATCTCTCCTGCTCCCGTGGCAAAAGCCCCCAAATATTGCGGGTACCAGCTACCTGGAATATTGGCCGGATTAAAACTTCTTTTCCAGGCTTCATTTACATATTGCGTAGCAACAGTAGAGCTGTATGCTTCGCCGGCGTCTTCCTGTGTTGTATAGCTTCTTACAAACCAGTTCTTATGTTTTAGCTCCAGCTTATACTGCCCGATTTTTATTCCTTTCAATGCATATCGGTTATCATCTGTATAAACAGTATTGCCTGTTGACCAATATCCCATTAAAATTGCTTCAATGTTTTTGGTTATTTTATAGTGAAGCGCACCGGACAACTTGATGTTTTTTGTAATCGGGTCAATGACATCCTTTTCATGATACCCGGTTCTGGATACTTTCTGCGGATCATTTAAAAAAGGAGATAATACCGGCTGGAGGCCGGGATTGGCCTGGATAGCCCCTTGTATAAATGGTCTTATATCAACTGATGTCTCATCCCCATAAACATTTACTCCATCATAATTAGGATCAGTGGCCCGTGTTCCGGGAATCAATTTTCCTGAAGTACCTGACCGCAGATAATAAGAACTATCACCCGCCAGCCAGTCATTGGCGTTGAGATATTGGGCCCCTATCTTAATAGCAAATTTGTCTTTGAATGCTTTTGCCCACCGCAATGAATAGTCATTATACGCCGATGCTTTGTCACGCTGGCTTTTACCAAGATGCATTATCCCCTGTTTGGCCGTTATACTTAGCCCCTGGTATTTAAAAGGATTTTTGCTGTTAATTAGTATGGTGCCATTCATACCCCCCGGGCCATATAAAGCGGAAGAAGCGCCTGGTAATAATTCAATGCTCTCCAAATCAAGATCAGTGATGCCCGCAAAATTGCCAACAAAGAAATTCAATCCGGGCGCCTGGTTATCCATGCCATCTACAATCTGGTTTACCCTTGTGCTTCCACTTCCATTAAAACCACGGGAACTGGGTGTTTTAAAAGTAAGGCTGGAGCTGGTTATGTCTATACCCGGTGTATAAGCGGCTAAATCATGAACACTGGGCGAGGGCGATTGACGTAACCTTCTTTGACCAATTAAAAAAGCCGGATAAGTGGAGTTAAACTGAGTGGTTTGAACAGCCTTACCCTGAAATTTGACTTCTCCCAAAATTTCAGCTTTAGGAACCAGGCTGATAACCAAACTTGCCTGATTTTCAACAATGATCTCCCGGGGTTCAAAACTGATATGTGAGATTAGAACAATTGATGGAAGAGTGGGTACGGGCAATCGG
>JBGTNK010000315.1:0-4189 GCA_041743125.1 Chitinophagaceae bacterium
GGCAGAACGGATAGCTGCTTGCTGAAAATCGTCTGCCAGTTTCTTTATATCATTTTTGTCCATCTCCCTGGGCAAAGGTTCGGTTTCTTTATAGGGAATGGCGCTGGGAGCCATCGTTTGCCAGGCGCCTTCATTTTCAAGTAAGGGATGATGCCCTTTCCATGGGCTGTGATGACTGGCTTTTCTTCCGGCGTGGGCTAATTGTATACCCGGCACAGCTCCCTGTGCAGTAATAAATGAAGTAATGCGTTGCAGGAATTGGATATGCTCATCTTTCCAGATACCCAGGTCATCGGGGGATATTCTTCCTTCGGGGGCTACCGCTGCAGCTTCTGTCAACACCAGCCCGGCTCCACCAACGGCACGGCTGCCGAGATGCACCAGGTGCCAGTCATTAGCAAATCCATCCTCACTGGAATACTCACACATGGGTGAAACAACAATCCGGTTCTTTAATCGGATGCTGCGGAGAGTTAGTGGTTCAAAAAGTTTTGGCATGATAATGATTAGAGATAGTGGTTTTATGTATTGAAAAATCTATGGGCAGTTGTAAGTATTCTCTAACCTCCAGGGCAGAAAAAATTATTTATTCACGTACGTTTGCAATAATTTGAAACAAGGCAAAAGCCAGGAAGTTCAGATAAACTTTTAAAATCCATATTTTCTTTCATTTAATTTTGTTGCTTGTTCATGTGTTACTTTATAAGCATTGCATGAGGTAAGCAGGTGTAATGGGGAAAAGAAACAAGAAAGCAGGTATCCGTTGATATCATAAAATTGACCAGTAAAGCGGGAAAATATTCCCGATCAATATTTATTTTATAATTATGACATTCCTGATCTTTCTAGTAGTCGTGCTTTTTATCCTGGCTGTTCTCGATCTCATTGTAGGGGTAAGTAATGATGCCGTTAATTTTTTGAATTCCGCTATCGGTAGCCGGGTAGCTTCTTTCCGCACTATTATTCTGATTGCTGCAGCCGGTGTTATCCTGGGCTCAGTTTTTTCAAGTGGCATCATGGAAGTTGCAAGAAAGGGTGTCTTTCACCCGGAGCTTTTTACCCTCGATAAACTGATGTTTATCTTCCTCGCCGTCATGCTGACCGATGTGGTATTACTCGACATTTTTAATTCCCTGGGCCTTCCTACATCCACCACGGTGTCCATCATTTTTGAATTGCTGGGTGCAGCCCTGGTGGCAGGTGTTTTGTTTTCCATTGAAAAGCAAGACCCGGTTTCTGAAATGCTGAAATACATCAATGCAGATAGTGTGGGGTCCATAATATCCGGAATTTTTCTTTCCATTCTGATTGCTTTTACACTGGGCATCATTGTGCAATACCTCAGCCGCCTGCTTTTTACTTTTAACTATGAAGAAAAGCTTAGCCGCTATGGTGCTCTTTTTGCAGGGCTGGGCATGACTGCTATCGTATATTTTTTATTGATCAAAGGATTAAAAGGAACTACGCTCATCAGCAAAGAATATGTGTTATGGATCGGGCAAAATACGGCGGCTATTCTTGGAATTATCCTGGTGCTGGGAATTTTGATCAGCCTGTTTTTTCAGAAAGTGGCGAAAATTAATCCGCTCAAAGTAATCGTGTTCATGGGCACCTTCGCCCTGGCCATGGCCTTTGCCGGCAATGACCTGGTGAATTTTATCGGCGTTCCTATTACCGGTTTCCTGGCTTTTCAAAATTGGCGAACATCCGGTGTGCCCGCTGATCAGCATTACCAGCAATACCTGGCCGGCAGCGAAGTAACCGTTCCCAATTATATGTTGCTGATCGCCGGCCTGATTATGGCGCTCACCTTATGGCTGAGCGCAAAAGCAAAAAAAGTAACTGAAACAGAAGTGAACCTGAGCAGCCAGGGTGAAATCAATGAAGAAAGGTTTCAACCGAATGCAGTTTCACGTAGCGTGGTGAAATCCTCCTTAATACTGGGCAACTTTTTTTCACTCGTTCTTCCCCGTTCGGTAAGGGCTTATTACAATCTCAATTTTGCCAAAAGTAAAATAAGGCAGGCTACGGTTGTAAATGACGGACCCGCTTTTGACCTGGTAAGAGCCTCTGTCAACCTGGTGGTAGCGAGTGCACTGATTGCTTTGGCCACCTCTATGAAACTTCCTTTATCCACCACTTATGTTTCTTTTATGGTTGCTATGGGAACTTCACTGGCTGATAAAGCCTGGGGCAGGGAATCGGCAGTGTACAGGGTGGCGGGTGTATTAAGTGTGATAGGGGGTTGGTTTATTACAGCCTTTATCGCTTTTGGTGCTGCCGGCCTATTTGTTTTTATCCTCATCAAAGGTGAGGTAACAGGCACAGCTATCCTGATGACCCTGGTGGGAGGTTATATTATTTTTTCACATATTCACTTTAACCGCAAAGAAAAAAAGAATAAGACAGCATCTGCCCGGTTCTTGTTATTACCTCAGTCTGACCGGGTGATTTACGAGGAAAATAAAAAGAGAGTGATTGACAATCTTTCTGTGCTGATCCGCATTTATAATACCCTGCTGGCAGGTATTAAAAATTATGATGGGGCCCTGCTGGAAAGTTCCAATAAAGAATTAAAAGATATTGAAGCGGATGGTTTTAAGCAAAGGGCACAAAGTATTCGCTCTATAAAAAACCTGGAGACACATGATCCCAAGCCAGCACAGATATTATTATATAGTACCGATCTGTTGCAGGATATTACCAGTTCTGTTGTGGTGCTGGGTGAAGAATGCCTGCACTATGTAAAGAACCTGCATGAACAACCGGGAAGGGATTTTGTACGGCTGACAGAAGAATTGCAGGCAAAAATGAAAACGTTTTTCCAGATTGCGATGACAGCCCTGTTGCGGGATGATTTTAAAAATATTGAAAACATACGCATAGCCAGGGATGATGTGCGGGAATATCTTAACGGGCAACTGGATAGCTATATAAAAACAATGCAGGATAAAAGGCCCGGAACCAAGCGGGCTATTCTTCAAAGTAATTTACTCCTGCAAAGCCGCGATATGCTGGCTGTAACGTTGCGCATCATTAAAATGTACAGGAAGTATCATGATAAAAAATAGTTGATCACAGAAAAATGCGGTTTCATTCACAGGTAAATCTATACCGGATGACCGCAATTTACGATCAAAAATTTTCTTACATTTAAATATGGCAGTTCCGCTTTCATCTCCGTTGAATACCAACCTTGCCTGGAAGGACCTTGCACTGGATAAAGAAACCATTGAACAAATTGATGCATTAAAGCTTTCACTCCGGCATCCATCTGCAGTTAGCCGGGATGGTAGTTCAACCAAAAAAAATCCGGTCAGTCAGCGCATCTTATTTGAAGGCAAGGCGGGATCTCTTAAAACAAATGCTGCTGCATTAATTGGTAAAGAGTTGAATAAAACCGTTTACCGGGTTGACCTTTCAACAATCGTTTCAAAATATATCGGTGAAACCGAAAAAAATCTAAATACATTATTTGAAAGTGCAGAAAAGAATGGCTGGATCTTGTATTTTGACGAGGCGGATGCCTTGTTTGGTAAACGTACGGATGTAAAAGATTCAAACGATCGGTATGCAAACCAGGAAGTCTCCTACCTGTTGAAACGCATAGAGGCATACCAGGGGTTGGTAATTCTTGCATCGAACAGGAAAGAAAATATAGATGATGCTTTTATCCGCCGGCTCAGTGCTGTGGTTCATTTTCCTTCCCGCAAGCCGGGGGTGCTTGGTACGTAAATATTAAAATATGCAGACCATGACCAAATGGTAAGTTTCCTTGCCCCAAAAAAATGAGGACGATAAATTAACGAAGAAAATATTTAAATCATTGAAGCCATTAATTTTTGCCTTGTTGTAAAAAATCGAAAGGCAATCCCGTATTTAAGTTTCGTATAATAGGAACTTGTTTTTTACTGTAGTTTTATATATTCAAAATATAGCCATGCAAAGAAGAAAATTTTTAAAGATGAGTAGCATCGGCGTCATTGGTGCTTCTGTTACATCCTCATCGCATTGGCCCCGGATATTACAACCACCTCTTGCTGCAGAACCTGCGGGATTGGCTGTTCAGCTTTATACCGTAAGAAAAGAAATAGAAAAAGATATTAAAGGCACATTGAAACGTATTGCTGCAACCGGATTTAATACGGTGGAAACAGCTTTCTGGCCCGATGGAATCACCGTAAAACAG
>JBGTNK010000316.1:0-2816 GCA_041743125.1 Chitinophagaceae bacterium
CCGGATCTGAATCTGATTTACCAGGATGCGGGTGCAGACGGATATATCAAAAAACCATTCGACATTACTCACCTGTTGGATATTGTTGACAAACACATTAATAAATAAAGGCAATCGGCAATTACCCCTTTATACTTAAACTTAATACTTATCCATACCACACAATAGGGCATTGGGCATGGGTGGAATTATCCCCATAGATATCTGGATTTCATATCGCTTTTTAGATAATAATATTACTATACTAATGTAGTATAAAGTTATTATTATCACTATTCACATATTAAACATTCTGAAAATAATTTACAGGCCCTTGTAGATAATTAGGGATAAAGTAAAATGAATCTATTCGTCCTGATGAGAGCAAAATATTTAAGAATGTCTTTTTTATACCACTACATCTTTTGTGTTTCTGTTTAGGTTTGTATTTGAGCTATTATGACAACATCAACTTAAATCATAAAGCAATGAACAGAAAACAATTTGTACAATTTACTGGCATTAGTGCAGCGATTGCAGTAACCGGTGGTATATCCGGATGCGGGAACAGAAAGATTGGTAACACAACTCCTGCAATGGCGAAAGATGCAAGAGCCGATAAAGCGGTGTATGTTCCCAAAGGGAAAAACCGTTTCAAAGAAGAGCTTTTGATCTGGGGAATGATTCCACTCGAGATCAAAGTATCCGGCAAAGACACGAATGATTCCTTTTTTGTTTTTGAACATGCCAAAATGAGTAAGGGAGGACCGCCCCGTCATTTTCATTATAAACAGGATGAATGGTTTTATGCTATGGAAGGAACATTTGCGTTTGAAGTAGGCGATGAAAAATTCATTTTGAAACCTGGCGATTCCCTCTTTGCTCCGCGAATGGTTCCACATGTTTGGGCATATACCGAAGACAAACCGGGCACCTTGCTCCTGGCTGTTCAGCCAGCAGGATCACTTGAACAATTCTTTATGGAAAATTGCGCTATGACAAGACCACCAACACCAGAAGAAGCTGAAAAATCCTTTGCAGCTCATGGAATGAAAGTAGTTGGCCCTCCACTCGCAATAAGATAAGAAAAAATATTTTATTCCAGTTTTAGAATTCGTTCCGGTGACTGGTTATCCTGGTTTATCCAAAAGTTAGGAGTAACCTGTGCGAATTGTTTAAAATCTCTGACCATATGCTGGTAATCGGTGTAGCCAAAAAGTAGTGCAATGGTTAACCAGTCCTCTTGGGGATGAGCTTCTTTGTATAAGTAGGCTTTATAAAAACGTACAATCCGGCTATATAATTTTGGTCCCACGCCCATTCTTTCAGTGAATTTGCGGTTAAACTGCCTTGAACACAAACAAGCCTGGCTTGCCAGCCTGTCCAAAGAAAACTGTGAGGGATTTGTAAAGATGCAAGAGGCAACTTTATCAAGGGGATGTATATCGGAGGTGGAAAGTTTATTAATACAGGTTAGCAGGTAATTTTCAATAACATCAATCATTTCTGTATAATGCAGGCAATTGGCGAGTTTTTCATTCACTTCCAAAATTTTACCGTTCAATACTGACGGGGCATCGAACCAGCAATTTGTGAATTCTGAAAGAGGAATTCGTAGCAAACGGTAAAGTCCTCCTGGGTGAAAATGAATCCTTAACATCAGGTATTCTGTAGAAAGGTAAAAGTTATATCTCGATACCTGCTGTCCTCCAATAGATACTGCCGGAGCTACTTTTCTTTCGCCGGTTAAAGGGTTGCACATAGTTAAGGCCCCTTTAGGCAGAAAAGTGATTGTTTGTTCTGGCTTTGGAGAATAGGGTTTAAAAGGTATATCCTGATCTTTATTGAAAATAAAATGAGCGATAAGGTAATCCCTTACGAAATCCTGTAACGGCGGGCTAGGTGCTATGTATTTATAAATCATAGCTCAGAATTATGAAGTGATCTGTACAAGTAAGGACTATCAGCAGAGGCGGACCTAAATCTCCTAATTACCAGAACCGCTGATTAATATAATCTAATAGTAAAGGTAAGAACTAATGCAAAATACTTAGCGTAACTGCAAATTGTGGCTGTAGCCTCAAGTAGGAATGCAAATATGAAATGAGCCGATCAATAGTTTTGTTTAGTTCTATTATATAATGTTTAATCTCATGATGGATATCGAATAAGTTTGTAGGTGAGGAATTTGATAACGTTCAGCTCTAAACTGCAGTACAAACAAATTACCGCTGCTGATCGCTATTCCGTTAAGCCACACATGCAATACTTGTCCCCTTGGTGTGAAACCCAACTTTCCTGGCATCGCCTATTTATTTTACTGTTATACGAAAGGAAATTGGGGTATGAAAAATCAAATAACCAATAGGTTTTGCACAACTCAGTCCAGGCTGTTACAAACTGTGGGTCTGACTCCACTGCTTTTTCTAACCATTGAACTGCAATTATTAAACTATCAACCGAACCGCCATTTCTTGGGCTGCCAATTTTTATATAGTCAAGTGCTTTGGATATAATATGAATTTGCCACTTTGTTTTGAGAATAAACCTCACTCATTCCCTGGGCGCTACCTATTGGAGCATTGGCAAAAAATATCGCAACCAAAAAGATTAATTTAAAATTCATACAAGTCTGGAATTTTATAATTGTAACGGTTCGCTCAGGCTTGCAGGTAACTTTTGCTTTTCATTTCAAGGTAAAGGCAATATAGTTACCACCCGGTTTTAAACCCCGGCCACCACCTGCCGCTATTACTAAATACTGTTTACCATTTACGGCATATGTTATTGGAGTAGCAAAGCCACCGGCGGGAAGTTGATATTCCCATACTACCTCA
>JBGTNK010000317.1:0-6002 GCA_041743125.1 Chitinophagaceae bacterium
TATTGAATTATCTGATGATGAAGTTAGAAAACCGGTTTACAATGAAGACACTTTCGAAACTAATGTAAAAAACATTTACCTCGCTGGTGTTATCTGCGGAGGCATGAATACGCACCGATTGTTTATTGAAAATTCCAGAGACCATGCAGAGCGAATTATAAGAAATATTGTAATGACAGAAATTGTAAGACCAGCCTGATTAATTATTTTTTGTATCTCAATTTTGAAATATGCGATTTTACTTTAGCTTATTTATTACAAACTGTTCAGATGAGCCATCACGACATTTTGAGGTAACCTGATTACAGCAGTCCCTTTCCTACTATTACGGTAAAACCTGTAGTTTATACAGTTAAGGAAGCTGTTGGTATATATTTATAGTTTTGACAGGCAGTTTTTCTGAATTTTATCAATATGAAATACCGGCTTGGTTTGCATATTCTTTTTTGGGTAGCTTACCTGCTATCTGAAAGCTACATTGAATTTGCCTGGATGAGTTCAATGTATGAAGGCACTTCAGCTTTTCAGCGGTGGTGGTTAGCATTCTTTGCAGAGGCATCCCAATTACCCATCGATATTCCAACATGTTATTTTATCGCATTTCTTATCAATACAGGAGATGTACGGATCAAAAAGCCGGTTTATAAGTTACTATTAGGGATAGCGGCAATTGCTTTTGCAGTTATCCTTCAGCGTTTCCTGATCATTAAATTTATATTACCGGATCTGTATCATGAAAAAAATATTACCAATGACCTTTTATTTTCATTGCCCCGGGTTTTATATTCTTTCATCGATATTATTTTTGTTGTGGGTATTTTTTCAGCCCTGAAACAATACCGGTATTTGCAGCGCTCAAAGGAAAAAGAAAAAAGCCTGGTTAAAGAAAAACTGGTATCCGAATTAAAATTTCTTCGTACGCAAACCAATCCTCATTTCCTTTTTAATACGCTGAACAATATTTATGCACTGGCGAGGAAAAAATCAGATGATACAGCCGATGTGGTCATGAAACTTTCCAAACTATTGCGCTTTATGTTGTATGAATCAAGGAAACAGAATATTACAATTGCGGAAGAATTAAAATTCTTAAGCGACTACATAGAACTGGAACGAATACGATATAATGAAAGACTAACCATTCGTTTTACCCGGTCAATTGATGACGAATCACAACCCATTGCCCCTCTTATTCTTCTGCCTTTTGTAGAAAACGCCTTCAAGCATGGGGCCAGCGAAACCCGCTTCAATTCCTTTATTATTATCCACGTACAGTTATTGGAGGGACAGCTTATTTTTGCTATAGAAAATTCAAAAGAAGAGGAAATTCAAAAACCCATTACAGAAAACATCGGTCTCAGTAATGTAAGACGCCAACTGGAATTGATGTATCCGGAACATCATATCGATATGAAAATAGAGGCTACAGTATTTAAAGTCATACTTACACTAAATTTATACCGGCATGCAACAATATAATTGTATTATAGTAGAAGATGAGCCCCTGGCTGCGGAAGTATTACAAGATTATATCAGGCAGGTGCCTTTTTTGCAATTGAAAGATATTTGTGCTGACGCCATTTTTGCAATGGATGTTTTACAAAATGAAAAGATCGATTTGATATTCCTTGATATTCATTTGCCCAAATTGAAAGGACTTGATTTTATCAAAACACTGCGACATCCTCCGCATATCATCATCGTTACGGCCTACCATGAATATGCATTGCAAGGATATGAACATAATGTATTGGATTATTTGCTGAAACCGGTTGAATTCAACCGCTTCCTGATGGCAGTAAATAAAATAACCCAGGCGGTGCCCACAGAAAATGCAACTAATTTACAGGTCACAGCAAATGCGGGAGAAAAAACTTACTTGTTTTTTAACGTGGGCAAAAAGAAGGTAAAAATATTCCTTGAGGAAATACTTTATATAGAAAGCCTGAAGGAATACATTCGCATTTTTACCCCAACAAAATCCATTCTTACCAAATTCCAATTAGGCCAGATTGAAGAGCAACTAACTCATCATCGTTTTCTGAGGGTCCATCGTTCCTTTATAGTGGCGAAAGATAAAATAGAGGCCTTTTCAGCCACAGACATAGAGATTAGCGGAAAACACATACCTGTGGGCAGAAGTTACAAAGGCATCGTGCAATCGGTCCTGGATAACCTGGACGGATCTTAAATTCGGCTATACTTTTAACAGAAGCCGGAATAATTCCTAATTATTCAATCAGGAGGAAGGGTTATGATTCCCGCTGTTTTGAGAAAGGGTGTCAAAGATTCTTCTTCATCAGCCAGTCCTTCTGAATATCGTTTCCTAATATAAAATCATGTTCCGCAAATATTTCAAAACCCCATCGTTGGTAAAATTGAATGGCCTTTTGATTTTGTTTCCATACGCCCAACCATATAACAGGAAAATTCTTTTCATACGAGATGTTAATACAACGGTGCATCAAAGCACTTCCCACACCTTTTCCAATTGCCAGCTGAACGGCATAAAGCCTGGCTAATTCCATGGCATAGGTGTTGCCTAGTTCCGGAGGCACATTGTTTTCCCGCAACCTGGCATATCCCACTGGTTCTTTATCGAAGTAAGCCAGTAAAAATATATTGTGGCTGGCTCCTACTTCCTGCATCAAAGTTTCTTTGGTGAACTGTTCATTCAGGAATTTATCCATATTTTCTTCCGTATTCTGTGGTCCAAAAAAATCGTAAAATGTTTGCCTGCTTATATCAGCAATGAGGCTGGCATCTTGCGGTGTAGCATATCGTATTGTTATCATAGAAGGAAAATAATAATGAATAAATTAAAATATATAATTGGAAAGTAATATAAAACACTTACCTTTTAAATTCTTCGACCCCTATCTCAACAATAACTCTCAATTTTTCTTAAACACAAAAAAAATCAAAACATGAGAAAACTTTCTCTCTTCTTTTTGCTTATCCCTGTATTGGCCATAAGCCAGAATCAAAACGTCGTTAATGCCAGCCGTTATTTTCCTAAAATGGACAAGGTACTTGAATTTGAAAAAGCTTTAACATCACACGTCCAAAAATTTCACAGCGGCGACTGGAAATGGCGGGTATATGAAATTCAAACAGGCCCTGATGCAGGTGGCTTCCATGTGGTAGAAGGTCCAAAATCATGGGATGAATTTGATAAACGTGGAAACCTGGGTGATGATCATATGAAGGACTGGAATAAAAGTGTTTCCGTTTTTCTTACTGATAAATACACATCCTTGTATGCAGAATTTAAGGCCGACTTAAGTACAACACAAGCTGAAGGATTCACTGAGAAAATTACCATTACCCATGTTTACCCCAAACCCGGTTCAGGAAATATAGTTGAAGGCACCCTTGCAAAAGCAAAAAAGGGATGGGTAGCCGGTGGCCAGACAGTGGCTGTTTATCAATCAGTGGCATCTGGGCCAAGTCAATATGCATTGGTTTATCGAATGAAGGATGGATTGAAGGAATTTCAGGAAGGATTCCGTAAACCATTTAAGGAAAGATTTGAAGGTGCCAATGGTGAAGGCACGTTAGAAACTTTTTTAGAAAAGATCAGGGAAGGAACAGATCATTCATGGTCAGAGATGCTTTTTTTACGGACAGACCTGAGTGCTAAATAGAGCTGAAGCATTGATAAAAGAAGATCGTATCCTGTTATAATCATTTATAACCAAAAAAGTAATATTATGAGAAATTCAATAAGTCAAAATTCGATTTTTGCCTGCAGTAGCTTATTAACCGTATTTATTATCTGTTTGCAATTTAATCTCCTGGCCCAGAATCGTAACATTACATCCTACCAGTACCGGCATGTTCCTGATGACAAGGTTGCAGAATTCGTAAAAAGAGAAACTACATATTGGAGTAAGGTGGCAGAGAAAGCTGTTAATGAAAAAACGATGACCTTCTGGGCCCTACTGGAAAAAGTAGGCGGTTATGATCTTCCGAATTCCTCTAATTTTTTATTTATTAATACATTTCCCGATTTAGATAAAATAAGTGAGGTATTCAATAATGTTGAAGGGGTAGCGGGAGTAAAAATGGAGGAAATGGAAACTAATTCAATGAGTACCACAACCAGCCATTTTTTCCTGCATGATGAGGGTTGGGAACAAGCCGCACAAGCTAACCCTGCTAATGATTTTAACTATGTCGTGATGATCTATCACAACACCAGGTACCCTGACAGCCTGATTGCACTTGAAAAAAAATATTGGGGACCCTTCATTAAAAAAGCAATGGATAACAAACAAACTCCTCAAAAAGGCTGGGGTCATGCAATGGTATTGGCACCTATGGGGGATAATATTAAATTCAACACTGTTTCATATGACCTCTACAGCAAATTGCATGATGCTTTGATGCCCAATTGGGACACTAAAACAGTTTTTCCAACCAAGGGACTAACAATGATAGATAAAATTGAATTAAACAGGCGGGGTACGGCAATCTACAGGATTGTGAAAGTTGTAACATCGCCATAACAATTAATCATTCTATTGTGCAAAAAACCTTCGCAAACTCTGTTGCGAAGGTTTTTACATTTTAAGCTGTTTCGCTTTTTTTGCTTCAATATTTTTCCTTTGTCCATACCTCATTCAGCGAATCGCCCTTGGAACTTTTTCCTGAATGATTCCACACATTGCCATTCACTTTTCCATCAAATGTCAACACGGCTCCTACCCTGGCACTATCGCGGGAAAAAAATTCAATGTATTCAGTGTATTTGCCATTCTCAAAGGTGTAAGTACCGCCTCCCGTTCCAAAAAATTCTTTAGTGGCGGGATTTATGGCCATCCATTGAAAGCGGGTACCCGAAAGAATTTTTAAAGTTTTGCGGTCTCCTCTTTGCATTTGGTTGATCTTGCCATCTGCCATTCTTCCGGTAATCCTCCACACACCTGCCAGTTCATTTTTTCCATCATCTACTTTGGTCCAGGGTTGTATTTTGCCAGTTATATCAGCATGCATTTGTTTCCCTACTACCTTGTACGAAAAACTTACTTCCTGTCCTACATTATCTTTCGACCGGGTATCAAATTCGGTCAGCAATTTTATGGTCTTATCACCTGGTTTATATATGCCCCCATTGGTACTTACAAAATTCTTTTTTGTTTTATCATAAACACTATGGGAAAAATAGCCATCCTGGAAAATGATTATTTCCTCTGTAGTTCCCTGCTTTAATTGCCATGCTCCTGTCATCAATTTCTGACCGAAAACATTCGGGTAAATAGCAGCGCTAAAAAAAAGAAGCCAAAAAGAAAAAAAACATAAAGGCAGAAATCGCTTGTTCATAAAAATTGTTTTTTCTGGTGAAAGATAATCAGTCACGATAACTGATTCAGATAAGAATTTATTAAGGTTCCCCACTGATAAGGTTTTCTTACAATATCTTATAAATTCATTTAACTAAAATTTCAAACATTCTCTATCACCATTGCACTTGCTCCCCCACCACCATTGCAAATACCAGCGGCTCCATACCTTGCATTATTTTGTTTCAATACATTGATAAGTGTAACAATGATTCTTGCTCCGCTGGCACCAAGCGGATGCCCCAACGATACTGCACCACCATGAACATTCACTTTTGATGGATCAAGTTTCAGACGCCGGGAATTTTCTATTCCAACTACGGCGAATGCTTCATTAAGTTCCCAGTAATCTATCTCTTCCATTTTAAGCCCTGCTTTTTTTACAGCCTTTGGAACAGCCAGGGATGGAGTAGTGGTAAACCATTCCGGAGCCTGTTCTGCATCTGCAAATGAAAGGATCTTGGCGATTGGCTTTAAACCCAGTTCATCGGCCTTTTCTTTACTCATTAATACCAACGCTGCAGCGCCATCATTCAATGTGCTTGCATTAGCAGCCGTCACTGTGCCTCCCTTTTGAAAAGCTGCATTCAGTGAAGGTATTTTCTCAAACTTAACATTGAAAGGTTCTTCATCTTTGTCGAGTTTTATAGGATCACC
>JBGTNK010000318.1:0-21627 GCA_041743125.1 Chitinophagaceae bacterium
GGCAACTCTGTTTTATTACGCTAAATTTTATGTTATGAAAAAAATGAAATGTGCCGTTGTTAGTGTTTATTCACTGTTTGTGATTGGTATCCTGAACGCACAGGATCCCAGCTTTTCACAATTTTTTTCATCCCCATTAAATATAAACCCGGCGCTAACGGCAAATATTAATGCGGACTGGCGCCTCATTTCCAACTTCCGGAATCAATGGATAGGTCCTGCAAGTCCTTATGTTACCGGCACTGTATCTTATGATTCAAAAATTTTCCAGGAAAAAATTCCTAATGTAGAAACCGAGAATAATATTATGGGAGTGGGTGGCATGTTACTATTTGATTATGCCATGAGCGGCGTGGTAAAAAGCACCTACGCTTCGTTTAATTTATCTTATAGTATCAAAATTGTTGAAGATGATTTTCATAAGCAAAGAATAGGTCTTGGATTTGGCGCTATTTATGGTCGCCGGCATATCGACTTCGGCAGAGTTAATTTTGAAGAACAATTTACTGGCCTTGGTTTTAACACCAACCTGCCAACAGGTGAACCCGCTTTATCAAATATGAAGCCCTATGTTTCCGCAAGCGCAGGGATCGTTTACAGCTTTACTACTGAAAAAACCAATATCGATTTGGGTGTTGCAGGATTTCACCTTAATAAACCAAAACAAACGTTTCTTGAAGATGATCAGCAGGTGCTCGCCATCAGAAAGGTAGCCCACGGAAATTTTGAAACTTTTATCAATGAGAGACTGGTATTTAATTCAAATGCCATCTACCAATTTCAATCTGAGGCAAATTACTTATCTGTAGGTGCCGCACTGGGATATTATGTTGGAGATGCAGCTGAATCATTACTTACTGCAGGACTTTGGTACTGGTCAAAAAACGCATTGGTGCCCTATGTGGGAGTGGCATACCAAAATTTTCAATTGGGCGCCAGTTATGATATAACAACTTCAAAATTAAACCAGGCAGCACGCAAGCCAAGTACATGGGAATTATCCCTCATCCTGCGAGGTGTAAGAAAACCAGCCAAGGTAATTCCTTGTCCGTGGAAATAACATCTCAAAAAAAAATATGAATCGAAGTAAAAGTAAAAGCGCCATAAGAATAATCTTATGGCGCTTGAATTACTGGTATAAATTTTTAGTAAGGAAAATATCCTTGTATTATTTTCTTATACTTAGTAATTCGGTTGGTGTAATCATAGAAATCAGATGATCAGGAACGTTCATTTCAGAAAGCGAAATTGTAGTAGGGTATTCAAATGAGGTATTTCCACAGTTGCCGGCATCCCATCCATTATTGCGGCTACCGTTCTTATCCAACCAGTTTACCCTGTTGCCCTTTACATTAATATTAGAGCAGGAAGCTCCGGCCTGTGCCCATACATATAAAGGATTGTTTGTAAAGGGTTGTTGTTTCGCATAAATTTTATTATTGATCAGGCTGATATTACTACCACCTGCAGAAGCGATACCATATTGGCCCGGATCGAGTAAAGTATTATTCTCTACTACCTGGTAACCGCCGCCATAATCACCCGACATAATACCTCCCCCGGAAGCTGATGGACCTCCACCTCTGAACATATTATTCCGGATAGAAATCGGACTGGCGGCAGTACCAGAACTATTGAACATAGAAATCAAATCTTCCGGATCGCTTTCTCCTGCGAAATTTTCTCCTTTGTTGTCTTCAACAAGGCTACCAGCACCGGTTACATTATTAAATTGGACAAACTGCCCACGGCCTCCTACGGAACGCTGCCTAACATTTACAAATTGATTATTGCGAACTTTGATGGTTTGCGATTCAAGAGCATAAACCCCTGTGCTAACTCCGTTAAACAGGCAATTTTCAATTGTAATATTAGCAGATCGCTCAATATTGATTGCTTCATCTGTTGCTTTATTAAAGAAGCAATTTCTAATCGTGATACTATTACTTCCAGTAATGTTTAGAGCAATACCATTGATGTTTTCAAAACGCAAATTTTCAATTACCACATTTGATTCATTAGAAACTTTTCTTGCACCAGATACAGGCAAACTAAGGTATTTTGTTGATGAAGTTGAAGGAGCTGCCGGCGTCGGGGTAGACGTTGGAGCTGGCGCGGGGCCTGGCGTTGGTGTTGCTTCGGTAGCCTGTCGTCTTCTTTTATATTCCAGGTCTCCCTTGCTGCAACTGGTTATTAACGATGCACCAAATACAAGTGCGAGTACGGTCTTGCTGCTAAGCAGCTTAGTGTTTAGATTCATAAAATATTGAATTTTCGGCTGTGTAGCCAACAACTGTGCCGCAGAATCTTCACACAAATCAATTATCTTTTACAGAAACATTTAATTGATTAATCAACAATTGAAAAACAAAATCATCTAAAAAAGAAGAGAAACATTTTCGCCTATAATTATTTTGTTTAAAAAAAAAATTACCTGCTTGCACTTCAAAATAAATAACGAATGCTAAAAATTTATTTATTAATAAGTGTAAATAGTTTTTAAACCTATTAACCTTTTCAACTTTTCCTTTAATGCAAAGCCCGAATATCTAATTATGTTATGCGTTTAATAAATCAGCGAAACTCTTTGTCAGAAGGCATTTCAGCTATTTCTGAGAAACGATAATAATATGTATTAAAACTGGTTGTAGAAGTATTGAAAGACTTGTTTCCTGCTTTATTAAAAAGCCCGTTGGATATTCAATCCATTATTCTTCTTAGTTGAACCAATATAAAAAGTAAACAAAACAGAATGTTGTGGTAAATGGAAATTCAGAAAAAGAGAAAGGTCAATCTATCAAGATGGATAAATGATTTATAACGCAAACCGGCGATTGCATCATTCTATCAGCGTTAATATTATAATAATTACATTATACCTAATAAGAAAAAATAACTTTGATTGTGTTGACAAAAAAAACCATAAGACATTTGTCTTATGGCCCATAAATTTGGAATAGCTGTATATTACTTTCTTATAGCTACAAGTTGTTCAGGCGTCACCATGGTTATCAGGTGTTCAGGAACATTCATCTCCTCAATTGTAATAGTTGTTGGATATTCAAAAGAGGTATTGGCGCAATTTTCGGAATTCCAGCCGCCATTAATTTCTCCATTCTTGTTTTTCCAATTCGCACGGTTACCTTTTACATATATATCAGAACATCCTGCGCCGGCCTGGGCCCAAACATATAAAGGATTATTTGTGAATGGCTGTTGTTTTGCAAAGATTTTATTGTTAATAAGTGAAATATGTTTACCGCCAGCTGATGCGATGCCATACTGCCCCGGATCAAGCAAAGTATTATTCTCTACAACCTGGTAACCTCCGCCATAGTCGCCAGTCATAATACCACCACCAGAAGTTGAAGGACCACCACCGCGAAATATATTATTACGAATCGATATCGGGCTGTTTGCAGTACCCGTACTATTGAACATAGAAATCAAATCCTCCGGGTCGCTTTCACCGGCAAAATTTTCGCCCCGATTGTTTTCAATACTATTTCCCTCGCCAGTAACACCATTGAATTGTATAAATTGTCCCCGTCCGCCATAACTGCGTTGCCTTACATTGATAAATTGATTGTTCTTTACACTAATTGATTTCGATTGCATAGCGTAAACACCCGTCGCTACTCCATTAAATAAGCAATTCTCTATTTTAATGCCGGATGAAATTTCAATGTTAATTGCTTCCTCTTTTGCTTTATTGAAGAAACAATTACGGATAAGAATGTTGCGGCCACCTTTGATATTTAAAGCAATACCGTCAATGTTTTCAAACTGCAGATTTTCGATTACCACATTTGAATCGTTAGTTATACTTAAAGCTGCAGATTTACTTAATAGTAAGTAATCAATTATGGTTGAATCAGGAATCAAATCAGCTGTCGCCGTTGAATCGCCAGTTACAGGAAAATCCAGGTCAGTTATATCTCCTCCCTGTGATCTCTTATATTCAAGACCCTTGCTGCAAGAAGTCATTAAAAACAAAAAGGATACTAAGGCAAACACGATGTGCCTGCGGCCACTGAAGGAATTAAGATCCATATAGTATTGAATTTTGGCGATATTTTTCAACAACTGTGCCGTTATATATTAACCCAAATCAATTCAAAAATTTATAAACATCTAAACGATTAATGAACAGGTTAATTAAATAAATTATGTAATATAAAATGAGGATATTACTGTAGAACATTTTTCCGGGAAAATATCTTATGGGGAATTTTATGCTTCACAAATTTTATATATGAACTTTCAATTATTGATCCCAATTAAAAATAGTATCAGTGAATCATCCTATCCGACATCGCTACCAAAATGATAAATGTGAAAAAGCTGTGCAAATGAATTTTTAATTGGCCAGGTCAATCCAAATGATCAGCTTTTTATGGTGGATGTACTTTTAGGGAAGTAGAGAAAAAGGATAAGGTGTATGAATTATCTCTTCTACAGATAAAATCAGATCAGGCTTCCTCTAAAGTCTTGAAGAAGGACTCTGCAAAACAATTACTTTAAATATTTCAAGACAATGGCACTTTAACTTTTGTAATGGTTCCTTTGCCTTGTATGCTTGATATTTCATAATTACCACCCATCATTGCAGTTCTTTCACGCATCCCTACAATCCCGAACGTTTTTTTAAGAGCAATTTTTTCAGGGTCAAATCCAACGCCATCATCCTGGATAGTTAGCAAAATGTTACCATTATTTTTTTCCAGGCTAACATCTATATTTTTTGCCTTTGCATATCTTGCAATATTTGTTAATGATTCCTGTACAATACGAAAAAGCCCTGTCTTTGAAACAATGGGTAATAAGAACTCCTCATTGATTCCTTTATAGTGTACCGCAATACCTGCTCTTTTTTCAAAATCCGAAAGATGCCATTCTATCGCAGCTCCAAGTCCCAGGTCATCAAGAAGACTAGGCCTGAGGTCGGCTGCTATTTTACGTACAGTTTTTATTGTTTCATCGACCATCGCATTTAATTCCACCAGCTTTTCAGTTGCCTGATCATTTTCAGAAAGGTTTAATTTTTTATTCAGCCAGCTAATATCCATTTTCATAACGGTTAGTTGCTGGCCCAGTTGATCGTGAATTTCACGGGATATGATCAACCTCTCTTCCTCTCTGACCTCTTGTAAATGAGAGGCAAGTCTTCTGATCTCTTCATATGAATGATGTAATTTCTCTTCAGCTTTTTTTCGCAGGGTGATATCACGGATGAAAGCACAAAAAAATTCATCTCGCCCTTTCTTAATAGGAACAATAGCCAGTTCTATAGGAAACTCAACTCCAGAAAAGTGCATTGCACTTATTTCAATTACTTTGTTCAATACAGGGCCCTCTCCTGTTTGGAGGTAATGATCAAAACCCTTCTTATGTGCTTCCCGGGAATGTTCAGGGATAATAGTTTCTGAAAGATTTTTACCTAAAATTTCCATTTCTTTCCATCCAAACATTTTTTCAGCCTGTGAGTTCCAGATAGTGATAATTCCGGCCGGATTAATACATACGATAGCGTCCAGGGCAGCATTCATTATAAGCCTCCGCACTTCTTCGCTATGCTTTATAGCTGCTTCAAATCTTTTCCTGTGCAAAGCCGCATTGATGGCAGAAGGCAGCCTGGCTAATCTGTCCTTTAAAATATAATCGTCTGCCCCCAGCCGGATAATATTTGTAGCAAACTCTTCCGACACAGTACCTGTAACCAGGATAAAGGGAATATTAAGCGAACGCTGTTGTATCATTTCCAGGGCTTCCTTTGCATTAAACCGTGGCAATGCATTATCGGCAAGAATAAGGTCAGGAGAAAATTCATCCAGGGCCGTACAATATGCTTCTTTGTTTATGGCTACATTAAATATGCACTCACTATTTTCTACCAGTGCCCATTGAATTATTTCAGCATCAATTGGGTCGTCTTCCAACATCAAAATTCTCAAGGGATCTGCCATGATTAATTTTTATTGTTGTGATAATTTTTTACTTTTTTCTTTTAGGGAATCCTTCAATTCATCACATCAAATTAAATTCGATAGGAGAAGTTAAATAAAAAAATTCTTTTTGGTAATAGAAAATTTGAAAGATGTTTACTTTTTTTTCTGCCAGGTGCCAGGGCTTTGGTCAATTAGTATATTTTTCAGACAACAAGAAGGCTTCTTGTAATTAGTATATACTTGCCTCCTAAAAATTCATTAAGAAATCATACTTATAAAAAGATATCAGATCCGGGATTGGTTAATGATTAACCCTTATACACCTCTGCTAATCTCCTTACTCAAAAAATAATTATGAAGAAAATAAATTAAATATCAGGCGATATGAAATCTCCAGCATGAAAGAAAAAGATTGGAAAAGATCGCTAAGAACAGATCAATGGTTAAAAAAAATTGTGGAGCTGAGGGGAATCGAACCCCTGTCCAAACATATTCGTCAAAAGCTTTCTACATGCTTATTTCATTATTGCTTGTCGGCAATGCACAGGAAATGAACAAACCAATACATTGCTTAGCTGAATATTCTTTAGCAACCGTCACAGCCTTCGGTTGCAGCATCCTGTTTTAGATTGATGTCGGCGGCGGAGCATGGTAACAGAACAACCTGCCCGGCGGCCCTAATGACTACTTAATCACTGATTAGGCAGCCATGGCATACTGAGTATTGCCATTTAAATGTTGAATCTTCAGATTAAAGTGCTAATAATACAACGCACTGCATGCTTACACTCTCAAAGATCTATGCTGTCAAAACCGGTACAGCCCCGAAAAATAATTTATATACAATGAATGAAACAATATTTCCTGCCTTTAATTTATATCTCTTTTTCACTTATTCCCTCTTCAAAGAATCATACATTTATCTTCCCCATCCAAACCAATCGTTGCCATTGGCATATAACATCAACAATAATAACAAAATCATGCCAGCCACTTGTGCATATTCCATAAATTTTTCATTTGGCTTTCTGCCACTCACCATTTCATAAAGCGTAAACATTACATGCCCCCCGTCCAATGCGGGTATTGGAAGCAGGTTCATAAAAGCAAGAATGATAGACAGAAAAGCGGTTATATTCCAAAATGCTTCCCAATGCCATTCTGTAGGAAATACAGATCCTATTGCCTTAAACCCACCAACACCCTTATAAGCTCCCGTATCGGGGTTCAGGATCAATCGGAACTGATCTATATAAAACTTTAGTTTTTCAATAGATTTTTTTATCCCGGCAGGAATGGCGGCAAGAAATCCATATTTCCTGGTCTCTGTATTATATACGTCCAACTTTTGATAGCTTTCATCATCCAGGATCGGGATACCAATTTTACCTTCTCCGTTCACCCTTGAATTCAATTGCAGCAATTCTCCATTTCTTTCAACTGACAGAACAACCTGGCCATTCTTATGGTCCTTCAGTATGGCAGGCATTTCATCATAAAATTGCACCGGAATGGAGTCGATAGCCACTATCTTATCCATTTCCCTTAGCCCAGCTATTTTTCCATAAACGGTATCATCCTTTATTCCATATTTACCAACATATGTTGGTAGCCGCATTTGCAATAACAATCCCCTTTTTCTCTTACTCTCAATTAATTTTTCAATCAGGTTAACCGGCAATATTATGTTTTGTTGCTGGCCATCTCTTTCTATCAAAATCTCATTTCCCAAAATAACCTGTGCTCCCAGGTTTTCAAAATAATCAACGGGTTCTTCGTTTACCGCCAAAATCTTATCTCCATTTCGCAAGCCTATCTCATTCATCAGGCTGTCTGTTGTCCAAATACCATATTTAACAGAACTCATGGGTGTTTTTCGCTCACCCCAAATCATTAACACAAAAGCATAAATAATAAAAGCAACCAGTATATTCATGATGATACCACCCAGCATAATGATCAACCGCTGCCAGGCAGGTTTGCTCCTGAACTCCCATTCT
Organism: Chitinophagaceae bacterium; assembly: GCA_041743125.1. Taxonomy (GTDB): domain Bacteria; phylum Bacteroidota; class Bacteroidia; order Chitinophagales; family Chitinophagaceae; genus Terrimonas_B. Next base: position 7,949 of record JBGTNK010000318.1, read on the forward strand.
TTTGGCGGTTGTTTCAAAGCTTCCTTATCCATGCTTTCATCGATCATCCCCGATATTTTTACATATCCTCCCAATGGCAACCAACCTATACCATACACAGTGTCCCCTATTTTTTTTTTCACAAGAGAAAACCAGGGGTCAAAAAAAAGAAAGAATTTTTCTACCCTGCAGCCAAACCATTTTGCCGTAATGTAATGACCAAATTCATGCAATACGATCAATATAGATAAAGCCAGCAAAAGCTGTCCAACCTGCACACTAACCGACTCCCAATTAATTGCTAATAAATACATATCCAATTCTGGTATTTTTCTGAAATTTAAAAGAAGTGCAAATATCAGCTAATTATGAACCATAAAGAACCGGCTGCTGAATTATTTGATTTTATTAAGATTAAGTCCTTCCTCAGGAAAATGCTAGTTAGGGGGTTACAATTTTATAAGATCAGCAGCGTAATTGCGGGCTATTCCATCACTTTCATAATATTCTTCCAGGGATGGTTTCTCAATGAATGAAACTTTTTGCATTGTTTTCTCTATCACATCTGTCATATCCAAAAAATTTAACCTGTTTCTTAAGAAAGCATACACTGCAATTTCATTAGCTGCATTCATGATAGCAGGAAGATTCCCTCCCTTATTCAATGCTTCCATTGCCAATCCAAGATTTCTAAAGGTGCGCAGATCCGGCTCCTCAAATGTTAAGGTGTTTACTTTTTTAAAATCATATCTAGGAAAATTATTTGCAATTCTTTTTGGAAATGAAAGGGCATATTGAATAGGTAATTTCATATCGGGCAATCCCATTTGGGATTTAATACTCCCATCTTCAAATTGAACCATGCTGTGAATAATACTTTGCGGATGGATAATAACCTGTATTTGATCAGGGCGCAGATTAAACAACCATCTTGCTTCAATCATTTCCAATCCTTTATTCATGAGGGTAGCTGAGTCTATAGACACTTTGGCCCCCATGGTCCAATTAGGATGTTGCAAGGCATGTTCTTTCTTTACATTCACCAGGTAATTTGGTTTTCTTCCCAGGAAAGGTCCGCCGGAAGCAGTGAGTATTACTTTTTCAATCCGGTTCCTGCTTTCTCCTACCAGGCATTGAAAAATAGCTGAATGTTCTGAATCAACCGGGATAACAGGAACCCGATTCTCCACTGCCTTGCGCATTATTATATCACCGGCAACTACCAATGTTTCTTTATTAGCTAATGCTACAGGTTTGCCATTTTCAATTGCTTTCAATGTTGGTCGCAATCCTGCATAACCAACAATGGCTGCCATCATCAGGTCATAACAATCTATTGCTGCAGCTTCCTCCAACGCTTTTTCCCCTGCAAATACTTTTACCGGAACAGAAGCCAGGGCTTCCTTCACCTTAAGGTATTTTTTTTCATCACCGATAACTACAACATTAGGTTGAAACCGCAATGCCTGTTCTATTAATAATTCTTCGTTGTGATAAGCTGTTAAAATCTCTGCTGAAAATAGGGAGGGATTTCCAGCGATCACTTCCAATGCTTGTGTGCCTATTGATCCGGTAGACCCAAAAAGGGCAATTCGTCTTTTACCCCGCTCTTCACTATTTGTTGATGCTTCCGCCAAAGGGGCTTTTTTGTGTTTTTCTTCGCTCATCGGATTATTCATTGTTATAAAAGGATCGGTCATGATTTTTAACTTTGAATTTTGTTCGTCACTCAATTATCAATCCATTTGATAAGTTGATCTGCTATTTTCCTGTCATTACTCAATCGTGGCACTTTATTTTGTCCTCCCAATTTACCAACAGATTTCATATATTCAATAAAGCCATTTTTACGAATCGCTGTCAATTTCAGTGGCTTTAAAATATTACCACTTATAAGATCATCATAGTAAACGTTTTTGTTTCGAAGATTCTCATCAATTTTCTTGGCAAATGCCTGAATATCGTCAGGCTTATTTTGAAACTCAATAAACCACTCATGATAGGATTTCCCATCTCCCCCGCTAACAAACGGAGCAACGGTAAACTCAGTAATTTTTAAATGCGCTTCTTCCGCTGCTTTTAACAGGCTATATTCCACTTCTTCACCAATAACATGCTCTCCAAATGCCGAAATAAAATGTTTCGTTCTTCCCGTTACGAGAATGCGGTATGGATTAATTGAAACAAATTTGACCATATCTCCCAGATCATATCCCCACAAGCCGGCATTACTGCTAATTATCATCGCATAATTTTCTCCGGGTTTTACATCGGCCAGGGAAAGCCGGGACGGGTTATTTTTATTTATATCTGCAGCCGGAACAAATTCAAAGAAGATACCACTGTTTGTATTCAACAATAATCCTTCTGCATGCTGTGAATCCTGGAAAGCGAAAAAACCTTCGCTTGCCGGAAACAATTCAATCGAATCAATTTTTTTCCCGATACTTTCAAAAATCTTTGCCTTATATGGTTCAAAATTTACGCCTCCCTGCACTACCAGGCTTAGATTCGGAAAAAGATCCATAATTTTTTTCCCGCTTCTTTTCATTAGCTCATCAAAATACATCTGCATCCATGGAGGAATGCCGCTAATGAGGGTCATGTCCTTGCTTATTGTTTCATCAACAATCCGGCTAAGTTTCGTTTCCCAGTCTTCAATACAATTTGTCTCATAAGATGGAAGTTGGTTGGTACGAAGATATCCGGGAACATGATGGTTCACGATCCCACTCAGCCTGCCCGTTGGTATGCCTCCTACTCTCTCCAGCACAGGAGAACCAGATAGAAAGATCATCTTACCATTAGCAAAAAGTGTATTCCTGGATTCGGCCATATAACAGAGCAATGCATTCCGGGCAGTATTAATATGATTGGGAATAGATTCTTTTGTAATAGGAATATATTTGGTACCACTTGTAGTACCTGAGGTTTTAGCTAAATAAATGGGCTTACCCTTCCACAAAACATTATGTTTTCCCTCCTTTATTTGCTCAATAAAAGGTTTGAGCTGTTCATAATCTCTTATAGGCACCGCCTCCTTGTATTCCTCAAAAGTATTTACTTTGTCAAAATGAGCGAGTTTTCCAAATTCAGTGTTTCGACCGGTTTTTACCAGCTCCTTAAGAATAATTTCCTGATCAGCGACGGCCGTAAGCATTCCCTTCCGTATACCTTTATATATATATGATGCGAATGGTTTTGCTAAGAATGACTTGATTTTCATCTGTATAACTCTGTTTACCAAAATGGTAGTGGCCATAAAAGGAATACTTACAGCCGTAAATCGCAAAGATAAAGGAAGGCTGGCCAAACAGGTTACTGATTTTGGCATTTAAAACTTTGAAGTTCTGTTTGCTAGTTGAACATTTCCCCTTACTTTTGCATCCCTAATTTCAGATTATGATAGCAGTAATAAAAGTAGCCGGTCAGCAATTTAAAGTAGAAAAAGATCAAACCTTGTTTGTTCCTCATGTGGAAGGAAACGCCGGGGAGAAGGTAAAACTTGACGTTTTGATGGCCGAAGCAGATGGCAAACTTACCCTGGGTTCAGATCTGAAAACAAAGGTATCAGTAGAAATCCTGGGTCAGGTGAAAGGTGATACCGTAATCGCCTACAAACAAAAAAGAAGAAAAGGCTTTCATAAAAAGAAAGGACACCGTACTGCTTACACAAAAATAAAAGTAACTGATATTGCCTGAGCATTGTAATCAGGTAAACAGTGAAGTGTTGAATAAAACTTTATTACTTTAAACTAATAAATAAAAAACAATGGCACATAAGAAAGGTGAAGGAAGTGTAAAGAATGGCCGCGATTCACAAAGCAAACGTCTGGGTGTAAAAATATTTGGTGGACAGCCTGCCATAGCAGGAAACATTATTGTTCGTCAACGCGGCACTGTTTATCATCCTGGAAAAAATGTTGGTGTTGGAAAAGATTTTACATTGTTTGCTTTGAACGATGGTATTGTAGAATACAGAAAAAGAAGGAATGACAGAACGTATGTTTCTGTCACAATTGCTGAAGCTTGATTTCCGGAATTGTCATTTTGTGGAAAAAAAATTTGGGTAGTATGAAATAATTATTATTTTTACTAACGATAACCCATTTCACTAAACATTAAATTCTAAAAAATGGCAACAAAAAAGAAAGCAGCTAAAAAAGCAGCTAAGAAAGCAGCTCAAAAAAAAGCAGCAAAAAAAGCAGCTCCAAAGAAAAAAGCAGCTCCAAAGAAGAAAGCAGCTAAAAAGAAATAAGTTTAATTTCTTAGAAGTTTATAAAAAGTCTCCCGATAATTTCGGGGGACTTTTTTTTTGCCTTACATCACCTACTGATTCAACTAAGGTGGGATTCATATCTGGCAAAAACAAAATCCTTCGGGTGGTACCGTGCTTTATGATTATTAAGTATGAACTAAATTGCAATCATGGATAACAGTGCCATAGCGGACAACTTTTCCCTTCTGTCTAAACTGATGGATATCCACGGGGAAAACTCATTTAAAACAAAAACATATTCGATCGCGGCTTTTAATATTGATAAACTTCCCCTGCAATTAAAGGATACACCCCGTGAAAATCTCTTCAGTATTCAGGGCATAGGAAAAAGTGTTGGTGAAAAAATAATAGAGATGCTGGATGAAGGGCACCTGTCATTATTGGACCAATATATCTCTTCGACGCCTGCCGGTGTCATAGAAATGTTGAACATAAAAGGAATTGGTCCAAAAAAAATACATAGCATCTGGAAAGAAATGGGATTGGAATCGGTAGGTGAATTATTATATGCATGCAATGAAAACAGGCTTACTCTATTCAAAGGCTTTGGAGGAAAGACACAACAAAATGTGCAGGAAGCTATTGAATATTACCTATTGAACCAGGGTAGTTTTTTATATGCGCAGTTGGAAGAGATCTTTCCTCAAATAGAATCATATCTTAAGAAAATATTTTCTCCCGACAATGTTTTTGCAACCGGTGCATACCGGAGGCAGGAAATTACAATAGACCAATTGGAGTTTGTGGTGCTTCAGGACAATAATACTATTAAACCAGCCTTTCAAACAGCACAACCACCAGAATTATTGGAAGAAACAGAAGGAAGCCTGCTGTACAGATTAAAAAATGGATTAAAACTCCGGCTATATACCGGTAAGAAAAACCGGGCTGAACAATTATTTCTTACCACGGGGTCTCAAGATTTTGTAACGGCTTTCCGCAATGAATTTCCAATTGAAGTAACCGAAATCGAAAAGCAAAATGAAGATGAATTTATTTTTAAGCGTTCAAATATTCAATACATACCGCCCTGCCTCAGGGAAACGGATGGCATAATTGAAAAAGCAAAAAAAGGAATACTGCCGGAACTTATTCAACCAAAAGACATAAAGTCGGTTATACATAGCCATAGCAACTGGAGCGACGGGGTAAATACGATTGAAGAGATGGCAAAAGAATGTATTACCAAAGGATTTGAATACCTGGTAATTTCAGACCACTCTAAATCGGCTGCCTATGCAAATGGACTTTCTGAACAAAGAATAAGCGAACAACACCGGTATATTGACGAACTGAACCAAAAAATGGCGCCGTTTAAGATATTCAAAAGTATCGAGTGTGATATCCTTAATGATGGCTCGCTGGATTATTCTAACGAGGTACTCTCCTGGTTTGATTTGATCATAGCATCAGTTCATAGTAATTTAAAAATGGCAGAGGATAAAGCCATGGCGAGACTATTGACAGCCCTTTCAAATCCTTATGTAACCATTTTAGGTCATATGACAGGCCGGTTACTACTAAGCCGCAAAGGATATCCTATCGATCATAAAAAAATTATTGACACCTGCGCTGTTAATAATATTGCAATTGAAATTAATGCGCATCCCCGGCGCCTGGACATGGACTGGCGATACATTGAATATGCTTCAGAAAATAAGGTATTATTGTCCATTGATCCTGATGCTCATAACCTGGATGGATTTAATGATATTAAGTATGGTGTACTGGCTGCTCAAAAAGGAGGCTTAACCAAAGAACAAAACCTCAGCAGTTTTTCATTGAAACTATTTGAGGAGCACCTTGCCAAAAGGAAACTGCAAATGGGTATCTAATCAGCGAGCGGAATTCCTACATGAAAAGTAGTTCCTTTCCCTTTCTCTGTATCAAACCAAATTTTCCCTTTTACTTGTTCTACAATTCCTTTACACATAGCAAGGCCAAGACCTGTTCCGGACGACTTGGTGGTAAAATTTGGAATAAATATTCTTGACTTCATTTCTTCGGGTATGCCTTCTCCATTATCTTTTATACTTATTCTTACCATTCCATCTTCCAACTCTTCATTTACCTCCATTACACATGCCCTGTCTTCGCAGGCTTCCACCGCATTAGCAAAAAGATTAGTGAACAACCTGTTCATTTGTGTTTTATCCGCACTGATAATGAGTCTTCTTCTTAATGGTTTCCATGTCAGTTCTATGTTTTCATCTGATCTGTATAATTCCTTTAATGAACGGATCACTTCATGCAGGTCAAATTCTTCGATATTGGTATAACTGATATTGGCAAATTGAGAAAAATCCGCCGCAATCTTTGACAGGTGATCTATTTGCTCCACCAGTGTATTGGCAACATTGCTGGATAGTTCTTTTACATTGGGATGATTGCTGTTTATCGATTTTTGCAAATATTGAATGCTTAGTTTCATTGGGGTCAAAGGATTTTTGATCTCATGTGCAACCTGCCTGGCCATTTCCCTCCACGCTCCTTCCCTTTCAGTTTTTGCCAGTGCTTCAGCGCTTTCACCCAACTTTGCTACCATCTTATTGTATTCCTTTACCAGGTCACCAATTTCATCATTTCTGTTCCACACTATTTCTTCATTCATTCTGCCAAGGTTTACTTCTTTCATCTTATCGCTGATGATTGAAAAAGATCTTGTGATACGATTGGTGATAAATAATGCAATTAGTCCTGCTATCAATAAGATGAATGCATTCAAATTAATTACCGTTACAATAAAATTTGATATCTCCTGGTCTAATTCAGGCTGAGAGGTAAAATAAGGAATACTTAAATAGGCATATGCTTTTCCTTCCTTATCCCGCACCGGCGCATAAATACTCAAATAAGAAAGATCAGCGATTTGCTCTTCCTGTACATGCTCTATCTGGTTCAGGCGACTTAAGCGGTAATAGGCTACCGGATCAATTTTTGAACTCAATACCCCCTTGTCATATACATTGGATTCAGATGAAACCTGCAAGTCCCCATTGAGATCGTAAATGGTAACATCCACCCCATGAATTCCTGATACTTCGGTTACCAGGTCCTGCAAACTATAATTAGAAACAGTGTCATGCAATTGTGAAACAATTCCAAACGGCTGGTCACTGTCAATACGTTTTTCCATTTCATTCACCATAATTTTCATCGTTCGGCTCAGCTTGTCGCTGTTATTGCTATTATGCCGGTTTTTAAAGAAAGTAATCGTGGCAATACCAATAATAATAAATGAAAAAATGGATATGAATATGATTGTACTATGTACCTGGTTCCGGATATTAAAATGAAAAAAGTTTTTAAATCCCTGCCAGTCGTATACGGCTTTCAACAACAAAGACAACACCTGCACAATAAATACCAGGAAAAGAAATGAACAAAAGATATAGGAAAAAAGGGTGATGGACTCTATCAATGTGTCCTCCTTCCTTGCCATTACAACTACTTTCTCGTTACCTGCCCTGTACCATAGCTCATCAAAATCCCCGTTCGTTTTCCTTTCAAATTCTTTATTGCCGGGCACGGCCTTAACATTCAGTTTTGTGGCAAAAGGATATTTATTAGACAAAGCGATCAATTTCTCCTGGCTGTATACGGCGTACGAGTAAATCGGAGAATTTTCGGGATCATTCTTTTTATATTGTTTAAAAAATTCAGGAAACAGGGCGTCACTGCTATATTTTTTGGGATTGGATATAAGGAAGAAATTGCCCAGCTTGGAGCCGGCCGTATCTGTCACTACGCGGTTGGTTATATACGTGTATTTATCAAATGCAGTTTCATAATAAAACAATTCGGGAGTACTGGTGGGATGTGACTGCAGGGTGACTATTGTATTTAAAGCATCAAAGGTGGTAGGATCATCATTATGGAGGGGTTGTCCTGCTGAGTCATAGACATACAGCCGGGTATCATATTTGTTTAAATAGGCGCTATAATTGCTGGCCATTATACTATCTCGCAGTTCCCTGCTACTGGCACTATCAGCAAAGCGGAAAAAATTGTCTTGTAAAAAATCATTATCAAGATACTTGAGAGCAATATTCATTAGCCTTTCGCTGGATGGATCCGTTTGTTCTGCCAGTTTTTCAGCATAAAATTTCCTTCTCTCCCACTCTGCTTTGCGGTTTTCGGCCAGCATGATAGCAGCAATAGATACTGAAAACATGAAAATCCAAAACAAGATGCCCGCAATATTGATCCGGAAGCGGTTGAATATTACACCATCCCTGTTCACCATCCAGGTATAAAGAAGCAACCAGGCCAGCACAGGAATATAAAACAATACAGATGGGTTTCCTGACTTAATGCTTAAATAAATGAGCCCGGAAAATGCAATGGCAAAATAGACCAACCAGATATTATTCCTGAAAAGGGGAAATATGATCCTGAATAATAGCTGGGTAAAATAATAATAGGATAAGGATAGCGTAGCCAGCACAATAAAACCCACTACAGTATACCGGTTAAGGCTAAAGAAATTTGTCACATCAAATGAAATTCTCGAATCAGCAACGATACTCCGGATAACAGATGATAAAATAAAAGTAGCATAGATGAGCAGGCAAAGCGAAAATATACCTGCCGCGATGAAAAGCCACCGGGGTACCCGGTCAAATACATTTTTAATATGCTGAACTTTATACCAGGTAAATAATACGATCCAGCAAAAAAAAGCAGAGTTCATAAACAGATCGCCAAGCGATCGTTGGATGAAATTGGAGCCATAAATAGAAGGATCAAATAATTCAAACTGACGGAGATTTAACAATTGCGGAAACAGGTAAATGATCATTCTCATGACCAGCAGGGTGCCACTTAAAAACAATATCCCTCTCCACACCTTTCTCCCGGCCAGGGATTCTGCCACCAAATGAGTAAATAACAACAACAACAAAAGTCCACTGAACCTCAGCAGGATAGTAAGTTGGTTATTATAAGGAACTGCCCCTGATATTTTTTTGTCGAGATAGAATAATATATTACCTGATAAAGACTTAACAGGAAACTCGGTAACAGACTCACTCAGTAATACTCGGTTATCAGCTGTATTGCTATAAACAAACTTTTGAGGCAGGTATTCAGTTTCCAGGAAAAAATCAGAGCGGACAGGAATTACGGCATAAGCAACAATGGTATTAGAAGAAATGTTCTGCGTTCGTTTGACCACCAAATAATAGCCATTCGAAAGGTGCATGAATTTTTCCATCTCCCCTAACCAAAAGGTTTCAGAAGGAGGTAAAACAAGTTGATTGCTCCAGAAATTCATAGAAAGGGTTCCGGAACTACTTACTGTATACAAGAAAATGCCATACTTCTTATTTGTTATCCGGGTTAACTCACTTACTGTTTCTTTCTTTTCAACCAGCCGGTTTATTAAAGAAGTGTCAGCCAGGAAATCCTCAAAATTTCTTTGTTTTTGATGAATGTAATTTTCAGCGAGTTTAACTTCTTCAGCTACCGAAGACCGGTTAGTATATAAAGTATTGAAGATAAAAGAAAGGACAAACAATATAATTGCTCCTAAAAGCAAACAAAATTTCCAAAGTAAACTATTTCTTAAAAGCGGCTTCACGTATCCCGGTGTTGTTTTATACTATTCCAGATGTTATCCATTTCTTCAAGGCTCATATCTGTAAGATCTTTTCCTGCATTTAAAGCCTTTTCTTCCATCTGAGTAAAGCGGTGGATGAATTTTTTATTGGTCAGTTCGAGGGCATTTTCAGCGTCCACCTGCAAAAACCGTGCATAATTGATCATTGAAAATAATACATCACCAAACTCTTCTTCCACCTTTGATTGCTGGCCCGTATCTGTTACTTCCTTCAATTCCTTTATTTCTTCTTCAACCTTTTCCCAAACCTGTTCTTTATTTTCCCATTCAAATCCGGTTTGCTTTGCCTTTTCCTGCAGGCGCATGGCCTTTACTATTGCAGGTAATGATTTAGGCACTCCGCTTAATACAGATTTTTTGCCTCCTTTTAATTTTAGCTTTTCCCAATTTCTTTTTACGTCTTCTTCATCTACTACATCTACCAGCCGGGCATCATTTGCAGTATCACCATATATATGAGGATGACGAAAAATCAGTTTTTCGCTTACTCCTTTTATCACATCTTCCAATTCAAATTGTTTTTGTTCGCTTCCGATTTTAGCATAAAAAAGAATATGAAGCAATATATCCCCTAATTCTTCCCTGATCCCTTTCCAATCCCCTTCAGTGATCGAATCAGTGAGTTCATAAGTTTCCTCGATAGTTAATTGCCTTAAACTTTGAATAGTTTGTTTGCGATCCCAGGGACATTTTTCACGCAAATCATCCATAATGCTGACCAACTTCAAAAATGATTCACTTAATGATGAGTCCATAATCAAAAAATTTTCTAAAAATAAGTACAAAAGGTCAAGAAGCGGGTTTGAATTTACCCGGGTCAAGGGATTGGTCGTGCAAACAAATCAATTCTTAATCCTGTTATGAAATTTTTTGAAGAGCCGTACGTTACTGTATAATTCAATATTTTTAGGATTTTTTAATCATATCTCAAATTCACAATGAAAAACTTTTTCTTAATCGTTGCCCTTTTTTTTCAAATCACAACGTTTTGCCAAAATTATTACAACGACATTCTGGATGCCCGGGCGATTAGCGAAAAAATGAAAACTTTTTTAAACCAGGAGATAAAAACCATAACTGCAGCAGGCTTTGACAACAGGGGCATCAAATCCAGTGAATTTAATGAATGGCAGGAAATTGATGCCAGCAAAAAAGTTTTAAAAATCACGTCCCGGAATGGTCAGCAAGTGGCCATTCAATACTACCAGTTCGATGATCAATTCAGATTGACAGGAATAACTGATACCTCCGGCGCTATCCGGAGCCATACGGTATACAACTATGATAACAGTAATAATATCGTATTAATAGAAACCAGGACAAAAGATTCGCTCCAGGATTTTACTGAAACTATTGCACACCAATATTCATACAACCCGGCAGGGAAGCCTGTAAAAATGTGGAGAATAGTGAATGAAAAGGACAGCAGCGAATATCGGCTTACGGTTGATGAAAATGGAAATGTGGCAGACGAGCAACTTTACCGAAGGGGTATAGGGATGGATCCTGTTTATTATTATTACGATGAAAAAAACAGGCTGACAGATATTGTTCGGTATAACAAAAAAGCCAGGAAGTTGCTTCCATCAACTATGTTTGAGTATGATGAATTGAACCGGGTTATACAAAAAATGACTACCCTTTCTTCTAATAATCCTGATTACCTGATATGGCGTTATATATATAACAATAAGAACCTAAAAACAAAGGAAGCCTTATTCAACAAACAGAAGGAACTTACCGGAAGAATTGAATACACGTATACATTTGGCAAATAAAGAGAAGGAAAACGGGATATCTGAAAAAACTAATGCTACTCTTCCATGCAATGATAAATGCCGGAGGTCCCGGGACGTATTTGGACAAAATAAATTATTCGATACGCCGGCTTACATCAATGAATTACTATCACCTGGTATTCGCTAAGATTGCTTTCAGGAAAATTCCCTTAATAACTTGATCTCATTGCGATACAACAAGATTTTACCATCATTCTCTAATTGCTTCAGCAGCCGGGATACCACTACTCTTGAAGTGGCCAGTTCATCGGCTATCAGGTAATGGGAAGCCTTAATAACACTTGAACCCGACAGTCTTTTTTTTTCTTTCAGGTAGCTAATCAATCTTTCATCCAATTTGTGAAAAGCAATCGATTCAATGGATTTTAATAATTCCAGGAAGCGTTCATTAAAACTTCGCATGATATAATTTTTCCAACTGGGATATTTACATAGCCACTCATCCAGCTTGGTATGAGGTATAGCTATTAATTCCACATCATCTTCGGCAATTGCTTTCACTTCGCTTTTTTTTGCTTCCACACAACAACTATATGCCATAGAACAAGATTCGCTGCTGGACAAATAATACAACAAAATCTCTTTCCCACTTTCATCCATTCGAAAAACTTTAATAGTACCTTTTATAATAATGGGCATCATCCGGATGTATTTCCCGTAATCCATAATGATATCTCCTTCCCTGAAATTCATTATTTCTCCATGCGTATCCATTTCGGCAAGCAGGTTGGGTTCAAAAGTTGATTCTAAGGTTGAGTTGCTGTGCATGTTTTCTACTGACTATTCTAATGTAATGAAACGCAGAGTAGCGAATGTTAAGTTTAAACCTTTATTTCCACAAGTTATCTTAGGTAGTCGGAAAATAAAGACATCCTTTAACTTACTTTTCAGATATGGAGTATTTGATTATAAACTTAGCAATGATCTCAAAGATTCTCCTAACCCGAATGGCTACAATAAAATCAGAAACCTGCTTTTATATAACTCCAGCCGGCTTCCTGTTTAATTACGATTTCTACCAAAGCAGAAGGAACAAAAAAAGCTTCGGCTATTATCTTGTCTTTAGAAATATTTTTTTCTTTCAGGGTATTTTCGCATGCGGCGAATTGAACGCCTCTTGATCTCATTTCCTGGATTTTTTCGTGAACAATCGTTTTATCTTTCACCAGCAAATTGATACCTGGTCCATGGCATACTACTTCAAGTGTAGACCCGGGAGCAGCGGTTAAAACATTATTCAATTGCCTCATGAGTCCTTTGTGCACAATGGTATCATCAGTAGCTAATTGAAATACGATCTGGTGTTTTTTACCCGTTTGTTTTGATGTTTGTGCCTGGGTAAAAACAGCATAGGATAAAAAGATCAGGGCTAATAAAATCTTTCTGGTCATATATTTAAATTTTAAGTAAACTGGTAATCTACGCCTGTTACCTGGGTAAGCAATGTTTGCGGAGCATCTAAGATCTTTGCATTCAGAGGAGGTACCGGGGTTACAGGCGAGTTGGCTGCCAGGTATTCTTTTAAGACAGAATGAAGCGTATGCGGCGTATTCCTGGCATTGGAAACATTTTTTATCCTGCAAAGCATATCCTGTGGATCACCTTCCCTTTCACAGGCACTAATACTATAGTTTTTTTTCAGGTCCAGCGGTTTACCAGCAACAGTTACTTTCTGTACCCTGTCACCTTTTTCTCCAAAGGCATTGAACGATATTTTCATCCCTTTGAATTTTATCACCCATCCTCCAAACCGGTCAGCGGCATTTTTTGCAAATACATTGTGCAACTCCTTTTCTAACCAATCCTTTATTTGCTGTCCCGTAACGGTACCAGTTCTTACCACACTATCCACCGGAAGCATATCATAAATAAATCCGTTGGTAACAGGAATGTTTCCTGTATGATCGGGAGTGGTTCGGGGAGGACAAAAACGAAAGCCATTAGATAATACGATGTCTACTTCATTTACCTTCCATTTTAATGCGTCCAATACCAGCGTATC
>JBGTNK010000319.1:0-6038 GCA_041743125.1 Chitinophagaceae bacterium
ATAGTGACAAAAGAAAACGCGGATGATCAAACGATCATAAAAACAAAATCATCACGGTATGCAGCTATGTATTTTTTCCGGTAAAGGCGGGAATCGTGTAGTGTAGAATTTCCTTCTCCATCGGCATTATTTAAAGGTTAATAAGATCGGCTTCCAAATCAATTTTCGGGCGGGATACAAAATTTATGTAGATTGTGTCGATAGGATGGAAAGAAGAGTTATAAAAGTAACAAACTCTGTCAACTTCCATCGTTTTATTAGTCAGGGATTTAAAATAAATTTTGTCTTTTTGATTCCGGTACCGGTAAACGTGGAAAAGAACGATTTTTTAAACAACTTTTCTTGTTTGTTTGGGATTTTTACCATGCCGGCTGTGCAGTTTTTTTTCACTTTAGTTGCTTACCTGCTTTTAGCCTTCAACCCGGTTATAAAGTCTTTCCCCATTTTTATGTCGTGCGATGTTTTGCACCAGTCTGTAACGGGAGCGGGACATTTAGTAGATGACCAGGTTCAAACCTTTAGGCTGGCTGTTTGTAATATTTGTGTTAACTCTCGTTTTTTTAAAATCATACAGGCAGAATAACTTTTAATATTGCGATTTTATAATAATACGCCGGCCCCGGGTTATTAAATATCGCCCGGTTCTCAAAAAATTTTCATGAAGTACAATTATTTCCTCCATCTTTTTACAGGATCATTAATCTTTTTCAGCCTGTCTGTACAAGCGCAGCAAAAATTTACCATCAGTGGTACCGTTACTTCAAAGGCGAAAGGTGAGACCATTATTGGTGCAACGATCAGCGTGGGAAAGTACAATACTATCAGCAACGATTATGGATTTTATTCGGTTACTGTAGCGCAGGGTGAATACAACATAACCGCATCATCTGCAGGATTTCAAACCTTTACCAGTGGGCTGACAGTCGATAAGGATATTGCCCTGGATATTCCGTTGAATGATTTTGTAAAGGACCTGGATGAAGTGATCATAAATTCTTCCTCCCGCAGCCGTAGCCTGGGAAACCCGCAAATGGGAATAGAAAAACTAACAACGAAAGAAATCAAGTATATACCGGTATTATTGGGCGAAAGAGATATTCTGAAAGTGGTGCAATTGCTGCCGGGTGTAAAGTCTGCCGGTGACGGCAACAGTGGTTTTTTTGTAAGAGGTGGCGCTGCCGATCAAAACCTGATCCTGCTGGATGAAGCTCCCGTATACAATGCCTCTCATTTGCTGGGTTTCTTTTCAACGTTCAATTCGGATGCTATTAAAGATATGACGATGTATAAAGCAGGCATGCCTGCCCAATATGGTGGCCGCTTATCATCCGTATTGGATATTAAAATGAATGAGGGAAATAACCAGGATTATAATGTGAGCGGCGGTATTGGTTTAATATCTACCAAGATGAATGTGGAAGGGCCCATACAAAAAAACAAATCTTCTTTCTTGGTTACAGGAAGAAGAACCTATGTGGATGCTTTTTTAAAATTATCAAAGGACTCAACGGTTAACAGTAATAATCTTTCCTTCTATGATTTTAATGCAAAGGCTAATTATATCATTGGGAAAAAAGACCGCCTGTACATCTCCGGGTATTTTGGCCGCGATCAATTAGGTGTGGGTAATACTTTCGGCCTGGCCTGGGGCAATGGTACAGGAACTATGAGATGGAATCATATTTTCGGACCCAAATTTTTCTCCAACACTTCCTTTATTTACAGCAATTACAATTATAAAATTTCTATAAGAAGCGGTGCAACTGACTTTGATATTTTTTCACAAATAAGAGACTGGAATTTAAAAAATGAAATGCAGTATTATATTGACGGACGCAACAATCTGCGTTTTGGATTTAATGCCATTTATCATACTATTCGTCCCGGGGAAATAACTGCCACCTCCGCCTCCAGCATAAACAGCAGCCAGCTTCAAAAAAGATATTCATTGGAGAATGCGGCCTTTGCCAGTAATACCTGGAAGGCTTCTGAAAAAGTGAATATAACTTATGGCATCAGGCTTTCGGCATTTAGCATTTTGGGTAAAGGAGATTTCTATGCCATTAACCCGGAAGGAAGGGTGGTTGACACATTCAGTTATGCCAGGGGTGACATTGTAAAAACGTATATAAATGCAGAACCCCGGCTGGCGGCCAGTTACCAGCTGAGCCCGGTTTCTTCCGTAAAAGCCTCCTACGTTCGCAATGTGCAAAACCTGCACCTGATATCTAATTCCACCACCTCAAGCCCGACAGATAAATGGCTGGCCAGCACCAATATTATCAGGCCTGAAATATCTGATCAAATTTCCCTTGGTTATTATAAAAACCTGGGCAATAACCAATATGAAATTTCAACTGAAGTGTATTTTAAAACCATGCAAAACCAGGTAGATTATAAAGATGGGGCTGATGTATTTATTAATTCAGATGCAATAGAAACACAATTGCTTTTTGGTAAAGGCAGGGCCTATGGCATGGAGTGGCTGATAAAAAAGAAAGCCGGAAAATTTAATGGATGGATCAGTTATACCCTGTCAAAAACGGAAAGGAAAATTGCCGGTATCAGCAATGATAACTGGTATAATGCAAAACAAGACAGAACGCATGATATAGCCCTGGTGGGCATTTTCCAACTCAATAAAAAATGGACCCTCTCCGCTAATTGGATTTATTATACCGGCAGCGCTGTTACATTTCCGGCAGGAAAATACAGGATCGATGACCAGACGGTTTACTATTATACAGAAAGAAATGCTTATCGCATGCCGGCCTACCACCGCCTGGATATAGGAGCTACCTGGGTATTAAAGCAAAAAAAGAAATTCTCATCAGAGCTAACCATTAGTTTATATAATGCCTATGGACGGGAGAATGCTTATACCATCGAGTTTCGTGATAATAAAGATGATCCTGATAAAACAGAGGCCGTGCAAACTGCTCTATTTAAGTATATACCATCCGTTTCTTACAATTTTAAATTCTGACATCATGTTTTCAAAAAAATATAAACTTTTGGTTTGGCGAAAAATAAAAGATGGAATCCAATTTATAGCATACCTGCACCCACCCCCATCGGATAATTCTTTATTCCAAATCTCTGCAGCCCCTCCTTGCTTCCTGCTTCACTTTGTTCGCAGTCGCAATGACGGGGAGGGGATGAAAAGTCATTCAGTTGTAAAACCAATTAAAACAACTTCGTCAAAATGGAATACAGTTCCTTTGAAATATTTATTGTTTATTTCAACTATAGTAATTTTTGCCTCCTGCCAGAAAGTGATCGATGTGAATATAAAAAATGCGGATAAAAAATTTGTGGTTGAAGCAGTAGTGACAGACAAAACCGGGGACAGCAGGGTATTATTGACCACGACTAAAAATGTGTCGGAGAATAATAGTTTTCCCGGGGTTAGTGGGGCAGTGGTTACAATAACGGATCAGTCTGGCAACCTAACCCTATTTACAGATTCAGCGGCCGGAATTTATACCGCTCCGGGTTTTACAGGCGAAACAGGAAAAGCGTATTCGCTGCAAGTAAAAATAAATGGAGAAACATTTACTGCCTTCTCCAGGATGCCTTCTAAAATAAACCTGGATACCCTTTTTGTAAGTGATGAGATATTGTTTGGTCAGAAAACGAAATTATTAAATATCGCATACCAGGATCCGCCGGGCAAAGGTCAGAATTACCGGTATGTACAATATATCAACGGAAAAAAGAGTAAACTCATTTTTGTGAATAATGATGATTATTCAGACGGGAAATACGTGGAAAGCAGGCTTTGGTACATAGCAGATGATGACGACGCGGAGGATGAAAAGATAAAAAGCGGGGATACCGTAATGCTGGATATGCTTTGTATAGAGGAAGCCGTGTACAAATATTGGTATAGTTTGAATCAGAGTGCCACCGGAAACAGCCAGTCTGCTTCACCAGCCAATGCGGTAAGCAATATTTCGGGAGGGGCCCTGGGGTATTTCAGTGCGCATACCTTGCAAACAAGTTCAGTTGTTGCTCCTTAAAAGATGAATTTAGGGGTCAGAAAGGGAGGGATTTTTATGAATCCGGGTTGCCCGGCTATTAAAGGAGAGTTAGGCCTGGTTTGATCTCTATTGGAAAAGGCTTTATAAAAAATGAGGGCCGGATAGAAATCCAGCCCCGTTTTAAAATCCAATATCCTATGAAAAACCAAGACAATATTAATATGAATGTTTGGATAATACAATACCCTGTAGCGGGTATTTTTCCAGAAAACAAAAATATAATATCAAATAAAAAATTTTGCCATATCAAAAAGGTCTCTATTTTTGCACCTCAAAACAAAAAATGACCTTAAACCTGCATACACACCATCATCATTTTACCCTCCGGGTAAGCTATGATGTTTTTATGTAGAATAAAACATAATTAACGTTAAAAGGGCTTACTATAACAGTAAGCCTTTTTTATTTTGAGCCCTTTAAATAAAAGATAGAACCAGAAAATATGAGAATAAAAATTGCGATACAAAAGTCAGGCAGATTGCATGAAGATTCACTGCGTCTTTTAAAAGAATGCGGAATTGATATTTCCAATGGTGGAAATAAGCTGAAATCAACGGCAGCAAATTTCCCGGTCGATGTTTATTTCCTGAGAGATGATGATATTCCTCAATATGTAGAAGATGCCGTAGCTGATGCCGGCATAGTTGGTGAAAATGTGGTATATGAAAAGAAAAAGGAAATAATAGTAATGGAGCCCCTTGGCTTTGGGAAATGCCGGCTTTCTATTGCCATAGAAAAAAACGAAACCTTTAGCAGGGAAAATCTGAACGGGAAAAAGATCGCAACAAGCTATCCCGTTATTCTGCAGGAGTATCTTGATCGGAACAACATCACAGCCGAGATACATGAGATCAGTGGCAGCGTTGAAATAGCACCAGGTATCGGGCTGGCCCATGCTATATGCGATTTGGTCAGCAGCGGTTCCACCTTATTTACAAACGGACTGAAGGAAGCAGAAACTATTTTGGAATCACAATCTGTTTTGATAAGAAATAAAAACCTGGATCCTGATAAATTGCGCTTACTTGAAAAATTATTGTTTCGTATTAAATCAGTTAGAAAAGCAAAAGACAATAAATATATTCTGCTGAATGCCCCCAACGAAAACCTGGACCAGATCATCGGGTTATTACCTGGCATGAAAAGCCCTACCGTTTTGCCCCTTGCTCAAACAGGCTGGAGCAGCGTACACAGTGTAATTAATGAAAATGATTTTTGGAATATTATCGAGCAGTTAAAAGCTGCAGGAGCACAGGGTATTTTGGTAGTGCCCATAGAAAAAATGATTATTTAAACGTATTGCCTGAGAATGCAGGCTGGCAAATATGAAAACTTGTTTAAAAAATAAAATAACATGATGCAGGTTATAGAATATCCTGAAAGAGATAAATGGTCACCATTGCTTTTGCGTCCGGAGATAGAACGTGGATCTCTTGAAAAAGAGGTCAAAAAGATCATGATGAAGGTAAAAACCGGGGGCGATAAAGCTTTGAGGAAAATGACAAAAGATTTTGATGGGGTTAGGATAAAAAAAATGCAGGTTAGTGATCAGGAGATCAAAGAAGCCATCTCTCTTGTGCCTGGAGAATTACAAACTGCTATTCAAATTGCAATAAAAAACATTACAGCTTTTCACTCTTTGCAAATAAAGAACGACGAAAGTATAGAAACCATGCAGGGTGTAAGATGCTGGCGAAAGGCTGTGGGTATTGAAAAAGTGGGCCTGTATATTCCCGGGGGAACTGCCCCTCTGTTTTCAACTGTTTTGATGCTTGCAATACCGGCTAAGCTTGCAGGGTGTAAAGAAATAATACTCTGTACACCTCCGCAAAAAGATGGCAGCATAAACCCTGTTATTTTGTTTGCCGCCCAATTGACCGGGGTAACAAAAATATTTAAGGCAGGTGGCGCACAAGCCATCGCTGCCATGGCATATGGAACGGAAACAATACCTTCTGTATTTAAGATCTTTGGACCGGGAAACCAGTTTGTCAC
>JBGTNK010000320.1:0-2038 GCA_041743125.1 Chitinophagaceae bacterium
ATAAGTTACGAAATACAAAAAATTAAGGTATTTACATATTTTTTAAGCGTTATTTAAGGATTTAAACCTTTATATATTGCAATGCAGATCCGCTGCAAAGCATTCTGCTATAGCCATTATCTTTAACTATAAGGAAATAAAAAGATGTCAGACAAAATTAAAATTATTCGCAAAATCATTAAACCTAAAGACAATTTTCCCAATAATCCCAAGTTACCACTACTTATTTATAAACATGCTTTTGAATTTGAACCTGGAGATAATATCGTTGAAAAAATTGAAGAGACCTTTAAAGGAAATGGTTGGCAAAAACTCTGGCGTAATAGAGTTTATGATGAACATCATTACCATGACAACACGCATGAAACCTTAGGCATCTACCAAGGCCGATGTATTGTGCAAATTGGCGGAGAAAGCGGTGAATTATATACTCTGGAAAAAGGAGATGTGGTGATTATCCCCGCTGGAGTGTCTCATAAAAGTCCTGAATCTACCGTCGATTTTAAGTGTGTAGGGGCATACCCCTTTGACACGATTATCGATCTAAAGCATGGCCGAAAGAATGAAAGAGAAATGGAAGATGAACGCATTAAACAAGCTCGCTTTCCTGAAACCGATCCAGTATATGGCGAAAATGGCCCCTTATTTAAATATTGGAAGGAGTAAATACGTTGATTGGGGGAAGTAATTATGTAAATATTCTCTCCGCGACAGCCGTGAATACTTCCTGGTCTTGATCGCAAGATAGTTTGGAGAATCGATCATATGAGGGCATGCAAATGACGGAAATGATTTTATCATTATCTGATGCGCCCGAAACTCCTAACCTGGGATAACAGATGGCCTTACATTAGGCTTGAGCCAGGTGAGTTGAAGCTCTCATACAAAGTTTCTTAGGAGAGTGGTGATCGGAAGCGATCCCTGCTTATCTGGCACGTTTGTGCAAATTTATTAAACGGAGTTTGGTAAAATGCCTCAATTCAAAAAAATTCTAGTTGCTAATCGTGGTGAAATTGCTCTACGTATTATGCGAACCGTGAAAAAAATGCGTATTAAGACAGTTGCGATTTATTCAGAAGCAGATAGCGCTGACCCGCATGTTTTGGCGGCTGATGAAGCCTATTGTGTTGGTCCTGCTGATCCAAGCAGCAGTTATCTGAATATTGAAAATATTATTCGTATTGCTAAAGAAAATGGGGTTGACGCAATTCACCCTGGTTATGGCTTTCTCTCCGAAAATGCCGAATTTGCGCTATCTTGCGCAGAGAATCGTATCGTTTTTATTGGGCCTACTCCGGAAAATATGGTTCGTTTTGGACTTAAACATGAGGCGCGGGCGCTTGCGCTTGCCAATAACGTACCATGCCTGCCAGGCTCGCCGGTATTGAAAAGTGTGGAGGAGGCGTTAACAACTGCCGAAAGCATCGTTTATCCCGTCATGCTTAAAAGTAGTGCGGGAGGCGGGGGAATTGGAATGCGTGTTTGTACAACGCCCGATGAACTTAGAATTGCTTTTAAGACAATCAAGGAACAAGCAAGCCAATTTTTTAAAAGTGCTGATGTTTTTTTGGAAAAATATATTGAAGAAGGACGCCATATTGAGGTACAGATTTTTGGCGATGCAAAAGACGTTGCTATTTTGGGTGAAAGAGACTGCTCAATTCAGCGCAGAAATCAAAAGGTGATTGAAGAATCTCCCTCACCATTTGTATCCCCAAAATTACGTGAGGAACTTTTTTCTGCTGCTGAGCGGTTAGCTAAATCAGCGGGGTATATATCTGCAGGAACTGTGGAATTTTTGGTTGATGCGAAGACGGAGAAACCCTATTTTCTAGAGGTAAATACTCGATTACAGGTCGAGCATGGCGTGACCGAATGTGTGACCGGCCTTGATTTGGTTGAATGGATGATCCGTCAAGCGGCGGGTGAGGATATGCAATTATCCAAATATCATTTTAAATCCGAAGGCCATTCAATCCAGGTGCGATTATATGCAGAGGTTCCTGCTAAGGATTTTCGACCTTCACCGGGAGAAATT
>JBGTNK010000321.1:0-23012 GCA_041743125.1 Chitinophagaceae bacterium
CCGGCCCTGCTCGGCGGACGGGCTACCTTATATCGGCCGCACCCGCCGGTATGAAAACCTGGTGATGGCCACAGGGCATGCCATGCTGGGCCTTAGCCTGGGAGCAGGAACGGGCAAGCTGGTGGGTGAACTGGTGGATGAGAAGCAAACAAGTATTGATTTGACTGCATTCCGGGTGGAGCGGTTTGGGAAGTGAGAATGGTACTGCGTTTTTTTTGCCGTGTTGGGTAGAACAGTATTGCATATGATAACGCAGACAAATAATTTGATATGAGAATCAACAAAAAAGCTGAACGAGTGGCGTAAGTTTAGGGGTTAGCTGCCACCATAAACACGTATTATGCCATCATATAGGACAACAGATGTATTTACTTACTTAAAGTCCACCGAAAAATACCTTAAAGGTGATCTAAACGAAATTCATAAACTTGCAAAGAGAGCCGAAAAAAAAGAAGCTAAACTAGGATTGCCGCCTAGAGTTGCAATATCTGGGCTTTATCCACCATCATCAACAACCCAAACTACAAGTTCTACCCTTTATCCAAACTCAATACATCGGTTGACAATCCCTATTACATTGGCCTTATTTTCTACTGTTGATTATATTGGTTATCTAGTTGGGGCAAATAGCGATCCAGTCAAGACTTACAAAAATTTTCAAGAATTTTTTACTTTTTCCAACGGACTAGGATTCACAGTGACCACTCAGGAATCGGATTTAATTAATTCTGTTTTCCGACAAGGTATAACGCATGTATATTTCCCAAAATTGAATGTTGGAATATCTTATCATTCTGGGAATCCTAATGGAAAAATATTTTTTAAGGAGTTATCTGGACTGCTGGTTTTAAACATCAATGAACTAGAAAATATTGTCATGGCTGTGCTTAAGAATGTACTCAAAACAGCAAGGCTATATACTTCTATGGAAGCTAAATATCAAAGTTTAGTTTCTGATTATCGATTAAAACACTCAGCCCAAATAGCTTCTATTAGTGTTTAAGAAATGGCGAGCAGCTAACAAAAGCATTTGTGCCATTGGGGCTCGACGAACTACGTTCGTCATCACCACGTTCTCCGTTCTCCTGAGTGTTCAACCTGCGCCTTCCTATGAGACAAATAAAATTATAGGATGCTATGGTTAGTTTGCGACTAGCCATCAGCTTCAACGAAGCTGTCCTATGTAAATCTCATCCGGATCAAAGAAAGACTACATCCAGCAATCCACATTTTTTTGTCTGAAAATAATCCATTGCACTGCAATACAAATAATGTTCAGCTTTGGATACTATACCAGCTTATACAGGATTATTGTGAATGTAGTTTAATTTTTGAAAAGCAAATGCCGGACTATATACTTCTTTTGGCTGGTTATCTTGTCTCCGGAATTGAAATTCACTGTTCCTGGTATTTACTTCCCCGGCCTTTTTGAAAATTTCCAGCATCCAGTCACGTCTGCTCTCTTTTTCATTATTCTTTATCGCTGTAATTATTTGTCTGCCTGTAAATTTTTTAAAATCTCTTAATATGTCACTTAAGTTGTTATTTGATGCGATGCAATCAAATGAACGTGATTGCTCATAATGCACCATGCATGTAACAATAATCCTTTTTCCTTTTGACAATGCCTGATACTGTCTAACAATATATCCCGGTAATCTTTTCTTGTAAAAACATCTACCCACTCAACAACCGAAAATGTTATAAAATGAGCTGCTTCTTTGTTTCTTATTTTGTAGCCACCTTCACCCATGCTTTTTTCTAAAAATAGCGGATTTGATGGCTTTTTCAAAGCCACTGCTTAGTCGCAGACTAAGCACAGCATCCTATAATTTTATTATTCTCTGATTTGAAGAAATTGAAGACTCCGGACAGCAGGGGGTTTATCGGTATTAATGCCGGACCGTTCTTCAAATTCAATGAAGCTATTTCTTTAATGATTCCTTGCAAGGATCAAAAAGAAATTGATTACTACTGGACTGCCCTTACGGCAAATGGTGGTGAATAAAGTGTATGTGGCTGGCTAAAGGACAAATATGGATTAAGCTGGCAGGTGTGTCCTGAAAATTGGGAAGAATTGAGCAAAAAACCAGGCGCATTTAAAAAAATGATGGGTATGAAGAAACTAATCATTGCAGATTTTTAAAGGCAATATGCCAATGACAAAAAGCAATTTGTTACGCTTGAACATGCCGGCATTGTTGTAACATTGAGAATCAATAATGAAGCCGAAGGAGTGCCGTATATTTAAGAGTTGTATTTCACCCTCAAACAACACCTGGTTTAATTCAAGGTAAGGGGACCTTCCGTTTTTAAATTGACAATCTAATGCACTTTAATTTTATCTTAACATCATTTAAATTAATTTCTTTGAAAAGCAAGCTTGGTTTGCTTCTTATACTTTGTTTTGGTGCTGCATGCTCAAATGCACAACCAATAAAAAAAACTTTAGCGCAACCTGAATTCTATGTGGTGGATTCAGGAAGGATTTTTAATAATCCACCATTTAAGAGTTGTCATGCTGCTACTATTGCAGAAATAGGGAATGACACTCTTTTGTATGCATGGTTTGGTGGCGACCAGGAAGGCGCCAAAAATGTTGCCATCTGGGGATGTTATCGTTTCATCAATCAAAAAGATCAATGGAGTAAATTAATATTACTGGCCAGTGGAAAGGATGCTTCGGGAAATGCACAGCCCTGCTGGAACCCTGTTTTATTTAAGACTTCTGATGGATCAGTATTCCTGGATTATAAAGTAGGTCCAAATCCCCGGCAGTGGTGGGCAGAAAGAAAAATATCCAACGACAATGGAAAAACATGGTCTGCTCCAAAGCGGCTTCCGTCACCTTTTCTGGGACCCATCAAGAACAAACCGGTACAATTAAAAAACGGAACAATACTCTACCCTTCAAGCACGGAAAGTTTGGATGAGAAAGTCTGGCAAATTCACCTGG
Organism: Chitinophagaceae bacterium; assembly: GCA_041743125.1. Classification (GTDB taxonomy): domain Bacteria; phylum Bacteroidota; class Bacteroidia; order Chitinophagales; family Chitinophagaceae; genus Terrimonas_B. The sequence continues at coordinate 2,957 of JBGTNK010000321.1, forward strand.
AAAGCTCTGATGCATCCGGTAATAACTGGCAATACCTCCCAATTATTGGTGACGGTTTTGCTGTCATTCAGCCCAGCATTTTGCAATATGGAGGTGATACACTGCAAATGCTCTGTCGCAGCAAGCAAAATAAAATAATTCAAACATGGTCATATGATATGGGCCGTTCCTGGTCGCCCTTAACTCCTCTTGACCTGCCCAATCCCAACTCCGGCATTGATGCCGTCAGTTTGAATAATGGATGGCAACTTTTGGTTTATAATCCAAAGCTATCAGGCAAAGACTGGTCGGCAGGTCGTTCCGTACTGAAAGTCGCCATATCGAAAAACGGACTAAACTGGAAAGATGTAGTCACATTGGAAGACCATACTAAAGGAGAATATAGTTATCCGGCCGTGATACAGGACAGGCACAATATAATACACATAGCATACACCGATGACAGAAAAAATATAAAGTTTGTGGACCTGGAGATAAGAAATTAGCAGACAAGTAAAATGCGTTCAGCTCTAATAAGAAAATAAAAAAAAACGATCCATGAAAATCTGTGCGGAGCAAATAGATTTTGAGAAAATAGAATATTTGCCATATGGCGACAACCTGGAACGGCAAACTGTTACTACAAAAAAATGAAGAATATAATTTTGGTTTTTCTGCTTGGCATATTACAGGCTTGCACCAGAAGTGAAGCCGGCATCTTTGAAAAAATTTCATATAAAACCTGGTTTGAAGACAAAGGTTTTGCCGGAACCAGCATTGTTTTTTTTAAGACGGGGAACGGGCTTCAAAAAGCGATCAGGCAAATCAATGGTTCCGGTATTCCGGTTCTCCGTTCGGAAATTTATGACATGGATTTTCAACAGGATACTATTTTTTTATATAACGGTCTTAATTTAACTACGTCGGAAAAATTGGTTGATATCATTTACTCCTTTGATAAAAATACGGGACAAATACGGACTAATGGAAAACCACTGCGAATAATACACCAGGAACCCATTTTGTATGTGTGGACAACCGAAAGGAAATATGATCAAAGCCGGATAGACCTAGAGTTATTGAGTGGAATTTCAATTGGCAGGAATCAAATTTATGATCATAGTGAAATCGAAAAAGTTTTGACTGAAAGGAAAAATAATTAGAACCATATCCACCGGCAATATAATTCTAAGGCAGCAAAGGTTCTGTTCAGTTTGACAATGCGCTTTTGATGATTCAAATAAAACATGAATGGCACTCGGTTGGACAGAAGAGCCACTGCCTGTAACAAACGCATTTGTAACGTTAAGGCTCGACGAACTACATTCGTCATCACCCCGTACGCTACTTAGCTTCAATTCCGGCTTAACATTTACTATTTGGCTTTTGAATAAAATCTCTACATTAGTACTCCGGTCAGGCACTCTTCTCCGGGGGTGACCAATAGATGAACCCCCAACTGCAACGAATGCCTATTGTTACCAGCAATTTTCAAAACAATACATAATTGAAAGCTATTTTAACTTACCAAATCTTGAGCCTGGCTAATGCAGGCTGGCAACGCACCTGTCACTCGTTTAGCAAGAGTATATCTTCTCTATTTGGAGCATCTATAAAATTTTATTTTTGGCAGCGGTGGGTTATCCTTAAATGATTGTTGGTGTTTATGCAAGCACTGCCACACCGGCATTCAAGAGCGACAATGGCCTTAAGATAACAGGTGATAATAATTTGATATGAGAATAAATAATAAAGCCGTAAGAGTGGTGTATATTTAAGAGTTGGCAGAAATTCAGCTAGTAACTTCATTAGATTCGAAGGTCAAACCATTCTACTTTTACAAATGCATGATGAAACCAAGTTGACACTTATCAAAACCATTCATACACTTATTTGGATATTTTTCAATTTTGTAATTTTTTACATGCTTTATGCTGTCATTGTAAATAAGCTGGATTATTGGCTTTGGATTGGATATAGTCTATTTATTTTGGAAGGAATTATTTTAGTAGCATTTAAATACTTCTGCCCGTTAACTATTATGGCTCGTAAATATTCAAATTCATCCAAAGAGAATTTTGATATTTATCTCCCAAATTGGCTAGCAAAATATAACAAACTCATTTACACAACCATTTTAATAATCATAATTCTTATAACTCTTTATCAGCTCTTAAAATAATATAGATGCTAAAATATTTTCTTTGCTGGTTCCCTATGCTTCTCATTGCTATAATAAATGGAACCGCCAGAGATTTGTGGTACAAAAAATACATTGGTGAATTACCTGGTCATCAAATTTCGACAATCTCATTAATGATCCTTTTTGGTTTCTATATATGGTTTGTTATAAATAAATTTCCTCCAAATTCTGGAAAACAAGCGATTTCTATTGGACTATTGTGGTTAATACTAACCTTAGTATTTGAATTTGGTTTTGGTCGTATTCGTGGAAATTCGTGGGCCAAATTATTGGAAGATTACAATATTCTAAAAGGACATATCTGGATATTAATTCTGATCTGGACAACAATTGCACCTTATATTTTCTTTAAAATTGCCCATCCTTAATAGAACTTCTGCCAACAAAAGGTCACTGTGCACAACCATAATTACAAAAAAACATAGCTGTAGTTTTCCGTTGTAAGCATTTAGCCCCTGCTGGAGTTCTGCAAAAAAAACACGCCATTGCCAGGTATTGTGCTAGGGCAATGCGGGCTGGTAGAGCACCTGCAACACGAATAGCAAGAATAAATCTTCCATATTTGAGTATATATAAAATTTTATTTTTGGCAGAGACGGGTTATCCTTAAATGATTGTTGGTGTTTATGCAAGCACCGCCACACTACCGTTCAACAACAGCAATAGCCGAAAGATAACAGGTGATTACAATTTGAATTAAGAATCCATAATGAAGCCGAAGGAGTGCCGTATATTTAAGAGACAATCGATATTTTAATACAACCAAACAATTGATTGCAAATGAAAAAATCAATTCTTTCGATTCTTGCAGCTTTTTTTTCAGTATATGCCTTCTCCCAGGCCGACAATAAAGTGACTATAGGAACTATTGACAGCATCCAATCCAACATTCTGAATGAGCAAAGAAAGATCTGGATATATGTTCCAAACAGCGGGCTGGCTGATCCTAAGCAGCGATACCCTGTATTATATTTATTAGATGGTGACGCACATTTTTATTCCGTAGTGGGGATGATTCAACAACTCAGCCAGGTAAACGGTAATACAATTTGCCCTGAAATGATTGTGGTTGGCATTCCCAACACGGACAGAACAAGGGACCTGACGCCAACTCATGTTGATGCCGACCCGCCCTTTATGGATAGTGCATTTTCAAAGACATCCGGGGGTGGAGAACAATTTGTTTCCTTTATTGAAAAAGAATTGATGCCGCATATTGATTCTTTATACCTGACACAACCTTACAAAATGCTGATCGGGCATTCATTCGGAGGTCTTGCAGTTATGAACATTGCCATGAAACATACCAAATTGTTCAACGCCTACATTTGCATTGACCCAAGTATGTGGTGGGACAATATGAAATTTTTAAAATCAACAAAGAAAACGCTGGCTGAAAAAAACTTTTCAGGTACTACCTTGTATTTAGGAATTGCAAATACCTTGGATGAGGGCATGGACCTGGCTAAAGTTCAAAACGACACGTCGGGAGATACCAGGCATATTCGCTCAATTCTTGATTTGGATAATTATATAAAAGGACAACAGCAAAACGGATTAAGATATGCAAGTAAATACTATGACAATGATGATCACAGTTCAGTACCCCTGATTGCAGAATACGATGCTTTTCGCTTCATATTCGATAAGTATCGCTTTAAGCTTTCTTTTAAAGATTTTACCGATTCCACAACAGACTTAACCAATAAATTAAAAAAACATTACCAGGAAGTTTCAACACAGTTTGGCTATAAGGTCTCCCCTCCCGAAAATATGATAAATGGATTGGGGTATGCATTTTTAGAGCAGAAACAATTTGCCAAAGCAGGAAGTTTTTTTAAAATGAATGTTGACAATTATCCTGAAAGCTATAATGTTTACGATTCTTATGGCGACTATTTCCTGGCAATTGGTGACAAATTAAAAGCGAAAGAATATTTCAAAAAGTCTTTGACGATAAAAGAAAATCCCGAATCCAGAAAGAAACTAAACAAACTATTGCAGTAAAAAATAACATGGTACAATATTTTGGCCAGTTGGCATTTTGAAAAAAAATTACGGCGTAGCCAGGTGTTGAGCAGGGGCAATTCAGCGGCAAAGCACCACCGATACGAACTGCCAGAGTAGATAATTGGATATTTGAATCAAAAGGCGGAAATCAAAAGACTTTTGAAGTTAAAAGGGTATGAAAGTTTATTACTAAAATAAAAGATATGAACACTTCCAGCACCCACAACCAGCGGATCGCAAATATGACCTTTTCCTCTGTCTATCCAATGTATATTACAAAAGTGGAAAAGAAAGGCAGAACAAAAGAAGAACTGTACCAGGTGATAAAATGGTTAACGGGTTTCGGTAACAAAAAATTGGAACAACTAATAAAGGAAAAGGTAACCTTTGAAACATTTTTCCAACAGGCCACATTAAATCCCAATGCTCACCTTATTACCGGGGTCATTTGCGGGTATCGGATTGAAGAAATCGAAAACCCTTTAACGCGGCAAGTCCGGTACCTTGATAAGTTGGTGGATGAGCTGGCGAAGGGCAGGAAGATGGAAAAGATTTTGCGCAGCTCCTAAACGGTTATATAGGTCAGTAAGTCTTCAATCTGGTGGACAAATGAGCAAAGAACAAACCAAAGACTTGTTGAAATTTCTTAACCCTTTTGGCGGGGAAATAACTGAATTGGTTATGTGGTTAAGAGATTTTGCCTGGGACTTATGTCCAAAGACCAACGAGTTAATTTATGACAACTATAATGCGGTAGCTTTTGGCTGGAGCCCGACTGATAGGGCGGGCCACACAATTTGTTCCATTGCAGTAGCACGATCCAACAAAAACGTTCATTTTGGTTTTTATTGGGGAAATGAAATTGCTGACCCTGCCGGTATTCTTATGGGGCAAGGCAACCAGTATCGTTATATCCTGGTTACGGATAAAAAGAAATTTCCAAAAACATACATTGAAAAACTTGTTAGAGAAGCCGGCGCAAATTCCCTGGCAAAAGTTAAAGATCAAAAACAAATCATCCACGGACAAACAATCATAAAATCGGTTTCGGACAAAAAACGACCCGTCAAAGAGAAGAAAATAACCAGGACTAAAACGAAGTAAATGCGATATTTCAATCGGTGAATTCTGCCAGGTAAGATCGTTGTCGCCCAATCCACATATGGATTAAAATGCGGAAAACAGGCTATCGGCAAATACCTCAGGATCTGGCTTCATTTAGCGCCTCAGTAAATCAGCTTCTTTCTCCTTTTTGGTAATCGGGAAAAATAAATTCTTTAACATTAGTCTATTAAAAGAGTAGACTAAATAATTTATATATATTTGCACTTCACAGGTGTCCATCACTGTTATGAGGAAAGAAAAAATATATCTGGTAATATTCTTTTGGTTTTTATATTTTGGACTGCAGGCACAGAATAAACAGGTAACCCGTCAAAGTCTTTATTGGATCCGTTATTACAATCAATTAACCATTAATACAAAATGGACATGGCACAATGAATTGGAAGAACGGAGATTTTTTGAGAACAATCAGCACCACCATTTTATTGCACATTCAAGGATGCACTATAAAATTCTGCAGAACGCCGATCTGGCTTTTGGGATGACGTATTCACGCCAGAGTCCGCAGGACCCGCATTCAATATCCCATTTGGTAGTTCCTGAAATCAGACCAGCCCAGGAAATCACTTATATTAACTCCATTTCAAAAAGACTGGCCCTTCAGCACCGGATCAGAATTGATGAACGCTTTATTCGTAAGAATGACGGCGAAGTACTTTTGCCCGGGTACAACTTTAATTTCCGATTCAGGTACAGGTTGCTCGCAAGCTTTAAACTTAACAGGGATTCAACGAAAAGAGCTACCACCTTAAAGTTAGCAAACGAAATCATGCTGAATGCAGGGAGAAATATCATTTATAACCAGTTTGACCAAAACAGAATTTATGCGGGCATAGAACAGGTCCTGAACAAAAACTTTTCAATGGAGTTGGGTTATATGTATTGGTACCAGCAAAGACCCACCCAATATCAATTTTTTGACAGGGATATTATCCGGTTAACAATCTATCACAGGATCAAACTTTAATAAGTTATACTGGATAATCGGTGCGTTTAGCAAATTCAGGCCCTGCAGAGGTTTATATAAACTGACTCTTGAGTTTGGATAAAGGTTTCTTTTTAGGTAGGGTTTTCCTTAATCTGTAAGTTGATGTTTCTATAGTCGACCTCTCATTACATAAAAGAATGTTTACAAATTCAGAAAGTACAAATCCAATTAGCTTTGACCCGGTAAACTTTGGAACTGCTATGGATTATGAACTAAGAACTTTTTGGCGCAGGTATGCTGATTTTAACTGGAAATTCGGACTTTTCTTAGTTCTCCTCATTTGTATTCCGAGATTTTTTTTAGTGCTGAATGCAAATGCTACGGGCAATTATGGTTCTATAGGCCTGGTAATGATTATTTCTGCCGTGGCTCCCTTTATATTTCTAAGCAAGCCGGGTCGAAAAAAAATTGGAATAACAAAACCTAAAAAATATAGCCGGCTTTTCATTGCTTTTCTTTTTGGACTGATAGCCAGTATTCTCCTTTATCTTTTAGCGAATGTGCTTTATGGAAATACATATGAAAACTGGTATAGCTATATTGGAAAGTCGTACAATATACCCAAGGACATAAATGCAAACGACAAGACAATCCTGTTTGCCGTTATGGCGGTTACGGGAATGATCTTTAGCCCGGTGGGAGAAGAATTATTTTTTCGGGGGATTGTGCATTCAAGTTTTGAAAAATCAATTGGAGAAAAAAAGGCTGCTGTCGTTGAGGCTACTGCTTTTGCTTTGACGCATATTTCCCATTTTGGCCTGGTATTTATTAACAATGCGTGGAGCTTCTTCCCTATACCGGCAATTATTTGGGTAGCCAGTATGTTTTTGGTGAGCATTATGTTTTTCTTTTTTAGAAAATATTCAGGCTCAATTTTAGGGGCCATTATCAGCCACGCCGCATTTAACCTGGGGATGATCTATTGTATATTTTACCTGGTGTAAGTGGGAGTGACTTAATAGAAAATGTTTTTTGGCAAATTAGTTCGTCGCTTGTAAAGTGCCTGTTATGAACATTGATTATCCAAACAGGAAGTTGAAATAATTTAATTATTTAATAATCCATATATAAACTTGGGCTATACGGTATACGTTATAGAATTATCAAAGCGGGTATTTACAGAAAATGCCAGGTTTCGCCTTGCAAATCCACAATTCAATGGCGAATTGGAATGCCTGTATGTGGGTATGACAAGCAAAACAGCAAAAGAGAGATTTGTTCAGCACAAGACCGGCTTTAGAAATAAAAATGGTCACAAAATTTCATCCAACATCGTTCAAAAATACGGTGCCTACCTGCGCCCCAGTTTATACGATCATATAAACTTAAAACCAATGAGCAGGGCTGAGGCTCTTGTAATGGAGAAAAAACTGGCACTCGAATTAAGAAGAAAAGGGTATGCCGTTTGGTTTAATTAATTTATAAAAATATGAAACACAAAATTTCTATTCGCCGGATCGTTCCGAATATATATTCTAATGACCTGGAAAAAAGCAAACAATTTTATGGTGAGTTTTTAGAAATGGAACTGGTCATGGATATGGGATGGATATTGACTTATGCTTCTAAAGACAATTCCACTGCACAAATAAACATTTTGAAATATGATAAGAATGACAAATTAGATAACGGCGCAATTTGCTTGTCTGTTGAAGTGTCCGATGTAGACGAACTCTGCGAAAAAGCAAAAAGATACCACTTCGAAATTGTATATCCCATTACTAACGAACCCTGGGGAGTAAGGCGTTTTTTTGTAAAGGATCCCGATGGAGCCACCATAAACCTATTGGCACATAGAAGTAAGGAGTGAATCAATTTATTTACTGTAACCGCGATGCCGGGCATGGGAATACATTAACAGGTTAAATTTGTCAATCAACAAAGGATGACTTTCATTGGGTCAATATGAATATGAAAACAAATAAGATAAAACTCGCTTTAATAGTAGCAATGATGGCTGGGGTTGCTTTGGTTTCCTGTAATGGGTCTGTCTCCAAACTAAACCAGGCTCGTACGAATTCAGGAAATTTAAAGGGTGCAAGGATATATAATGATTCAATAGTTTATAAAACGGACAATTTGATTATTCGCAGATTGTCTGATCATGTTTACCAGCATATTTCTTTTTTAAATACCAATGATTTCGGAAGAGTTTCCTGCAATGGAATGTTGGTCGTTAATCAAAATGAAGCCGTTGTTTTTGATTCACCGGCAGATAATACCAGTACCGGAGAATTGATAAAATATGCTGATAAATTGGGGGCCAGGATAAAGGCTGTTATCCCCACTCATTTTCACGAAGATTGTGTGGGAGGCTTAGAAATCTTTGGTAAATACAATATTCCGGGCTACGCATCTAACCAAACCATTGCACTGCTAAAAAATAAAAACAGCAGGTTTGCCAAAGTATTAACAGGGTTTGATGATAGTCTTGCAATGGATGTGGGAAATAAAAAAGTTTACACGGTTTATTTCGGCGAAGGACATACAAAGGATAATGTTATTGGATTCTTCCCCGAAGGCAAAGCGGTTTTTGGCGGATGTCTGATCAAGGAAACGGGAGCCGGAAAAGGGAACCTGGAGGATGCTAATATAAAGGCATGGCCTGGAACCGTAAATAAACTCAAGAAAAAATATATGGGGGTTCAAATTGTAATTCCGGGGCATGGAAAAGCAGGAGGTACGGAATTATATGATTATACTATCAAGCTATTTGAGTAAAAAGAATCTTTGTGAAGAATCAAAAACAGTTGGAGATCTGCAGATTTCAGTAACTATTGGTTTTGGGAATGAAGCAAAAAAGAGTGTTGTAAATTCATTGTGGAATTCTGATAAAAGAGTCTTACCCTAAAATGGAACTGGTAAAATATCAAGGGAAAGAATATGGCTTTACCGGGAAGTACTTATATAATTTATGGAGTTAGTAAAGGGCTTGGAAAAGCCATAGTAAAATTTTTGCCTGGGCAAGATGATAAAGTTTTTGGCATATCCCGGACAAAACCAGATTTTTTGCAGGAGCTGACAAATCATAATATTTGGATACAGGCAGATCTCTCAAAACCTGGACAGGCTGCAGAAGTGATTAAGAAAAAGATTGGGAAGGAAAAAATTGATTACCTGATCTATAATGTCGGCACCTGGGAGAAAACCGGATTCACAGATAACTATGACTTTGAACAAATAGGATTCTCTGAAATAGAGGAGATAGTGAATACAAATATTACCTCTTCCATTTTATCCATTCAGTCATTAATACCCAACCTGAAATTATCAAAGAACGGAAAAATAATATTTATTGGCTCTACCCTGGGCCTTGATAACCATAACAAAAAGGAAATAGTTTTTTCAGCAGCCAAGTTTGCAATAAGAGGAATTGTTCATTCACTAAGGGCACAGTTGCGGGCACATAGTATTGGTGTATCAATCATTAATTTGGGAGACCTGGCTACACAATACGGGTTTGAAGAAGGAGCTGAAATAGTTAAGGAAAAACATAATGGAGAACTAGTTCCGCTTGCCGACGTTCTCGGCGCTTTACGATTTATCATCAACACAACCAATGCCTCTTGTGTAAAAGAAATTGATATGCCATCGATGAAAGATCAGGATATATGATTACCCCGAGTTAGGAAACAACTAAATTATTTTATATGGGAAAATTAGTAGAAATAAAAACCAAGCCCACGTCCTTAAGTGTCATTGATTTCATTAATAATCTTTCAGACGAACAAAAACGAAATGACTCTCTTACTATACTTAAGTTGATGGAAAAGGCTATGAAGGAAAAACCAAACATGTGGGGCAGCTCCCTGATCGGGTTTGGAAACGTGAGATATAAGAGTCCGGCTACCGGAAGAGAGGTAGATTGGTTCAGAATCGGGTTTTCTCCAAGGAAAGCGAATTTGTCCTTGCACCTGGGTCTAGATATAAAAAAGCATAGCGATGCACTTAGTAAATTAGGCAAATACAAAACTGGAGCCGGATGTCTTTATATCAACAAACTGGAGGATATTGACATTAAAATTTTGGAAAAAATAATTACTGTAGCTGCTCAGAAAAAATAGTTTCTTGCTTATTTTTTTAAGACTGCGCTCCAAATTGTACTTTTCAGCCATTCCATTAAAACATATAAATGAAGAAGCTCATCGATAATAAAGATTACAATGTTATTAAACAGGTACTTGCAGATAACCCGGAACTTACCAATGAAAGTATTCCATACGATGATGTGAATGGCACGAAAGCACACCCGCTGCACCGGATCTGTGACGGGGTATTTGGTAAAAAGTATTCAGATGAGGAAGCAGTAATAATGGCAAAGATTTTTTTGGAGAGGGGTGCCAGGGTGGATGGCAATAAACTGGAAGATAAGCAGGATACGCCACTTATTGCTGCTGCCAGCCTGCATGCAGATGAAGTGGCCATTTTATATATCGAAAACGGCGCCAGTATAGATCATGCAGGATGTCATGGAGGCACTGCATTGCATTGGGCGGCCTGGTGTGGAAGAGATAAAGTTGTCAGAAGACTTTTAAAAGAAGGTGCAGAAATTAACAGGCGATGCATCGACTTTGAAGCTACCCCGTTATTTTGGGCTATTCATGGATTAAAGAAAGGCGACAGAAATAATATTCATAACCAACTGGAATGTGCTAAGATCCTGGTTCGGGCCGGGGCAGATAAGACTATTCCTAACAAGGATGGAAAAACAGTTTTCGATTTGCTGAATAAGGAAGATCTCGATATAGTAGAATTATTAAAGCGGGAATAAGTAAAAAACTACATCTTATTCCATACCCGTTCTGCAGACCCATTTATTGTACAAATATTTTCTGCGTATTCTTTTTATTACCGTCAATCAGAATAACATAATAAATTCCGGTGCTCATTTTATTAGTAAATGGGAGGTTTTGAGTAAAGGCAGAATCATAAACCGGGTAAGATTGATGAAAGATAGCTTGCCCCATGGAATTGTGGACCATTAGGAGTACAGATTTATTTTCTACTCCCTGTTTATTTATGAAAATAGAATTTGCCGAAGTATTGAAATAGGTAGTGAAAGATCCTGCAACCGGATTTTTCATTACAGAAACTATATTGGAATAAGTTGACTTGCCGTACAGGTCAGTTTGTTTTAACCGGTAATATACCCTTCCTGCAAAAGTCTTTTCATCTGTGTACCGGTAAGTGCTGAGCGAGTTCGTATTGCCGGAGGTATTTATTTTTGAAACGCCGGTAAAATGAATTCCATTCAAGCTTCGCTCTATCGTATAGAATTGATTGTTTGATTCGGAGGCGGTTTCCCATTCTACCAGGGTTCCGGCAGGTACAGGAGTGACTTTAAAAAACAACAACTCCACTGGTAGAATAAAAAAACCCTCTCCGCTAAATGCATAATCCAGGGGTAGATTCAGGATGCCTGCAGAAGAGGATAAAGTATTCGTAGATGAATTTACAACGTTGTAGGCAGCGAGTGTGGATCCATCGTATCGCTGGGCGTATATATTGTTTTTATTGCCATTTACATCTGCGTTTGTAAATTGATAGCTTACATCATAATTGATTGCCAAAAAACCTCCGGCTTTAAGGGTCCAATACCGGGAAATATTATCCTGGGCAATAAATGCAGGATGAACTTCATCAGTAACCCGGACTGAAACATAATTTCCAATACCAAAGAGGGCACTGTTTAACCGGAGAGTAAAAGGTGAATATTCGTCGTTATCACCAACAGGATATGTAAATGTGCCGGTGCTATTGAAGTTTTTACTCAGCACGCCTGCGCCGTCTGCCTGGATGTAACTGCCAATAACCGGCGTACCAGCCACCGAACTGTTAACATCCATGATCATAGAATTTGCACCCAGAATTAATTTTCCGGCAGCCAGGTTCAGGACATTAGTGATTTTATTATTGTTGTTGGTTAAGGTTACGTTGCTGGCTGCTTTATTGATGGTAAGATCATAAAAAGAGGTAGCGTTGGTTCCTCCTATCGATTGCGCAGCGGAGTTATAAAATAGGGTAGTTCCGGCATTGGAAGAAAACACACTGTTGGGAGCATTGTTTATCCAATCCCTCGAAATACTAAAGGTTCCCTGGTTATTTATTGTTCCGCTTGTTGTATTTGTTTGATTGATGAAGCTGGCATCGCAGGTAATCGTAATGCCCGGGCTAATAGTTAAGGAAGCATTGTTGTATACTGTAACCTGTGCATGGAGCGTTTCGGAAATACCCATGGTACCTAGTAAACAAATACATATTTTGAAAACAACATTATTCATTTCCTGACTTATTTATAGAGAGATACTAATACCCAGCGGGAGTCCGTACTGCTATAGATCAGCGTGGCACAACCATTTTTTTGTATGCTGGCATTTGAATTATTGGAGCAGATGATCTGGTTAGCAGCCGTAGAGGTGGATTGATCTTCAATGGTCATATTAGAATTTGTCCTGTTAAACAGGATAACCATTTTACCATTCACTCCACCAGCTATTCCGGTAATGGTGAAATTCCCTGTGGGTCCGGTGATCCTCACAAAACTGCTGCTTCCTATATTGATATTATTATTATCCCCGTTAACAGCAACATAAGAACTGATACGCAAGGCAACATCCCCATTAACATCGAGTTTCGTAGCGGGGGTCGAAGCATTAATTCCTAATCCCTGGGAAAACAAGGAATGCGAGGCAACAGAGATAATGATAAGGAATATTAAAAGGATGCCTTTCCTGTAAGTACCAGATTTCGTTTTCATAGAATACGAGTTTGTATGTATTAATGGTGTAAGAGTTTATTCCAAATGTGACTAAGTGTTTACACGTAAAATAAACACATAAACCTTTAGGAAATTGTAAATGGAAGAATGAATAAATACAAGAAAAGTATTTTAACCAATGTATAAAACGGAAAACTGCTAATTCAGGAATAGAAGATTTACCCTTGTCCATTTTCTTCTGTTTCCTGCTTTCAGGATAAATACAATAATAAGGACATGGGGAGATCGGCAAAAGGCAATAAAAGTATAATGCCCATCATTTATTTATGATAAATAGACAGGGTAGTCCTGGTCCCGGCTGTTAAAAGACATGGGTTTTGAAATTTTTCAATTAGCTGATCTTACATGGTAAGATTTTTCCAGATGATATCGTACACTTCAGTAGCTGGAATTTGCTGGTCTTTTAGTTGGTCAGTGATCAAAACAGGTTGAAATTTTTTTTCAGATACCAATCGTCCATGCGATCCTTTTATTAATCCCGCATCGAGAGGGATTACATCCATCACATAACGAAGCGCCATCTTTTTTCTTAATAATTTATAACCGGCCCTGGCTTTAGAAGTCATGAATAACTCAACCGGATCGTACCCCGGCTTCTTATGAATGTCAACTACCCTGGCATAATCAGGAGCCTTGGCATCATCAAGCCAGAAGTAATAAGTAAACCAACTGCTTTCGTTTGCTACAACTACCAGGTCGCCTGATCTTGCGTGATCAAGATGAAATTGTTGTTGCTTTGATTTGTTTAATACCCTTTCAACACCCGGTAATTTTTCCAGGGTTTCTTTTATAATGGAAGTGACAGAGGGGTCATTAATATAAATGTGAGCTACCTGGTGATCCGCCACGGCAAATGCTTTTGAAGCGCCGGGATCGAGTAATTCTAATCCACGCTCTGTTCTTATTCCCAATAATCCCATTTTCCGGAGTTCCCGGTTAAGATGAACGGGGTTATTGACCGGGGTAATGCCATATTCAGATAATAAAATGATCCTGGCCCCTTTTGCTGAATAATAATTAACCAGTTCTTCTACGATCTTATCAATCTCTGACAAATCCTTACTGATGATAGACAGGTCCTGCCCGAATTTTTGTAAGCAATAATCCAGGTGAGGTAAATAGATAAGGGTAAGCGTGGGGTCGTACTTTTTATCTGTAAACAAGGAAGCATCCGCTATCCATTGTGTTGATGTTTTGTCCGTAGCTGGTCCCCAGAATTTAAATAAAGGAAATTGTCCCAACTCGTTTTGTAATTCATCTCTCAATCCGGCTGGTTGAGAATAGCAATCGGGTAGCTTTCTGCCATCGGCCAGGTAGTTGGGCCTGGGGGTTACGGAAAAATCAACATCAGAATACATATTATACCACCAGAACATATTGGAGCAGGTAAAAGATGGATCAGCTTTTTTAGCTCTTTCCCAAATTTTTTCTGAGCGTACTAATTTATTCGATTGCTTCCAGAATTTGATTTCACAATCCTCCCTGTCGTACCATCCATTTCCAACAATGCCATGTTCCGCCGGCCATTTACCGGTAACAAAAGTGGATTGTACTGATGTTGTTACAGCAGGCAGAAGAGGCATTATCCTGTTCAGGCCCTTTTGCTCAGCATACTTTTTTAAAAAAGGAGTATGCTCATTAATAAGAGAAGAAGACAAACCTACGATATCGATTACAACAGTTTTATGCACTATATTCTTTTTATTTATCAGAAATTAAATCTTCACTACTTACTTCTTTGACGATAACAAGGCATTCACCCATTCTAATTCCCGAATGATAGAATCTGTCATCGGTAGTTTCAATTCATCGGGTAATACTTCCCATGTATAGGTTTCAATTTCCAAATGTTTTGTAAAGGGATCATTCATCTGTAAGGACAAAACGGTAACTATATCTTTTTGCGTTGATTGCAATACACCATAATTCTCTACAAATAAAGGAACATGAAAATGAGATCGCCATTCCTTCGCCAATGGATCATTCGCTTGCATGATAGCTTCAGGCAGATCAGGGTATTTTTTTAAAGCCCCGCTTTTTTGTAATGCAATGACCTGGTGCAAATAGGTTGTTTCATTAAATTGTTGAAATTCTTTAATGACCCGGTCTCTTTCCTGACCTGCCGGCGGAAGGGAAGATTTAAGAGCAGCACTGATCTGTATTTTCCCTGTACGAATCCCTTTTTGTTTTAACAGGCCGGTTATCTTTTCATGATCTTCATATCCCACTGCAAAATGACAGATATCGTAACACAACTGCACATGATCGGTGATGGCCTGGACGGCTTCTTCACTCGTTAAGCCCAATCGTTCTTTCAAAAACATTATACCTGCTGGCATCAGCCTTTTTTCATACCAGTCAATAAATTCAATACCTGATTCAAGCAATCCGTCTGGTTCAGGTTCTATGTCGATATGAATAGATTTGCCAGTTCTTTTTTTGATAGTTATCAGTTCAATGACAACTTCAAGTATTTCGTTAGTGGCGCTTTTGAAAACTTCCTCCAGGTTTTCGGGAGCATGCCAGTGCCGGTAAGTGAGCGGAGATGTGGAAATACCTCCATCCATTCCAGCCGGTAATAACGTTGAAAGGATCCCTGCCAGGCGAAGGGTATAGTCTGTTCTTTCACGGCTGGTCCAGTCGGGGGCATGCACTTTGTCTTTTACAACAGATTGGTGAAAGCTGCCATAGGGAAAACCATTCATGGTAAAAACATAGCAGTCATTTTCATTCAGCCATTGCTGAAAAACAGCAAGGTTATTTTGTTGGTTTATTTCAACGCTGGCTATATGAGATAAGCGTAAGCCTATTCCGAAAAGACGGTCCGGGCATATCTTTTTTTTTATTACAGGGATATGATCTTGTAATTGTTTAAAGTGCTCTTCCCAGGTTTCGCCGGAATGAATATTACTGCAATACGTTAATTGTCCGTACCGGGTGTCCATGCCATTCTTTTTTTATTGATCCAATCACTCGATTTTTTTAAAAGGGAAATATCCAGTTCATGGACCTCTTCTCCCTTGCCAATGGCGGATAATAACATAATGGTGAGCTGTCCGCCCAGGTGTTCCCGAAATTCATTTAAGCCCTCAATCAATAAACTTTTTTCATTTTCTATTTTCATCACGGGGTGGGTGATATCAAATCCAAGGGTTGTCATCAGATCGAGGATCCGGGTGATATCCTTTTCAGTTATTTTACCCGATAAAAAAGAATACACACTATCCAGGACAATTCCCATAGCAACTGCTTCGCCATGAAATACAGAAAAATCAGTAAGTGTTTCCAGCTTATGGGCACTCCAATGACCAAAGTCCAATGGGCGTGATGATCCTGTTTCAAAGGGATCGCTGCCGGCGATGTGTTGAAGATGTAATTCTGCACAACGGTTTACAAGATATTTCATGGATGCCATATCACGTTTGGCGAGCAGGGAAGCTTTATCTTCCAACCATTCAAAAAAGGATGCGTCTTTGATCAGGGCCACTTTTATAGCTTCTGAAATACCGGACCGCCAGTGTCTTTCAGTTAATGTGGTTAAAAAATGATAATCATTAAATACTGCAGCGGGAGGGGCAAAAGTGCCGAGGAAGTTTTTCTTTCCAAAAAAATTGATGCCATTCTTCACGCCGATACCCGAATCATTTTGTGAAAGGACAGTTGTAGGAATCCGGATATGACGAATTCCGCGGTGGGATACGGCTGCCGCATATCCCGCAATATCCAGTAAAGCACCACCACCAATAGCAACAATATAGGAATGCCTGTCAATGCCAAATTGATTTACCGCATTGACAATTTTATTAAAAGCGTTTTCATCATTTTTTGATTGTTCTCCTCCCGGAATCACCAGCATATCCTCAGCGGGGGTATAAGCAGGAACAGAAGTTAAATAATGCTTTAATTGCGCTTGTAATCCCGGATGATGCTCAACAATGCCCTGGTCAATGACAAATAATAATTTTTTCTTATTATCAGTTTGTTGAGATTTTAAATAATCGCGGAATAATGAGTTTGCTGTTTCAAATAAATGCTCAGTAAAGAAAACCCTGTAATCAAACTTCACCCGGAACGACTGTTGCAAATAATCCATATCTGGCTTCGGAACTTTTATAAGAAAAACGGTTTAAAAATCTGGTGAACCTATAAAAAAAAGCGGGAGCTAACAAGCTATCCTGCGAAATTAAGCATTGCTAAGTATTGATGTTCATTCAGGTAACGGCAAACATTTTGGCTAATATTAAGGACAAGGGCAGCAGGCACAAAATAACCAAAGCCAGTCCAATGGCACCAAAAGCCGCTGCCCAGGCTGCATTCATAAGAATAACGGCAAGCACACCCGCTTTTACTGACCGGCGGATATTATTGGCAGAAGGGTTATTAATGGCCTTCACTAAAGGAAACCCGATCATTAAGCCAAATAACAAAATAAATCCTCCCGCCATTACTATTTCTCCCTTTGTGTAAGCAAACCAGCTAATAGCTGCTATTACTATGTAATAAAAGATAGCGGCTATAAATAATGTTTTCTTTTTACCGCCATGCACTTCATCCCGGCTGATCATGGTTATGGCACCAATATAAATTACCGGGAAAATGCCCAACCAGCCATATTCTGCTATTGAAGCAGGAACAATACTCATCCCTAACAATAAGTTTAATCCCCGGCATAGCCCCATATTTATTGGACCCAGAAATGACTGGTGCTTTCCCCATTTATCATAAACTACGGCCAATACTGCTATCATGATAGCCAGCATTGCCGGTAATGAAAACATTTCCTCCCTATGGACAAATGAGGCGGAAAGGATAGCCATTCCCATCAGCAATAAGGCAAAAGCTGTTGCCTTTTTTTTGCTGACCATTCCACTGGGAATAGGCCGCTCCGGTCGTTCAACTTTATCGGTCTCTGCATCAAAAACATCATTAAAAACTACCCCGCCGCCATACAGTCCGATCGTTGACAATACCAATAATAGAATTGGCCCTAATGAACTATGGGATCCCCAATAAAGAGGAAACCCGGCAATGATTATTCCTGCAAGGATATCGGAAATGGCGGTGACAATATTGGCAGGACGCATCAGGCGTAGCAGGCCGGTGAGTGTTCGCAAAAGGTCTAATTTATCGGATGATGATCGAATTCTTGTCCATTCTGGGTTGCTGTCCTCCTCTCAAAATGGAGTTGCCTTCAAACTTCTGGCTTTGGTCTATGTCTTTTAATCCGGCAAGATCCTCCAGGTTGATTTGCTGGCTTTGCCCGAATGCCGTTATTGCATTTTGATAAGTCACTAATTGTATGGCCTCATCAGGAATGCCCATTTCTTTCATCAGTACGGCAGTTTTAGGCACTGCCAATGGATCGCTGATTCCCCAATCGGCAGCTGAATTGATCATGATCCTTTCGGTGCCATATTTCCTGACTATTTCAACCATTCTCTCATTTCCCATTTTTGTAAATGGATAAATAGTGAAGGCGGCCCAAAATCCACGGTCCAAGACTTCTTTTACTGTTTCTTCATTATTGTGATCCACAATTACCATATATGGATCAAGTCCATGCTCATCTGAAATATCCATGCTTCGGGTAGTGCCTCTTTTTTTATCCCGGTGGGGGGTATGGATCTGTACCGGCAACTCCGCCGACTTTGCCAGTTCCAGTTGCAACCGGTAATATTTTTCTTCGGCCGGGGTTTGATCATCAAAGCCTATTTCTCCAATACCTACTACACCGTCCTTATACATGAAGAGTGGAAGAATTTCCATTACCTGTTCTGCCAATGCTTCATTATTCGCTTCTCTTGAATTAAGGCCAATGGTGCAATAATGTTTAATACCGTACTGGGATGCCCGGAATCGTTCCCATCCAATAAGACTACTGTAATAATCCCGGAAGGTAGCAACACCTGTCCGCGGCTGACCCAACCAAAAGGCGGGTTCTATTAAACCTACAATGCCGGCATCGGCCATCGCCTGGTAATCGTCTGTAGTGCGGGAGGTCATGTGCACATGCGGATCAAAGAACTTCATGCCTTTGATCTTATCAGGCAAATCAGGAATATGAGTACCAGGCTGAAGGTCTTTTTCGGTGATATTGTTGCAACACATAGGTAGTGGTTTAAATATTTTGGCAGGTCAATGTAATCGTTTTATCCTGGTTGTAAGCTGGCCTTTTTTGCCAGTACGTTCCAGGTCAATTCCCCGGAATCAATTTTTGACTTCAGGGAGTCATTTTGATATAATAACGTTTTTGCTGCCGGGTAATCACTATCGTTACAAGCCAGGGCAGCAGCTTCCTGTTCCAGTACATCAGCTGAATAATAAATTCTTTTGATTGCCGGAAAATTACCCTCATTAATAAATTTTCCAACACAGCGCCATAATTGTGGGTTTACTGTTCTGGAAGCTGCCCAGCGTTCATTGGCATAATCGCAAAGTATTTGGGTTAATTCCGGATTGGCTCTTTGATCAAGACCAATTATCTGCTGTATTGGCTTTTCAGTAAAAAAAGCTTTCATCACCAATTGGTTCCAGGCTGCTTCATTTAATTGTTCAGACGGATAAGGGTTATTGCAAATGATGGCTTCCAGGGCCACACCTATATTAGTACGGATTCCTTCTGCACAGCGGTTGCGCCACATTTCAGGATAACTTAATAAGGGCAGGGAAGAGTATAAAGCCACGAGCTCATTCATTTCTGCAACCTGGAAAAGAGCTTCAATGTTTTGAAAATAATCTTCTTTTTTAGTTGCACCTATATGGAGTAATAACCATACCCGGCAAAGCCTGTCAATAGTCCAGCTGCTTATTGAAAAATTCGGACGAGTAGAGAAAAGAGTTTCTGCCTGGCCTTTAGAATAATGTACCAGGGTCTTGCCGGTCTTTCGCGGCATGCCGGCAAATGCCATGTTAAGTTGACGGGTAGATTGATTTTCGAGAACACATTTTTCGGCCAGCCAGCTCCATGCATCGG
>JBGTNK010000322.1:0-1775 GCA_041743125.1 Chitinophagaceae bacterium
TGGGATAGCACTTTGCATAGCCTAACACAATAAAAAAATTTCAAGGTTGCAAACAGATAAACATTGCAATTGCTGAAAATATATTATCCCTGGAAGCGGGCAGATGATGGCTGATAAACAGAAAGCAGAACTATTGATAAAGCCAACCACTGGCAACGTTGACGGACGTAATGGGAATGGCATACCTGACAGGAAATATATAATGCCGGATACCAAAAGTAAAAAGTATAAACCCTAATTTAGATGATCAATCAAAAGCTGTTTTGCCCAAAACACTACAGCCGCACAGATTGAAAAACAAAACTGAATTAAAAAACCAAACAAATAAAACTGGTAAGACCGATACTTTCTCCCTAATAGCAAGTTTACGGCGATATCGGTCAATCCAAAAGTATACCGCAAGACCCCGCAACATTCTTTACATGCGGGGTTTTTCGGGGGGCCTTGCGGATACTTTTCTATTTGTTGGTGGTTAGGCTAAAGCGACACCCTACTATAAAACAAGCCAACAAAGACAAATGAGTTTTCTTAAAAGCATTTTTGGTAAAAAGGACAACCCTGTCAAATCATATAGCGACTTTTGGAATTGGTTTTCACAGCACGAAAAATATTTTTTTAATGTAGTTAGCAGTCGCAAAGGGAGTAAAGAAATTGAGAAAGGTTTCTTCGATAAACTTTCACCAAAACTGGCAGAGCTTAAAGACGGGTACTTTTATTTGACAGGTATGTTTGACGATAATACTGTTGAACTTGTTTTGACGCCAGATGGTAATACAAAAAACATTGTGTTTGTTGAAGAACTTGTAAACGCTGCACCAAATATTGCAGGATGGAAGTTCACTGCACTAAAACCTGCAATGGAAATTAAGGATGTTAATATATCAATGGCGGGTTATGAATTTAACGGCAGTAACTTAAAATTTTATGCTACTGAATTTGGAGAATATCCAGACGAAATAGAAATAACAATAGTTCACAACGATTTGACAGAGGAAAATAGGAAGCAAATTACAAACGGGATATACATTTTTTTGGACAACTATTTAGGGGAACTTGACTTTGTAAATAATATTGATACTTTAAAAATAGTTGGTACACAACAAGCGGAAAGAGAACATATACCAATTTCAAAGCTTAAAGACTTTCTAACCTGGCGACAAAAAGAATTTATAGAAAAGTATGAAGGTGCTCGTTACGATACAGAAAACGATGGACATTCAACATTAGAAGCTGAACTTGAAAGTGGCAACAAATTATTTGCAGTAATCAATACAGACTTATTAAGCTGGGACAGCAAAGCATCACATCCTTGGATTTCAGTCTTAACATTAAAATATGACGGTAGCAAGAGCAATGGAATGCCTAGTGACAATGAGTATAAATTGCTGGACAAAATACAAGATAAAATAATGCAAGAGCTAAAAGACATTGACGGCTATTTAAACATTGGACGACAAACTGCCAACGGAGAAAGAGAAATTTATTTTGCTTGCAGAGATTTTCGTAAACCTTCAAAAATATTTTACGAAGTACAACAAAAGTATTCGGACAGCTTTGAAATTGAGTATGACATTTATAAGGACAAGTATTGGCAATCGTTCGAAAGATTTAATGACTGACGGAGAAGCCCAGCCACCAGTCGAGTAAGCAAGGGGGATTTCACCCCCTGCTCCTCACAGAACCGTACGTGAACCTCTCGATTCATACGGCTCTTCAAGATGCTTCTTTCAATCAGTAAGCGGGACATACACTCCAATGGGCAAACAATCCCGGCT
>JBGTNK010000323.1:0-19922 GCA_041743125.1 Chitinophagaceae bacterium
AAAGAAACTGGTTTTGGTTTAGGCGTAGCCATAGCTGATATTAATAAAGATGGCTGGAAGGACATATATGTAACTAACGATTTTTACAGCGATGATTTATTGTACATTAATAATAAAAACGGAACATTCACCAATGAAATAAAAACCTATTTTAAACACACCTCCCTAAATGCTATGGGAAATGATATTGCGGACATTAATAATGACGGACTTGCGGATATTATTGCTGTTGATATGAACCCCGAAGATAATTATAGAAAGAAAAAAAATATGGGTGGCAATAATTATTTCATTTATCAAAGCATGGCTTTTAGAAACAAATCGATTCAATATGTTAGAAACACTCTCCAATTAAACCGGGGCCCATCGGTAGGAAGCAATGACTCAATCCAGCATCCTGTCTTTAGTGATATAGGCTTTTATGCAGGAGTAGCGGAAACTGACTGGAGCTGGAATGCAGGTATTGCTGATTTTGACAACGACGGCAACCGTGATATTGCCATAACAAATGGTTATCCAAGAGACGTAACAGACAAGGATTTTATGGCCTTTAGAGATAATAATATTGCCACCAAACAAGAATTACTCAATCAAATCCCGAAAATTAAAATACCCAACTATATATATAAAAATTCAGGCCATTTAAAATTTGAAAATGTTACTGAAAGTTGGGGTATGACCGAACCGTCATTTTCCAATGGTGCTGTGTATGTTGATTTAGATAATGACGGGGACCTGGATTATGTAGTAAATAATATCAATGACAATGCATTTGTGTATGAAAATAATTTAGAAAAAATTAATACAAATAAACCGAATTATCTGCAAATAAAATTGAAAGGAGATAATAATAACCGGCATGGAATCGGTACATGGGTAGAAATATATTATGACAATGGAAACCAGCAAGTCTATGAAAACTCCCCCTACCGGGGGTATCTTTCAACTGTAGATACAAAAATTAATTTTGGGTTAGGCAATAATAAAACCATTGATTCATTGATTATTAGATGGCCTGGTAATAAAAAACAAAAATTAATAAATGTTCCTGCTAATCAATTGCTGGTTGCCGATATAAAAAATGCAACATTACCAGATTCATGGGAAAGAGCAATTATAAATGGAAATAGTTTGCTTACCGATATTACTTCTTTATCAGGAGTTAACTATATTCACAACCAACCTGATTTTATTGATTTTAATAATGAACGCCTTCTTCCGCATAAATTATCGCAGTATGGGCCCGGGCTGGCCGCCGGTGATATTGACGGAAATGGGTTAGATGATTTTTTTGTTGGGGGAGCAGCACAATTCCCGGGTAATTTCTTTTTACAACAAACAAGTGGAAAATTTATAACAAAAGCGTTGCCCTTAAATTCGATGACAGGTATAAGCCAATTTGATAACCTGGGTGTGTTACTCTTTGATGCCGACAATGATGGAGACCCCGACCTTTATTGCGCAAGTGGCAGTAATCAATACCTGGCAAATACAATAAATTATCAGGATAAATTTTATGAAAATGATGGTAAAGGGAATTTTACTCTTGCAAATAATGCAATCCCTATCAATTATACCAGCAAAAGCTGTATTAAAGCTGCAGATTTTGATAACGACGGCGACCTTGATTTATTTGTGGGAGGAAGAGTACTGCCTGGCAAATACCCATTTCCGGTTAGTTCCTTTATTTACCGCAATGATTCAAAAAAGGGGATAATTAAATTTACAGATATTACAAAGGAAGTTGCTAAAGACCTCATCAATATTGGTTTGGTAAGTGATGCCATTTGGACGGATTTTGACAATGATAATTTTGCAGATTTAATAATAGCTGGAGAATGGATGCCAATCACTTTTTTAAAAAATCATCAAGGTAAATTTGAAAATATAACCAGTCAATCGGGAATTAACCAGCATACCGGTTGGTGGAATAGTATTACCTCAGGAGACTTCGATAACGATGGTGATATGGATTATGTAGCTGGTAATTTTGGTGAAAACAGTTTTTACCGGCCCACTGACCAACATCCTGTAAGTATTTATGCCAAAGATTTTGACAATAATAAAACTTATGAAGCTATACCTACTGTCTTTTTAAAAAATAAAAATGGCCAATACGATGAATTTACCGCTCATAACCGCGATGATATTGTGGAACAATTATCCTATTTAAAAAGGAAGTTTTTGAAATATACAGAATTTGCCAACGCCGGTATTCATAAGTTATTTACTGAAGATCAATTAAAAGATGCTCTTAAATTGGAAGCAAATTATTTTAAGTCAGCTTTTATAAAAAATAATGGACACGGGAATTTTGTAATACAACCGTTACCAAACATGGCTCAATTGTCGCCTGTTTATGGAATTGTGGTGGAAGATATAAATGGCGATGGATATCTGGATATCACCCTTTCCGGTAACGATTATGGTACAGAAGTGGGTACCGGTAGATGTGATGCATTTTATGGACTTGTATTATTAGGTGATGGTAAAGGAAATTTTAAACAGCAAAGCATTTTGCAAAGTGGTTTTTTCCTGTCAGGAGATGCCAAAGCTCTTATAAAGATAAAAGGAATAAACAATTCAGCTTTAATAGTTGCTTCTCAAAACAAAGGACCATTAAAAGTTTTCAGAACCAAAAGTGATTTGGAAAAGTTGGTTACTTACGACGCAAACGACAGACATGCTTTGATCACCTTAACTAACGGACAAGTAAGAAAAGAAGAAATTTATTATGGAAGTTCATTCCTGTCTCAATCATCCAACTTTCTTTCTATTAATAAAAATATCAGGAAAATTGAAATACATAATACCAGGGGCGAAAAAAGAGAAATTAATTTGAGATAGATCTTTTAAATAAAAATTACAGACAAAAGATAAATCGTAACCAGTGAAAATAATCTACATGGGTGCATTTAACAAAAGTACAAGCCGTAATTATTGATTAACACATTACATGCCTTTCTTATCCAGGATTTATGGAGTATCCCAGAATACCCTTGTTATTAAATTATCAGTTCCGCCTATCGCCTGAACTGCAGCAAAATAATTGGCGTTATTATTCGATGCTTCATAAGGCAAACAAGGCGTTGGAAAAGGAACAGGAATATATTTTTCAGTTTACGATTTAGATCGAAATGGATGGCAGGACATCATAACGGCTGGTAAGGATGGACTTTCCATATTTTATAATATGGGACATAGTAATTAATATGTTTAGAAATTAATAAAAACCATAAAGTTATTATGTATTCTATTGGAATAAACAGCTTTTTATTTACTTCACCCTTTACCAATGATAGCGTAAAGTTATTTGCCAAGTTTTCAGATTGGGGGTTTGATAGCGTTGAAATTGCCGCTGAAGATCCGACAATTTTGAATGCAGCTATTATCAAATCGGCATTGACAAAGCATAACCTTAAATGTATTTCCGTTGCTGCGGCGTTAGGTCCAGATCGCGACTTACGGGGCACAAAAGAGCAACAGGAAACAGCTCTTCGTTACATTGAACAAACAATAGATTTTGCAAAAGATATTGAAGCGGAGATGGTGGTTGGACCCCTGTACTCAAGTGTTGGTCGTGCCGATGCCGTATCTCCTTCAGACTATGCTTTGCAGGAACAATCGGTAGTGCGCAATTTAAAGCGGTTATGTGGTTATGCCGAAGCTAAGAATTTAAAATTAGCAATAGAGCCTTTAAACCGCTTTGAAACGGATTTTATTAATACCTGTGAACAAGGATTGAAGCTGATTGAAAAAGTGAGCTGTAAAAATTTATTTATTCACCTTGATACTTTCCACATGAATATCGAAGAAAAGCATTTGGGTGATGCTATAAGAAAAGCAGGATCACACTTAGCATTGCTTCATGCATGTGGCAGTGATCGCGGTACGCCTGGTGGTGATCACACTAATTGGGCAAGTATTAAAGAAGCTCTTCATTTAATTGATTACAAAGGCCAATTAGTTATTGAATCATTTACACCTGAAGTAAAAGTAATTGCTAAAGCGGCATCTATTTGGCGAATCATTGATGGATCCGGTGATACAATAGCAAAAGAAGGACTTGATTTTTTAAGGAAAACTTTCCCGTAGTTTTTAGATACTCTTATATTTTATGTAATCTAGCTGTTCAATTTTTTTTGATACGATTTAAAATAGTAAACTCTTTAATTCAAAGGTTTGAGAACAATATCCTTATAAGATATTTCAAGAACACCTCCGCCATGAATTTGCAGACCTATTTTCCCTAATAAGGAAATACTTGAATCAGTTTCTGTGTAGGATATCGTTTGCTTGTTATTTATACAAAGGGTGATAAAATTTTTTTCACACCTGATCCGGTATGTATTCCATCCATCTTTTATTTTAACCTTTTGCTGATCGGCTTTGATTAAATACTTATCTCTCCGGGACTCATCATATAACGAGCCCATGCAATCAGGGCCAATATCTGCTTGAAAACCAATCATTTCATTTGCCGGATTTACCGACCTTTCACTGTGAAATTGCACACCCGCATTTATAAAACCACTATATCCGTTTAGTTTAAATTTTAATTCGAGCTCATAATTTTGGTACGCTGAGGACGTACACAAAAATTCGTTTTGAGGTTGCGAAGTGCTTTTGTTACCCCCAATAATAACCCCGTTTTCCACTTTCCAGATACTTTCCTTTCCCTCCCAACCGGTAAGGTCTTTCCCATTGAATAAAATGATTTGCTTTTTGGGCGTTATGGCTGATTTATTTTCCTGTGCAAAAGCATTGAAAAACAAGAATAAGAAAAGGAAGGAATAAATTAGTTTCATGTGTTTAGTTGTGTTTAATTTTTAAGGAAACATGCCTGCATGCCAGATTGCATTTCGGTACGCAGGCATGCAATGGCCAGGCTGGTATTATCATGCCCGTTGGGTTAAATTTTTTTAATGGCCATTTAATGATATTCTTCATGATTGTGTAATGTTACCGAATGGTTTCGTGACCAAAAATCTATTTATAATTCTTTTTGTCAATAAGCAATCCCCGAATTATTTTTACTAGCATGACTGAAAGCGACTTTCTTTTTTGAGTTCTTTGTTTTTTTTTAATTAAAAGGATCGGATAAAATAAATTCAAATGGTGGAACAAGTTAGCGTTAGTTGAAAACTTTTTTAATCTCTTCTATAGTAACTCCAAACACTTTTTTAGCAATCTCGTTTAACTCATTTTTCTCTCCCCTAAAATGAAATACACTATGATAGTGAGTGAGTGCATTCCCCGGCTGTAAAAATGCCGCAGTAGAAACCGACTCTAATTCATAAAACGGTCCCAACTGCTTACCATCCGCAAGCGGCCCGTCATTATAGGCATTCATTGCATCCCCGCTGAAAGGTTTTTTATCTGTTCTCCATTCCTGGTTTAGATATTTTCCTAATGGATTTACATCAAAAAGAGTAATGGTGAGTATTTGTTGTTGCCAATCATAGCTGCCCGCAACAGGCTTTGCCCTTTCAGGATAAATCCCAAGTTTGCCTCTTTGTTTGCCATCTACTTTAAAAAACAACACATTGTTTTTATAACGAATTCTTTCATTTGGTAACTTTCCGAAATAGTCTGTATTAGCAATAGGTAGATTACCATCCATATATGGAATTATAACAACTGTTGAATCCGAAGGAGTAAACATATCGAGCATCCATATACAGGGCATGCCCGTTGTGGAATTCCATTCATTGTTTCCTGAATTGGTAATTGTATTTTCTGTTTGATATCCCACCCATTTAATCTTAGTATTGAAGTTTACTTGCAACAAGTTTTCCGTCTCCGCTTTTTCCAGTATTGTAATTTTGCGTTTCACTAATTGATTCAAAACCGTTCCTGCATAGTTCACTAGTTGCATATCCTTTTGCAACTTTACTGAGGTTTCGTTTTTTCCCATCGTTGTCCACGGTTCACTGTCCAAAGCTGCTGGTGTTTTCCAATTGGCAAATTCCATTTTTGCACCTTTAGGAAAGAACAGTGAAAATTTTGCACCCTCGGGTCCTAACCATAAACGGTTCTCACCTCCATAAACATTTATGTGCTCATCTAAAGGCCCGTCAAATAATTTATAGTTGATCCATCCGAAACTTTTTCCTGGTAATCCATCAGCCGTAGAAGTAAAAACCTTACCCTGGTATTTTGGAGAAACAATGAGCAGTGCATCCCCCTTCTTTAAAACGATAACACTATCATATTTTTGAAGAAAAGCTAAATCATATCCAAAACTACCTTTAGTGTATGTTTTATTTTCTTCTTTTGTTTCCGGGCTATTACATGCAACAAAACTTATCAGTAGAATTGGAAGAGCATAAAAGAATTTTGACGCCATGTTATTATTATTGTGCGTTTACTATTCAGTAAATTTTAATTTCTAATTTGCCTGATGAGCTGATTACGACTGGAGTGTTTAATTTAATTGTATATTGATTCCCTACATTAAATAATTTTAAAGGTAATTGTTTGCCTTGCCATGTTACTGATGCTTTCGCAAGATTTTCATCCGTCTCAAAACCAAGCACATTTATTCTTAGTATTCCATATTTTATGAGTAGTTCTGCTTTTAGTATTGATCGGTCTCTTTGCTGGGTATAGGTTCCCCATCCTTCCGCCGTAACAAAAGATGCGCTGAAATTTTCAGGTGCAATTTGGGGAGCAAACCGGATATATCCCTTTGGTCCGTGGTATTCAAACCCACAAGCGGTGATAAAGGTGCCATAACTGGCCATTGCTCTGGCATAGTGATCACTGCATTCTATTTCATTAAACGGGTTTCGCTTAGCTGCATGATACCTGTCATGAATCGCCTTTGTCAAAACAAGAGATTCCTCAATCATTCCTTCTGCCATCATATGAGAGGCGACCTGGTGTTCAAAACCGCTCATGCATTCGTGAAAATATGTCACTTGCCATGCATCTTTTACGCCATAAGGATCAGCTTCTTCCGTAGGGTTCGTGTTCATGATCATTCCTCCTTCTCCGGGTAGCGCATAAGGACGACCATTGCGATGCGTCTTCAAGTAAGGTCCCACGTCAGTAGTGAAATTGTATTTCCAAAGTGCCTTCAACGCTGAGAGCGTTTTTGTCTTGTCGAGTATTCGACCCAGACCTACCTGGAACGCCCAACTCTGACCATAAATCTGATCAATGTGACAGGTGTTATACGAACCAATCACAGTTTTTCCCTTCACAGCATCCGGGCGATGAATAAAATACTCACCGTTGTATAAGAATTTTTCCATGTTGGCAGACCCTTTGGAAACATAGACCCTGCACTTTGAAGCGAAATCATGATCTTTCATTTCTTCTGCCATTTGCTGCCCCGCTTTAACTGCGGCAATTGAAAGGCCTACAATCCATGAAATTTCACCGGGCCACTTGGCATCCAGTGTATTCTCTAATACTGTATCAGTCATGCCGTCCCCGTTGGTGTCCTGCATTAAAAGGAATTTTATAGCACGTTTTGTTTTTGCCCAGTTGCGTTTCAGAAAGGAATTATCTGAACTCATCTGGTGTTCGCGGTAAATGCCTAATATTCTTCCAGCCTGGCCGTCAATTGCAGGATTAGTGTCATATTCGCCACGAAATCCAATATGTCCATCGTCATGAAAGGCTACACCTAAATCCACTCGCTCACGTGTGTCTCTTTCAAGTGCAGGAAAGATTCTTGCGACAGCCTGAGCGTATTGCCAGACATGGGAGCATGTGCCGGGACAACTGCCTACACCTTCCCAGCCATAAAATCTTCCTGACTGAAACCGGTGTACCGTTGTTGTCGCCAGCGTTGATATGTTTAAAAATGTTCGTTCCAGGAACCAGTAAGGTAAAATGCTTTGATGATACCATGTGTCGCACCAAAGTTTTGTCTGTGTTGAGAGCCGTTCAAAATTTGAATAAACGTAGCTGGCTACTTCCTGTGATGACTTGAACTTATTGGTATAATAGCGTTTTCCTTCCTTCTTAAGAAGTTCAAATGAAAGATTTGGAAAATACCAGGTGATGGCATAGTTAAGCTCTTTTTTTTCACCTGAGCTCAATAAAAATGTGTTGCCAACGGTGGCTACCGCCTTTCTCATTTCTATTTTTTTACGCCCTAAATTTTCGGTATCAAATAGGGATTCATTCACGTCAAGTCGGGCATCGGTATTGATTTTTGTTTCTGGATTGAATGAAGCCAGGCAAAAATTACCATAGTCAGATGCATTCACAAAACTTTCATCAGCCCAATTGTAGCTGGACGCAGACTCTTTCACACACGAAAATCCTTCAGTATTGAAGGCTTCATTTATCCGGTAATACTCCTCACCCGTTATACTGTATAGACTCGATTTATTCTCAAGCCAGCCGGTAAGGGTAATCTTGACTGTGGAGGCTGCTTTATTTTCTACGTTGAAAGAAAGTATTGTTGCTGGCAAGCCAGAATCCTCTTCATTAAGGGGAATGAAAGGTGAATAGGACCGCATAGTAACAGAGATAGGCACCGTTGCATCAACATACCGAACCGTGGCCATTGGATAAGTGGCTTCAAAAGACACCTCTTCCCAGTCGTCAACATGAAGGCGCTTTGTAATGGTTTTGCCCTCTATCTCAATCCGTATAGCAAATCCCTGATCCAGCGGCCGTATGTCCTTTACTGGTTCTACATAGTTCGCACCATCAAACGGACGCAGAAAATCAAAATTGTTCTGGATCTTTTCATGCCATTTGACATTTTTGTAAATGACTCCGGTTTGATTCTTATTGAACACGTCCCATAACCAAAGTCGTCCATCACCGCCAAGATATAGGGTGCCGCAACCAATTCCCCCGACCGGCATGCCAATATAATCAAGCTCATTCTTAGATTTGAGGTATGTCGTTGGGGTTCCCCTTGCGTATAAGGAATCAATCCATTTGCGATCTAGTTTTTTTTCAAGAATGGGATTTCCGCTTTTTGTCTGTGCAAATAAGGTAGCACCTTGCCATTGCGTGGTAAGCAGTCCGGCTGTGATCATTCCAGTTTGTTTAATGAAGACCCTTCTTTTGATTGCCATGATACATTAATTAAGGTTAGTGAAATATGTGTTGTGAAAACCAGTCTCTAAGCTTTATCCGGATAATTTTATCCATTCAAATGTTCCTGGACTAAAGTGTTATCATAAATCAAAATTCTATATCCTATTTTATCCAGATGATTCAAAAGTTAGCATCAAATGAATCCAAACCATGAGCTTATCATTTCGCAGCCTGATCATTAGTTACGATAAATACTCCTTGCATCACTCTCCAATGACCTGGGAAAGAACAAATAAAAGGGTATTTACCTGGCGCATCGGGCGCTTTGAAATCCAATTGAAAAGTTTTGCCGGCGGCAACCAATGGAGTAGCAATTAATACATCGGCTATACTTGGCACAAAGTTCCTTTCATACCCATCTTTTAGACTTGCCATATTATCTGCAGCTTTTCCCACTTTGTCCGTACTACCCGGCATAATAATTACCACATTATGC
This sequence comes from Chitinophagaceae bacterium, assembly GCA_041743125.1. Classification (GTDB taxonomy): domain Bacteria; phylum Bacteroidota; class Bacteroidia; order Chitinophagales; family Chitinophagaceae; genus Terrimonas_B. The sequence goes on from JBGTNK010000323.1 coordinate 9,509, forward strand.
GACATCTGATCGCGATTCTCAAAAATTAAAGAAATGGACTTTCCCGCGGGAATTGTAATAGTGCTTTTATCAAAAAGCATTTTTCCCGGGATGGAAGCCAAATGAATAACTATTGCATCCGGGTTTGATTTTGACGGTGTTATGCCCCCGGGTTTCACCTTATTATTTTTCTCAAATTGGATCAAACTCTTCCGAAAATTTGTGACTGCTGTAGCTGACGATAAAGCCTTGTAATCTTCCTGTGAAAAGGCCTTGAAGGAATATATAGGCCATTGGGGATCATCCTGTACATAGTAGTTGGGTCCGTCCAAATCCTTTTGAGATATAAATGGTTGAAGTAAGCGTTTTGCTTTGTCAGGCTCGTTGGCAAGAAATTCGTTATCTCTCTTGAACATTTCCATCCAAATGGGTTTCAACTGTTTGAATGATTCCGTCAACGCATAATCTATATAATCATCTATTGGCAGCTCTGTGGTAGCTAGCAAGGCCTTTACACTTTCCTCAGTGCGGAAATGGCTTAGGGCAGCTATTGCTTCCACCCTTACCCGCGGGGCAAGGTCTTTAGACATAACAATAAGCTTCTCCTCCGCGCCCTTGATCCGCTCATTCCAATAAAACAATACCCGGGTTGCAGCCGCCCTTACATTATAATCCTTGCTTTTCAGAAGATCGGATAGCAGCCCCACCATTGGATGATTAAACTGCTGGTAGACCCAAAGCCCTTCCAGTCTATGATATTCATGATTGGGTTCGGCTGAATTTAGTCCTGAGATCCACTTCTTAAGGGCAGGAATAACCTCGGCCTCGGGAAACTCTCTTAGCTGTATTCTTGTCCTGTACCTTGTCCTGTCTTCAAAAACCTTGAGCTGATTTAGAAGTTCGCCGACACTCAATTGTGTTAGATCAACGGGTTTCAACGTCTTGTTATTTTTGTAGATTATTCTCCATATTCGGCCGCGGGTATGATCTCTGAGAGGGTCCCGGAAGTTCTGTTCTCCATGCTGTATAATGGGATCATACCAATCCACCACATATAATGCTCCGTCCGGTCCGAACTTGAGATCCACAGGCCTGAAATTCCTGTCTTTCGATTGCAAAAGAGGATCTGTTTCATGCGCTATGATACCACTCCCATTCTCGGATAGTTTGTGCTGCTTGATGCCCTGAAATCCAATGAATGTATTGAAAAGTATATTCCCTTGTGCGCTTGCCGGAAACTGTCGGCTTGATACAATCTCCATCCCGCAGGTTTTGGGACGCACTGATGTTGTAAGGAAATCTTTCATCTCCTTATGCTTCTTAGGGTAATCGATAGCAACAGTTAGGGGTGGTGCAAAGTAATTCATACCGGTTGATACATCTCCGATTAAATGGGTACCATTGCGGGTGAAGACATTTCCCCAGGGATTGGCATAGAAATAAGAGACATATGGATCTAACTTCATCGTACGGGGTTCATATCGCCATGTCACTCCGTATGCTCCTCTTTTAGGACCATAGGGAGTTTCTATCTGGGAATGCAGAAAAGTTCCTGTGTGCATATACAAGGCTCCATCCGGACCCCAGGTGTAAGCGCAGAGAGAATGGTGGGAATCTTCTGTTCCAAACCCCGTTAGGAGGGTTTTCCTAAGGTCAGCGTGGCCGTCTCCGTCCGTATCTTTTAAAAAAACGAAATCAGGAGCCTGCGTAACATAAGCACCCCCATCGCCTAATTCAAATCCTAAGGGGAGATATAACCTATCTGCAAATACAGTATGCTTATCCGCCTTTCCGTCACGATCCGTATCCTCCAGAATGACGATCTTATCATCGGGAGGGCTACCGGGGTAGTAGTGTGGGTAAGAAGGCATGGAAGCTACCCACATTCTTCCCTTTGGATCGAACGTAATCGAGACCGGGTTGGCAATAGGAAAATCTATTTCGGAAGCAAATAAATTAATCTCATAACCTTCCTGCAGAATGAATTGGGAAATATCCGCTTCCGATTTTTGTGAATTGTTGAGTGGTCTATATTTCCGGGAATAATCAGTGATGTTCTTTACCTTATCCATGTCAAGATTGTCATATTGAATCCCGGACCAGATGACGCTGTCGAGCCTCAATACCATCGTATCAATTTCATGGAGTTCAGATGGAAGTAATCGTCCACCCGCCCACTCTCTGCGCCTGCCGTAAATATACTCTCCATTCCCGGCCTTAAACTTGTAAAAAAAATGCTTGTTCTTTATTGCTATAACTTTTCTTAACCTGTTAGAATGCTGGTCCGGCGTCCAGGAAGTAACAGGAAAGCCCATCGCAGTGGCCATTATTTCACTTACTTCCTTATATCCTCTGTCATTCAAATGAATTCCGTTAGACGTTAATGAATCGGTGCCCCTCTCCATCAGTTTCGTAGTAGGCCCGAATAGATCGATAAAAGGAATACCCAATCCTTTCGCAATTTGCCGCATACCCTCGGTATACTGTTTTAGGTTTTTATTATGAGCGGCGGGGTTAGGCAAAAACCCTCCCAATTTTTCATGCGCAATGGGCGAAACAAGAATGACCTTCGGGGCTGAGCGGCCGTTATACCTTTGCTTCTGTAAATGGCTAAGAAACATCATCATCTGTTTCTTAAATTGCTCCAGGCTATCCAGCCCTTTGAAAGCCTCATTTAACCCGAAACAGGCGAAAATAATATCGGCTTTCTGTTGTTGCAGGTGTTGATCAAGTGTTCCAAAATTTAAAGGCCTGGGCTGTAGATTTATCTCATCAGCGCTCCACGCAAGATTCCTTACGGTGAGATTACTCTCCGGAAAACTTTTATATAAATGTGTTTCAAAATAGTCGGTCTCCTGTAGTGCAACTGCAAAAGTATTTCCCAGGAAAACTATTTTACTATTTTTTTCAGGGTTTAGTTGATGCACCAGCGCCTTTTCCCCGCAGGAAGAGAGTAATAAAAGCAGCAGTGAGATTAAAGCATTTAGTGACTTCTTGTTCACTATGAATATGATATTATAGCATTGAGAACCTACTTTTTGATTTGACATTTAATAATGTATTTCCTCTGGTTACTGATTATTTATTCTTAGGTAAAAGATAATTGATCAAGTATGCTTTTCCCGGTTCAATTTTCAGTTCGTAAAGATTAAATCCCGTTTTCTTAATTATGCCAACTTTTGTCCATGGCTTTCCGTCACTTTTGAAACGAAGCACCCCGACTCCAGCGACCCCTGTAACTGTAATTTGCTTTTTAGTTACCTTGATGGATACATCTCCATTTGGAGTCGGCACTTTACCCTCCATCCATTCCAGACCTCCCAAATTCGGCTCGATCAAATATTCTTCATACCCGGGTTTCAAAGGTTTAACACCTAAATAATATTTCCCTAATAAATATATTGGGCTTGCTCCCCATGCATGGCAAAGGCTTTTGCCAAATGGCCGACCGTACATTGCATATTTCTTAACTCCTTCTTCATTGGGGTCATATAGTTCCCAAAAAGAAGTAGCGCCTTCCTTCAACATTGCGCCCCAGTAATTTTTCATTTCTTGCAAAACATATTTTTGCTCTCCTATTGCACAAAGGGCTTCCAATTCATAGAACCGCATGTATGGCGTGGTGATCTTTAATACCTTATCATTCAGCAGTACATTGCTCCTTACTGATTCTGTTTTTGCCGTGTCCAAGTAATCAAACATCATCGCAAACATATTGGCATAACGTGTAACTTCCTTTTCCAACTGTCCATTTTTTCTATTGTGCATCAGGGCCTTTTGATCTTCATTCCAAAAAACAGTCAGAATTTTTGCCCTTAGTTCCTTCGCTAAGGAAGCATACTCCTGCGATCGTTGTGAATCATTCATCAGCGAAGCACATAGCGCCATAGACTCAAGACTGCGACAAAAAAGAATTTGAATGGCACTTAGTTCCCCTTCTTTAGAAATAGGAGCCCAGTCCAGAAAAACCCAATCTCCGGGAAGCCCTTCCACCATGCCATTGTTGTTTCTCCGGTTGAGGCAAAACTCCATTAATGAAATCATCCTTGGATAAATCTTCCTGATCAACTCTTTGTCACCAGAGTACAGATAGTAATCATAAATACTCATGAACCAGTAGAACGAATAGTCCAGGATAGTATTAAGATGTGTTTCCACCGGATCAGCTCCGCGTACTGCCCATATGGTGCGTTTGACAACAGGGTTATCAAAAAATAAATAGTAGTTCATCAGGTAACTTTGGTTGGCATCCCCAGACCAAATCCATCTGTCACGTTTGATTCCATCAAAGAAAAATTCACGGGTATTCAGATGCAAGGTGTAGGCAGAAACGTTCCAAATATTATTAAGCTCAGTATCTGAACTTTTAAATGAGCCTCTGTAATCTACCGGCAAATATTCATACAGCATATCAACCTCCTTAAACTGTATGTCATTACTGTAGTGAATATTCACGTATCGAAATGCCCGTGAGTGGTTGGCAACAAAATCCGATGCGGTATTGTTTGCTATTGAAAAGCGATCAAGAGTCTCACATGAATCAATTGAAAGCGCCTCTTCCAAAGATTCTCCATAATAGACATTAATTTTTCCGGTTCCTTTCAGTTCCTTCATTCTTAGATACCCAAAAGTTTCTGCTCCAAAGTCAATCAATACAGATCCCGGTTTGCGCTCTTCTTTTACCGGCTTCTTTTCTACCGTCTGAAGCTTAAATTTTGATGGCGGTAGATCAATGCTATTAAACGTCCAGGCATCGGCCTTTACGTTTCCAAGGTTATTAATATTATCGGGGTAGCCGCCCCGAATGGTATTACTATACCAGCTGGTGTCGGAAACTAAAGTTTTGCCTGATATAAAAACGGAGGGAGGTGTGGCTGAATTAAATACCTGAAAATTGATGGTGTGCTTTCCTGCGGCAATTAAAATTTTATGTACATCACCCTGCAAATATTTTCCATCAATTGTTACATTGTATTTCCCTTCTACAGCAACAATAATTTCTTCCGCCTCTTTTAAGTCAACCTGCCTGCCAAAACTTACACTGTTGTTAGGACTATACACCCTCCACCAGGGTGGAAGAATGGCATCTCGTTTTGTTCGCCTGGCTTGTACTTCATTGCTTAACCAAATTTCAAAATCCCCAGGATACCAAATCCATGATGCCTTTGTTTTTTGGCTCATAGCACTACTCGAAAATAGAATGAAGAACAAGAAAAAACAGATTCCATTTTTAGTAATATTTACATTCATCCAATGCCACCACACACGCGGGCGCGATGCGTTTGGTGGTGATAGAAATTGTTGATATAGTGTATCTGCCAACACAGTTGTTCCCTGTGTTTTGATATTTACCTGACTGAAAGCTACAGTGCAAAGCATGCATGGAATCAGAAATAGAATAATTCGGGTCATAAGTAAATGGTTTTGATTAATTGGGTGCTAAATAAAATTATGTATTGCAATCGATCTAATTAATATATGATTAAGTTTCAAAATTAAAGTCCAAGTCTCTCTCCGCATTTGCTAGCACACACAAGACTTAGGCACGCAGAATATTTAAATTAATCTCCAATTTCAATTTCGGTCAACCCATAAAAAGTATTTGCCTCCTGGTAGCCTTCGATTTAGCTTCTTCCATCCAGGTAAGGTCAGTTAGCGGCCTCAATACCATATTGCCGGAAGTATAAATGCCTTCCCCCATATAGTTAAACAATGTTGTTGGATGAATAGTGAGTTCTATCTGGGTATCAATTCCCAGCAATAAAGGGCCGTGAAAATATTTCTTCGTAAGCAATTTTGTTTTATGCAAAGCGCTTTCTTCTCGTAAAGCAAAACGGAAATTCAGTTGAATCTGATCGCCTTCAAAAAACTGATGAGTGAGGATTATGAAAGTATTCTTTATTTTGAAATCAGTCTTTTTATGATTTAAGTACAGTTCCACTGATTTTTGATCTGCCCAATGTGGAATAAAAAAAGATACGCTTTTTACTTTTTTGGTGGTCGCTTTTTCAATGATAAACTCTGATTTCCCGCTATAAGGATAATCAGATGTTTCACTAATATGGAGTGCTCCATCGAAAAAAGTTAGCTCTGCATTTGTAGTCTCATAAAAAGGAATGATCACTTCATCTTTACTTGTAAACATTGTGTATGCAGCCTGTTGTGCAAGTCCTTCAGAACCTCGCATGCTGCAACACCAAGGCGCCTCATAAGCAGAGTGAGCTTCCAAAATTGGCTTTTCTACCACTCTGGTGCATACATTAGTGCCAAACCCACCGTTAGGCCGCTGGCCGGCATAAATGGCATTGTATAAAATCAAATGCGACCAATGGAGATAATGGTTCTTTTTAGTAATCTTCCATAATTGAGCAGTAAGCATAAATGAATCTATTACTCCGCAAGCTTCCGTCCATAAAGGGCGGCCAAACCAATTATAGTTTTCATAGTTTTCCGTCATAGCCAGGTTCTCGTATGCCGCATATCTTAACTCTACAATGGCCAGATATTTTCTATCACCTGTAATTTCAAACCATCTTAAAATACCCCGTAAAGCACTTAGAAATGAATGTGTTTGGTAACCAACTTTTACAAAATCAACTTGATTAAACCTATTGATAATAGTTTCGATTGTAGTTTTTAATTCTTTTGAAGGGCTGATTTGGTAAAACTGTGTAATGGCATCAAGTGTCATAAAGAATTGCCCTGTATCAGATGAAAGGTTTTTCCAAACATTTGTTGATCCTACCGCTGCACCAATCACTTTATCTGCTTTTTTAATTTCTGTTGTTTCTATCGGATACTTGCTGATTAGTTCTTCATTTTTAATAAAAAGATTAGTAACCATGGTCTGCAAATAGTTTAATACCTGCGGATCTTTTTTCCATAAATAATATTCACTCAAGCCTCTTATCAATGCATTATGCCCCGTTACCTGGCCTTCGTCAATTTCACCGGATGTAAGTACTGGGCCTATGTATCCCTTTTCATTAAATAATTCAGGAAGCCTGCTAATAATTTCTTTTAAATTATCAGGTGCATCTTTATGCAATACCCGGGAAAGTAAGGTAAGTCCTAGTATATCCCTCCCAATCCAGTCGCCTGGAGCATCTTTAACCGTAGAAGCAGTAGAAACTGCTTTAAAGGTAAATTCCGGATCCTGCAAGCGGGAAAAGTTTAAGACCATCCTTTTCTGGAGTTCACCTCCGGGAAAAACATTTTCAAAAGGAAGAGAATCTAAACCTACTATGCCGTTATCAAAATCAATACCCTGACCTAACAAATTGTGGAAAGGCAGTAGTTTCAAAGCAAGAGCAGCCTTTGCTGTGTTAGCAATAAACTGCCTGCGATTAGTCGAAGTTTTCTTTTTCATGATGGTTTAATTTGCTCGTTAATATATTAATGTCATCTACCTATTTGTTTCAAGGGTTCACCTAGCCCAAGTTCTGAATGTTGCACCAAATCTTTCATTGATAGTGTTTGAATCGGCCCTGTAACGCCAACAGGTGTCGGAAGCTTTATTTTGGAAGTCCCGCCTTTTACAAACTTCTCAAGCCAGACAATTTTCTTCATGCTGACACTAACCTTTTAAAAGGCCAGGTCATTTTTTTACAGTCGCAAACGTACTGGTGAAGTGAAAATCTCCAGATCCGATTTGATAAACGCATCGACCGTTTTCCCACTCCTGAGATGTTATGCCTTTAACGCGGTTCACATTTTTGCCACCTTCCAGTAATGCAGAGTCTTTAAGAGAAGGTAGGAATACCGTAGCTTTTGTGTTAGGTGGAATCGTAATGTACAAATCAAATTTCTCGCCATCTATTTTCCAGTAACTTATGATTAAACCATAGGGAGATTTGAAACTTCCTTTCACTTCAGTAATATCGCCAACGGGTTCAGGTTTAATAATTATTTCTTTAAAAGCCAATGATTCTGGAGTCTGACCTATACCAGCCAGACTGCCATAGAACCATTCCATTATCTGGCCAAACATCAGGTGGTTGTTGGAAGCACTAAGCCCTTTCCATGACTCGGTTAATGCGGTGGCGCCCTTAGCCAGTTGGTATCCGTACCCGGGAACATCAGATTGGTTATTCATTCTGAAAAGAACATCAGATAAGCCATTGTCACGTAAAACTCTTATAACATATCTCCAGCCGATTTCACCGGCAGTTAATGCGTAATTTCTTGCTTTGATATCCCGGATCAGGCTTGCAATTATTTCCTTTTTATACTCAGGATTCACCAGGTCAAAATAGATGGCTATTGCATTATCTGTCTGGGTTCCCTTATCGTAAGTCATGGCTGACCTGTCAAAAAATCTATTATTAAATGCATTTTTTACCTCCAAACTCAGGTCATCGTATTTCTTCCTGTCCTCTTCCATTGCAAGCAAACCGGCAACTTCCTTTAAAATTAGTATGTCATAATAATAAGTAGCTGTCGCAGGAAGATCAGGTATGGAAAAAAATAAGCAAAAAATAAATAATTTTATCATTTTGAAGAGAATTAAAAGTTATGATAATACATAAGTAATTTATTTCTGATCCTGATACTTCAATACGATCACATTGTTAATCGAATCCAATGGTTGATCAGGAAGATGAATTATAATGCCCCGGGAATGAACATCCAGTCTAAGTGGTGACGCTTGCTTATCAGCTAATAAATAGGCTTTGTCGATCTTCTTTGTTACATAATCCAGGTAGACCTTGCGATCTTTGGGCCAGCTAAAAACATGTAAATACCAGGTTTGTGGTTTCGCAGTGATTGATTTTATATCGTCGTTCCAGGTAACAGAAGGCCCGCCGGATGTTGTATTGTAAATAGCTTCTCCATTAACTTCAAGCCAGCGTCCAACTTCACCTAATATTTCATTTGACTTTTCAGGGATCACTCCTTCGGCTGTTGGCCCAACGTTTAAAAGATAATTTCCTCCTTTACCAGCTATGTCGCAGAGTTTGTAAATAACATCCTTTGCACTTTTCCAATTCTGATCATATTTATTATAACCCCAATGTTCATTCAAGGTCATGCAGACCTCAAAGGCAGTCTTTTGGATTTGCCCTGGAATTTCCTGTTCGGGGGTTCCATAATCCGCACCGATTCCATTAAGTCTGTTATTGATAAGACAATTGGGTTGCCATTTATGAATGGAGTCTACAAATGCATGTGCCCTCGCAATGTTCTTTATTTCACCGGGATTAAATGCAGCCCCCCACCAATCAAACCAGATTATACCTACGGGCCCGTAATTGGTAAGAAGTTCTTTTACCTGCCCCTCCATGTAGTCAAAGTATTTTTGATAATCTGCATTGGAGTTAGCAAAGCCATGAAAGCCATCAGGATGAGCTTTAGAAAATTTTGAAAACTTAGCCGGGTACTCCGGATGATGCCAGTCTTGTACGGAATAATAAAAACACAATTTAATCCCTTGCTTTTCGCATTCAGCAGCAAGCTCTTTCATCGGATCTTTGCCATAAGGCGTGGCATCAACAATATCATATTTTGTGAGTTTGGAATCAAAAAGGCAAAAGCCGTCATGATGTTTTGTGGTAACGACAATATATTTCATCCCTGCTTTCTTGGCTAGCGATACCCATTGTTTTGCATCGAACTTTACAGGATTAAACTGAGGTGCCAGCTTTTCATATTCTCCACCGGGTATATTCGCTGAACACTGTATCCATTCACCGTGATCCTTACCCGGCCTTCCTTTCCATTCGCCTGCAGGCAAAGCATATAGACCCCAATGAATAAATAATCCAAATTTTGCTTCGTGAAACCACTCTAATTTTTTATCCAAGGGAACTTTGGACAAAGAATCAGATGCAAATTCCTTTACAATTACTTCTTTTTTGGAGTTGCAAGAAATAGAACATGCAGTAACAAAAGCCAGCAATAAAAAAAAGATTGAGTTTTGCTTTTTCATGTTTCTGAAAAATGTTTTTATTTATTTGTTTTATATTTTTCATTTTCAGTTATTCCTTTCCAATCATCAGTACGAAAAGGCACTGCAGGAAAGCCATTTGAATTAAATAGGTTACAATCCTTTGCATCGTCTGCCCATCCATATCGAACTGCCACCGGGTTTTTAACTTCGTCATGAAAGACGATTACTTTATCTCCTTCAATAATTGCTTTTGCGTAGTGAACCTTTTTATCTGCTCCTGCGATTTCAAATCCCTTTAAATAGCCATATTGATCTTTTACGATTAACCCATTACCAGTTCCATTGAAAGAAAGAATCACTTTGTTGCCCACTACATTCATTGATTGATAAACCGGGCCATCAGACATTACATCCAAATGGTAAGAATTATGCAATGCGATTGCCGCCAATCTTCTGCCAACATCTTTTTTATTACGGGGGTGTATGTCATGTGTATCGCCAATATCAGTTGTAACTGCCATACCCGTATTGGGTAATGAAAGTGTT